>CAYWBZ010000009.1:21512-26631 GCA_964456535.1 uncultured Woeseiaceae bacterium | reverse complement strand
GTCCTGATGGGCGCCGATCTCTCCGGCATGGTCGGCGACGGCAGCCAGCTTGCCACGATGCCAGCGGCCGAACCTGCAATACAGGAAGCAGCTGCCGAAGATGCAGCAGCCGAACCTCGGCCTGCGGCGGAGGAAGAGCCCGAAGAGGAGTTGAGTTTCGACGAACCGTGGCTCGATACCGCAATGTGCACCACTTGCGACGACTGCATGGGCATAAACAAGATGATGTTTGTGTACAACGGTGACAAACAGGCGATCATCAAGGATGTAAATGCCGGCCCGTACGCCGACCTCGTGGCGGCGGCCGAGATCTGCCCTGCCAAGTGCATCCATCCGGGTAAACCGCTGAACCCGAATGAGCCGGGCCTGGACGACCTGATCGCCCGCGCGGCGCCTTTCAACTGATGAACAGCATGCTCGTAGCACCGGCCATCATGGTTGGGATTGGGTTGTTTTTCGGCACGATCCTCGCGATTGCGCAACGATTCCTGAAGGTCGACGAAGACCCGCGTATCGAGGCAACCAACGAGCTGCTGCCGGGAACAAATTGCGGCGCCTGCGGGCAACCCGGCTGCCTGCCGTTTGCCGAAAAACTGGTTAGCGGTGAGGTCGATCCGGGCCAGTGCACGGTCAGTACCGACGACAATATCGAACAGATTGCAGAGTACTTGCAGGTCGATGCGGGCAGGCAGGAAAAACTGGTCGCGCGACTGCGTTGCTCCGGTGGCCATCTGCAGGCTAACCAGATTGCCGAGTATCTCGGTTTCGAAGGTTGTCGCGCCGCAGCGGTTGTATCGGGTGGCGGAAAGGGATGCTCGTGGGGTTGTCTCGGCCTGGCCGATTGCGAGCGTGCCTGCACCTTCGATGCAATACACATGAATGCCAACGGTCTCCCGCAGGTGGATACCGAGAAATGCCGCGCCTGCCCTGACTGCGTTGCGGCGTGCCCCAGGGATCTGTTTGAACTCATGCCGCTCAGCCAGAATCTGTATGTGCAATGCAATATTCCGCTGGCCGGCGAGGCCGCAACACAGCTTTGCGAAGTAGCCTGCGACGCCTGCGGCAAGTGCGTAGCGGACGCGGCTCCCGGATTGATCACCATGCAAGACAATCTTCCCGTCATCGATTATTCCAGCGGTGGAGAACCCAGGCCTGACGCAGTGTTTCGCTGTGCCACTCACTCGATTGTTTGGCTTGAGCGGGAACAATTTCAGGAGCAGGAATCCAGACATGCGTAATATCGCAATTCGCTGGTATCGCAAGGTGTTCGGCGCGCCTGCAGGTTCGGATATCCGGGAAGAAGGCCTGGAAACCGTGCTCGATGGCAACAGCGCTGTAGCGATATCCGAAGCCAGCATCGCCAGCAACGCGGTACTCGGTGGTTCGATGCCGTCCAAAGACGCCGACACGGTATGGCTCGGTGAACTCGCACACGGCGGCAGCAATTTTTTTGGTGAAGCGCTGGCGGCGCAAACCGCTGAAGGACCCCGCGGTATTGTTGCCGCGGTGACCGGCCTCGCACTGGCAGGCCGACGCGCGACGGCTTTCCTGTCCGGCACGGATATCGCGGCGACACAGGATCTGCTGATCTCGGCAGCCGGCAAGCACGCGCCGCTGGTTCTCCACGTAGGTACGCGTGCCGCGGCGGGACATGGCGCCGCGCTCTGCAGCGGCCACGAGACCGTCCACCTGAGCGCGGACTCGGGTTTTTTCATGCTGTTCGCCGCCAATGTGCAGGAGGCTGTCGACTTCACCTACATCGCCAGGCGCGTGGCTGAAGAATCGCTGGTGCCGGGTATGGTCATCATGGACGGCGAGCAAACCGCGCTCGCACCGCAGGACGTCCGGCTGTTATCGCCGGCCCAGGTCAACGCGTTTCTCGGCAGGGCTCGCGAGCAAATCGAGTCACCGACCGAGGCGCAAAAACTGCTGTTCGGCGAATCCCGCCGCCGCGTTCCCGCTTGGCACGACCTCGATGAGCCGATGCTTGCAGGCGCGCTGTTCGATAAAGAAAGCTACGCGCTCGGCGCATTCGCCCGCGGACCATTTTTTGATGCCTTTGTCGTGGAATCGCTGGCGCAGTCCTTCGAGCTGTTCGCCCGCAAAACCGGCAGAAGCTACTCAGCCATTTCCAGATACCGGCTGGATGACGCCAAAACCGTGCTGCTGGCGCAGGGGTCGGCCGTTGAGACGGCGCGTGCGGCCGCGGATAGTTTGCGCAAGGAACAAAAGATCAAAGTCGGGGTACTCGGGATCCACTCACTCCGACCTTTCCCCGGCACAGAAATTGCCGCAGCGCTGACAGGACGTGACCGCGTATTCGTCCTGGAACGCATGGATACACCGCTGTCCGGCGAACCACCGCTGACTCGCGAAGTTCGTGCATGCCTGGATCGCGACAACAGCCAGCAGCGCCCGACCTTTGTACCCGTTGCCTATGGCGTCGGCGGATTGCCACTGCGCGTGGCCGACCTCGTCGCACTGGGTACGCGTACTGACCAACCGTCAGGGACATCCCTTTTCCTCGGCGTGAATTTCGATGACACCTCGGGCGAGCAACCCAAGCGTGAAGTCATGCTCGACGCGATGCGGCGAGCCTATCCTGACGTCGCCAGACTCGGCGTCCGCGCCGCTCAGGATGCAGTCACACCGCTACCGGAAAACGCGCTGACAATCGCCATCCACAGAATCAGCGGCAGCTACGGCGAAGGACTTCTCGATGCGGCTGGCGCGCTGCTCCACAAACTGGACGAAGGCCACGTACGTAGCCGGCCGGCAGTCTCGTGGGACCGCTGGTCCGACGCCCGCGTCGACTGGCTCACCTACGGCGACGCATCAATGCAGGATCAAGGTGATGCACTGGTTGCCGATATCACGCTGCACGTGCCGCGCGGTGAAGTTCTGGTTGGCAAGGAAGCGAAGCTATTCCGCGTCCCCCTGGAGGCCGACAGCCTCGACGTGCCGGAATCGCTGCTGGGTGGTCTCTTTGGCGTATTGATAAACGCCGGAATTGTTGCGCACAAGTCACGCCGGGTCATAGCCGCACGCAGAAACCTGCTTGAGGGTGTCGACGTGGATCGCCGCGACCAAATGGCAGCCGCATTTCAGGCTGGCCTCGAACAGGTTGTCGAGGTCGAGAACGACGCGGCAACCATTACGCAGGATCGCTGGGCAGGTGAAACACCGGCGGCCGTGCGTCATCTCGGTCGCGACGACGATCATGTAGCAAGCCTGCCCCGCTTCTGGGACCAGACGGGCGTGTTGTACCGCGACGGCCAGGCGGATCGCCTGACTGCCGATCCGTTTCTCGCAACCGGCACCATGCCGCCGCTGAGTTCGACCTTTACCGACACCAGCAAAGCGCGCCGAACGATGCCGGCTTTCGACCCCACGCTTTGCACCGGCTGTGGCAAGTGCTGGACGAATTGCCCGGACAGCGCCATCGGCGTCGTTGCATCCACACCAGCTGCACTGATTGATGCGGGAATTGGACTCACCGGCGCAGACGCCGTGCGCCAGGTATCGTCAAAACTCGCGTCGCGCATCATCGCCAGTAACAAGAAGGCCGAAGAAGCATCGCCGACCTTTGGCCAGATGCTTCACGACTCCTATGCCTGGCTACAGGACAAAATGCCGTTGCCGGACGAGCGCAAGCAGGCCATCCAGGACGGTATAGGGAGCATTAGTGAGGCAATGGGTGCATTACCTGTCGCTGTCACAAAGCCGTTTTTCCAGGATGCCGAAGCGCAGAAGAAAGACAGCGCAGAGCTCCTGTCGATCGTGATCAACCCGGAAGCGTGCAAGTCCTGTGGTATTTGCGTTAACAGCTGCGAAGCCGACGCACTGCGTGGCAGCCCCCAGGATGAGGCCTCGCTTGATAAGGCGCGAGCACTTTGGACGACCTGGGCGGGCACGCCCGACACTGCGTCAAAGACGCTCGAACGCGTTGCGGACAACCCGGAGATCGGCACGATGGCCTCCATACTGTTGTCACGCTTTTGCCAGTTCGCGCTGGCCGGCGGCGATCCGGCGGAAGCCGGCTCCGGCGAGAAGATAGCGGTCCGACTGGCCCTGTCCGCAACCGAATTCCACCAGCAACCGCTGATGCAGCGCTTTGCAGAAACATTGCATGAGGCCGGCGAGGCAGTCGCCGCACTGATCAACGACACACTCTCGGGCACCCTGGCCGTCGAAGACCTCGATGCCGTCACCGAGAAGCTGCAGCAGACCACGAGCCCACGGATCGACCTGCAGGACCTGGCCGAAGGTGTCGGAGAAGCGGCGGGCGATCATTCTATCGATACCGGCTATCTGCTCAGGCTGATCGAGCTATCGAACAGAATTACGGCAGCACATCACCGGCTCGTTGCCGGCGAGCATGGTCTCGGTCGCGCCCGCTATGGCCTGACCGTCGCAGGTGGCAGCGTCGCAGAATGGGCTGCTGCTTTCCCGCATAACCCGTTCCAGGCACCGGTTGTTGTCGACATGAGTGGCGATGCTGCACAACTTTCCGCCGGCCTGGTCGAGGGACACCTGGACGAAACCACGGAGCTTGTTCGCCTGCTACGCCAGGCGCGCCTCGAAGTCGACCAGCCCGATGGCGCCGACTGGAAGCGCGAAGCGCTGACACGCCTCTGTTGGCAGGACCTGAGCGAAGAGGAGCTCGAGATCTGCCCACCGCTCGTGCTGATCGGCAGCGACGAGATGCTTGCAGGACAGGGACTCAGCCAGTTGATCTGGTTGCTGAACTCCGGCCTGCCGGTCAAGGTGCTGGTACTGAGCAGCATGGACCTGGGGCTGCGCGATGCGGCGATCAACAACCCGCGAGGAAGCCTGGGGCTGCTCGCACTCGCGCAACGCAATGCGTTTGTGGCACAGACGTCGGTTGCCGACCCGGTACATCTTGGCGAAAGCATGCTGCAGGCACTTGGACATGAGGGTCCGGCACTGATCCAGGTCTACGCCCCGAGTCCCACGCGGCATGGATATGCCAGCGAGCAAACAGTCGCGCAGGCGCAGCTCGCGGTCGCATGCCGCGTGCTGCCGCTATTTCGTTACGACCCACAGGCCGACGGTGTTTTTGGGTCACGCATCACTCTTGACGGCAATCCGGCAAGCG
>CAYWBZ010000009.1:19656-21412 GCA_964456535.1 uncultured Woeseiaceae bacterium | reverse complement strand
TTGCAGGAACTCGCAGGGTTGGTCACGCCGTTTACCGAGCAGGTCGAGCAGGAAGTTCGCGCCGCGGTCGCTGCCGAGCACAAGGCGGAACTCGAAGCGCAGCAACAGGCGAACGACGCACAGATCCGGGAAATCCAGGAAAAGACACAGACCGAAATCGCGAGCAAGATCCGCAGCCGCCTGCTGCAGCTCGCATCGCAGAAGCGGGACTAAGGCGATGGAAGCTTTCCGCTTTTTACGCCGCAATTTTGAGCACGGAGTCCATCCGGCCCATCACAAGCAACAGACTGAGAACCTGCCGATCCAGCGCGTGCCGTTTGGCAAGGACTACCTCATGCCGCTGGGACAGCACATTGGCGTGCCTGCCCAGGCAGTTGTTACCGCTGGGGAGAAGGTGCGGCGCGGACAATTGATTGCCAAGCCTGGCGGCTTCGTTTCAACAGGCCTGCACAGCCCGGTGACCGGCACCGTTAAAGCTGTGGGCGATTTTCGCGGTGTCGACGGCCGCTTCGCGCCTGCGATCGAGATCGAAGCCGACCCGTTCGCAACGCAGCAAGTCGATGTCAATGCTGCCATCGACTGGCAGTCGCTATCCCTTGAGGAATTCATAGAAGCAGTGCAAATGGCAGGTATTGTCGGCATGGGTGGTGCGGCTTTTCCTGCGCACGTAAAGCTGTCAGTGCCCGACGGTGTCAAAATCCGACACCTGCTGATCAACGGCGCCGAATGCGAGCCCTTCCTGACCACCGATCACCGGCTCATGCTCGAGCGTCCGGAGGCGTTGCTCGAAGGCGCCGAAATCATGCGGCAAAAACTCGGCGCCGAAGAGACAGTCATTGGCGTGGAAATGAACAAACCCGATGCGATCGAGATCCTCAAGCAGCACATCAAGCCGGACCAGCCCATTCGTGTCGTGCCGTTGAAGGTCAAGTACCCGCAGGGTGCCGAGAAGATGATGATCAAGAGCGTCTTCGATGTGGAAGTGCCCGCCGGACAGCTACCGCGCGACGTCGAGGTCAACGTCAACAACGTCGGCACGATTGTCGCCATCGCTGATTACTTCCTACGCGGCATGCCGTTGATCGAACGTGTAGTGACCGTGGCGGGTCCGGGTGTCACCTACCCCGCCAACCTGATCGTGCCGCTCGGGACACCGGTACGCGATGTCGTGAAATTTTGCGGCGGACTCAAGCCCGGGTCGCGCGAGATCATCATGGGTGGACCGATGATGGGCAGACCCATTGCAAGCCTCGACGTGCCGATCCTCAAAGGCTGCTCCGGTGTGCTGGTGTTCACCGAAGAACAGACGGCCAGGCGAAAGGAGTATCCCTGCATTTCCTGTGGGCGCTGCCTGGAGGCCTGTCCGTATTTCCTGAATCCGTCGCGCCTCGCCCGCCTCTCCAAGTCGCGCATGTTCGACGAGATGAAGGACTATCACGTCTTTGATTGTGTCGAGTGTGGCTGTTGTACGTTCGCGTGCCCGTCCAATATCCCGATTGTCCAGCTCATTCGTACCGCGAAAGACGACCTGACCCACCGCAAGGAGCCCGAGGCGTGAAGAAACGAGACCCGGATCTCCTGCTGTTCCCCGCGCCATTGCTGCAACAGGGCATGACCACGCCCAAGGCGATGCGCGATGTGCTCTACGCACTGGCACCGGCAACGCTTGCGTCACTGTGGTTCTTTGGCCTCAGCGCCGTGCTGATCCTCGGCACCTGTATTCTTGGCGCGGTACTCGCGGAGTGGCTGTTCGCCG
>CAYWBZ010000009.1:10969-19556 GCA_964456535.1 uncultured Woeseiaceae bacterium | reverse complement strand
GTCACGCCGCTCTCAAACCTTGCGTTCGGAAATGTCAGCGGTTCGCTCGGCGAAACCAGCGGCCTCCTTTTGTTGCTCGGCGGCATCTATCTCTGGATGCGGCGCGACCTGGACTGGCGCATACCCGTCAGCATCCTGCTCACCGTGATCATCTTCTCGGCAGCCTTGGGCATGTTCAATGCAGAACGCTTCCCGACGCCGCTGTTCTCGGTTTTCTCCGGCGGCCTTTTACTCGGCGCGATTTACATGGCGACCGATCCGGTCACCTCTCCAGTAACGCCCAAGGGCGCATGGATTTTCGGCATCGGCGTGGGTGTCCTGGTGATGTTGATCCGGGTCTTCGGCGGCCTCCCTGAGGGTGTGATGTACGCCATCCTGCTTATGAACGCAGCAACGCCCCTGATCGATCGCTACACACAGCCCACGGTATTCGGGCGCGGGGACAAATCCTCATGACCGACGACGCGCCGAAAGTAGCGGCCAGCCCCAGCTCGATGCGCCTCGTGCTGACGCTGGCGATTGCCGGACTGATTTCCGGCATAGCGATCATCGGTATTTACGAGACGACGTTGCCGACGATTACGGCAAACAAGGCACGCGAGTTACGCGAGGCCGTATTCAAGGTGCTGCCAGGCGTCAGCCAGATGCAGGCATTGGTAAACCGGGATGGCGAACTCGTCGCGACAGAGAAACCGGCCAAGGATGAGCCCGTCGTTTATGGCGGCTATGACGAGCAAGGCGATTTCGTCGGCTACGCGATGCCCGCGGCCGGTCCTGGTTTCCAGGATACGATTGGGCTGCTCTACGGTTTCAGGCCTGACGAGAAAATCGTCGTTGGCATGGAAATTCTCGAGAGCCGCGAGACACCCGGATTGGGCGATAAGATCTACAAGGACGCTACATTCGTCGGCGGCTTCAGCGCGTTGTCCGTTGAGCCGGAAATCGTAGCGGTCAAGAAAGGAACCAAGAGCCTGCCGAACGAAATCGATGCGATCACAGGCGCTACGATCTCGTCCAAAGCGGTGGTGCGGATCATCAACGAAACGCATACGGCATGGTTGGGGCAGCTCTCACCGCCAGGTTCGGAACCGCCTCTTGTCAGGACAGAGCCTAAGGATGCGGAGGCGGGACAATGAAGAATAACGAGTCCTACGAGGAATTCATCAAGGGCGTCTGGCGCGATAACCCGGTTTTCGTGCAGGTACTCGGCATGTGCCCGATGCTGGCCGTCACCAACTCGGCAGTGAATGCGATCGCGATGGGAATGGCGACGTTGTTTGTACTCGTCGGCTCTAGCTTCCTCGTGTCGAGCTTCCGGCACTGGATTCCGAAGCAGGTACGGATTTCCTGCTTCATCATCATCATCGCGACTTTCGTGACTATTGCCGACTACACACTGCTCGCGCTCGTGCCGAAGGTGCATAAGGAACTGGGCGCGTTCATTCCATTGATCGTCGCTAACTGCCTGATCCTGGGCCGGCAGGAGGCGTTCGCGTCCCGCTACCCGACGCGTCTGGCAGTTATGGATGCGTTGGGCATGGCCAGCGGATTCATGCTGGCGTTGTTCTCACTCGGTGCGGTGCGCGAGATACTCGGCGATGGCGCACTGTTCGGCGTGAAACTCTTCGGCGAGAACTTCGAGCCCTGGGTGATCATGATCCTGCCACCAGGCGGCTTCCTGACACTCGGCGTCATCCTGCTGTTCTTCAACTGGTTCAAGTACAAGAAGGACGAGTTCCTTGAAGAAGTCGCGGAAGCAGAGAGGAGTGGCAACTGATGGAAAACCTCCTCTGGATCTTCATTAGTGCGTTACTGGTCAACAACTTTGTACTGACCTACTTCCTCGGCCTGTGCCCGTTCCTCGGTGTGTCCAGCTCGCTGGAAACCTCGGCACGGCTCGGCGCCGCGACGACATTCGTGATGCTCGTGACGGCCGTGTGCGCGTGGATACTCAATACCTACGTGTTGATACACGCACCGTATCTCAGGCTGATCTGCTTCATTGTGGTGATCGCCAGCACCGTGCAATTCATCGAGATGCTGATCAAGAAACTGAGCCCTGCGCTGTTCCGCGCGATGGGAATATTCCTGCCGCTGATCACAACCAACTGCGCGATCCTGGGGCTTGCAATTTTCGCCACCAACCGCGGCTACGGCTTCTGGGAAGGCATCGTCTACGCACTGGGTGCCGGCATTGGCTTCACACTGGCACTGGTACTGCTCGCTGGCCTGCGCGAGGAATCGGAGTTGTCCAGCATCCCGAAACTGATTCAGGGCACCGCGATGAACCTGATCATCGCCGGTATTCTGTCGATGGCGTTTATGGGTTTCGCCGGGCTGTTCAGTACAACCTGAGGAGTGTACGCCAGGATGATGACGACCTACTTCTATCCACTGCTCTCGATCATCGCGCTGTGCGCGTTCTGGGCGATTTTCCAGGTTTGGCTATCGAAGCACGATCCCGATGCAAAGAGGGCGTCAAAGTGCGGTGGATGCGGTCGCCGGGATGAATGCGGCGGTGCTGCTGAAGATCGAGAAGAGGCCATTCGAAAATAAGGGTTCCAGTGCCGTATACGCGAAATACACGATAGACAGGAATTCTGGCGCTTACTAAATTAGAGGACGGCAGTATCAGGAGGCGGTTATGCGGCGAGAATTGATCGAAGCGCTCAAATTTCCGAGAGAGCTCGTGCTTAAGATTATTGATCAGCGAGACTGCCCACATGAAAGTCTGTTCAAGGCAACCGATGATCGATGCCAGCAATGCGGCCTCGGTCGCCAATGTCATTGGGTCAGTTGCCTCAAGGAATTTGGGGATTTCGAGGGCAAAGCGACCCACACGTTAAATGCGTCTCTACGCTATGGCATCGATATGGTTGGAACGCTGCACAGCAAGCTGCGCCACGATCAGAAGACCTGCGATTGCGAATCCTGTGTCTGGATGCGAGATTCGCAGCGCTTGATCGACGAATTTGACGAGCGATTCGCAACAAATCGCTACCGACACCTATACTGAATTCTGTGCGATAGGTCATATTCCATAATATCCCCGTCAGCCATAATCCCTCGATGGACGGCTCAATTTCAGAGATTGGCTTATACCTGCTCGCCACCCTGGCAGGCGGAGCCGTTGTCGGCTGGGTGATACGAAGCGCCCTCAGCCATAGCCGCGCCAATCAGCTAAATGACGACTGGCAGGCGCAATTGGATGATGTTGCGCGGCAGCGAGATCGACTCACTGCGGAAGCAGATACCCTGAGGATGTCGATCGAAGCTCAGGAGGCCGTGATTCATCAGCGTGACATGGCCGTCACGAAGATTCGTACTGAGCTCAATTCCGCGCTTGAGAAAGAAAAACTTCTGACCAAAAACGTTTTTACGTTGCGCGCCGAACGTGAGGACTTCAAAGCTAAAATGGTTACGTTTCAGAACAGAATGGCAGCGCTGCAACGCCAATCAAATGAATTGCAGTCGGAGTTCATCAAGTCCGGCGATTTCTACAAAAACGAACTCACGAAAGCATTCGAACGGCGCAAATTGCTCGAAGACAAGATCGAAAACTCCAGCGCTGAGTATGAGTCGTTCAGCAACCTTCTTCAGGCATCACGATCGGAGCATGGGTCCGTCAACAAGATGCTCGCTGCAGCGAAAACACGACTGGAAAATCTCGATGCCCTTGAGCAAAACGTAATTGAGCTCGAAGCCGAGAACGCTCAACTCAAACACGATAGCGCAATGACAAGACAGGAAAACGATGCGCTCAAGAGAGATGTGTTTGAGCAGGAAGAGCTGAAGGTTCAAAATAAGGAACTGGCGGAAGTTTTGAAGTCGATGGAGAACAGTCGCAAGCAATATGAAAACGATGCTAATCGTTATCGCGACCACGCCGGTAAATCCGAACAGAAATCCGAGACACTGCGCATTCGCCTTGATGAAGTAGAGAAAAACTTCGCCGATATGGAAAAACAGCAGCAACAGACGCTTAAAGCGGCCCGCAAGTCGGCTACCGAGCAAAAAAAGAACGGCAAAAAGCCCGCGAAGCGAGAAAAGGATGATCTGAAAGAGATTATCGGTATTGGCAAAGTGTTTGAACACACCTTGCACGAACTCGGTGTTTTCAGTTTCCGGGAGATTGCCAATTTCGATATTTCCGATATTGCCCGCGTCAATTCGGAGCTAAAAGAATTCAAAGGCCGTATGGAACAGGACGACTGGATTGGTCAGGCCAAGGACCTGCTCTTCAAGAAATACGGAAACGCCTGATGCCCCTCCGCATGAATGACCGAAATATGGTATATCGGTCCCACAATGTCACAGGAAGAACTCTCACCGGTTAGTCTGGATGCGCCTGGCGGAGATTCGCCCGCGCTGGGGATTGGCTTGTGCCTCAGCGGTGGCGGCTATCGCGCCATGCTGTTTCATCTTGGTGTCTTGTGGCGTCTGGCCGAACTCGGTTATCTCGGCACTGAAAATCGCACCGGCAAGCACGGTCCTATCGGCACTTTGCAGCGCGTTTCCTCTGTTTCCGGCGGGTCCATTATCGCTGGCGCTCTCGGACTCGCCTGGGATGACTTAAGAGTGGACGACGACGACTTGTTGGAGCGTTTCCGCGAACTGGTTGTTAAACCTGTTGAAGACTTCGCGAGTCAAACTACCGTTTCCATATGGACTGCCACCTGGGCCGCGGTGGTTAGTACGGTTAGCAAAAGTATTGCGCGTGTTTATCGACGACGCCTTTACGGCGACAAGACATTGCAGGATTTGCCCGACTCTCCACGTTTCGTAATTAATGCCACCAACCTGCAGTCCGGTGCCTTGTGGCGATTCTCGAAACCGTTTACACGCGACTGGCGCGTTGGGGAAATCAAGAATCCAACGGACTCGATTGCATCTGTGGTCGGTGCATCGTCGGCATTCCCACCATTCTTGTCACCGGCCAGATTCAAATACGACGAGTCGCAATTCACGCCCGGTAGTGGCAGTGGCTTGCAAAAGCCTCCCTATACCACTCGGCCGGCACTCTCAGACGGCGGTGTCTACGATAATCTGGGTTTGGAGACTGTTTTTAAGAACTTTCAGACTCTCATCGTTAGTAATGCCGGCGGCAAGTACAGACCGAAAGAGAAAATTGTGGGTGACTGGGCACTTCAGAGTTACCGAGTGATGAATACGATCGACAACCAGGTGCGGTCACTGCGCAAGCGAGTGTTGATTTCTTCACTGGCATCGCTGGAAAAGTACGGCGTTTACTTCAGCATTCGCAGCGATATCGACGGCTATCCGGCCGAAGACAAACTGCCCTGCTCTCGGAAACGTGCGCTGGAACTCGCAGACATCCCCACTGACCTCGCTGCCAAAGACCAGGCCACACAACGACGACTCATTAACTGGGGATACGCTATCTGTGACGCTGGCATTCGGTCCTGGGTCGAAGATGGACTGCCACCACCGGTCGACTTCCCGTATCCCGACGAAGGCGTCTGACCCCACACCCAATGAACCAGTCCGCGCTGTCCAACCGCAGCTTTCTTATTTACCTCATCGGCAGCACGGTGTCTTTGCACGGTCTGTGGATCTACCGTGTCGCGTTGGGCTGGTTCACATGGGAACTCACGGGCTCTGAATTCTGGGTCGGTATCGTCGCATTCACACAGTTCGCCCCCGCGGTCCTGTTCGGGCCTGTGTTCGGCGTGCTTGCCGACCGTGTCGATCGGCGCAAGGCGTCTATCGTCATCAACTCGCTCAGTGCCCTGAATATGCTGCTGCTGGGTACGTTGGCCTGGTTTGGTCTCGTCGATATCATCGTTCTTACAGTCCAATCGCTGGTCCAGGGTGCGCTCGATGGCGCGCATACACCCGTGCGAATGACGCTCGTTCCCAATCTCGTTGAAAAAACGCAATTGCAAAGCGCCATTGCGAGCGCCTCAATATCGTTCAATGTGTCGAGATTGGTTGGACCGGCCATCGCCGGACTCATCATTGCTACATCGGGTGTCAGCACAGCGTTCGCGATCAACGGTATTTCATATCTGGCAATAATCGCTGCTGTTGCTGTCATCGAGTTGCGACCAACCACACCTCGCTCAAAGCGACCGGGCGACGTGTGGGCGGAGTTGCTCGACGGTGTTCGCTATACCATCACCCACAAGACGATTCGCGGCTTGTTGATCACAGTCGCAGTTGCTTCCATCTTCGGGCGCGGTGCACTCGAGATGATGCCGGCGTTTGCAGATGCGATTTACGAGCGTGGTGCCGCAGGCCTTGCGACCTTGACCGCCGCAATTGGCGTCGGCGCGATCATGTCCGGCCTCGTTCTCGCCCGAAATACGGCCTGGCTGAATAGCAACATCGTGAAGCTTTCCGTGGTGGTGGCCGGCATTCTCATTGCGATATTTGGCGCTAGCAACGAATTCTGGGTCGCGGTGCCATTAGTAGTCTCACTGGGAGTGATTCTTTCGCTGTGTGGCGTAGGCTCGCAGATACTGATCCAGACTCTCGTCGAGGAGGAAGTGCGTGGCAGAGTCAGCAGCCTGTGGGGCATGATCGCCTTTGGCGGCACGGCTTTTGGCAGCTTGATAGTTGGCTGGGCCTCGGCGGCGTTTGGGCTGCAAATTACTGTCGTGGTTGCGGGAATATTTTGTGCTGCTGTGGCGTCACTCGTACCAGTCCGGTAATTTTCGCAGAAGCTGCTATTCTGCATACTGTAGTACTCGCGAACACGAAAAAAACAGAGTCAGCTAATGACCGAAACCATGAAAATCACGTTCGAAGGCGACCACATTCGAGCGGAATCGCGCGGCGAGAAGTCGATCGAGTGGTCGCGAAAGTTATGGGCAGCCATAGTTGAGGAATGTAAGACCAACGACTGCTACAAAGTCCTCGGCATTTCCGAGTCACTGACTGTCATCCCGATAATGGACGGCTTCGACCATATCGAACTCTTCCGCGAACTTGGTATCAATACCAAGTACCGAATTGCCTGGGTCGAGTTGAATCCGGAAGCAGTAAAGACGGTGAAATTTGTCGATGCGGCGTTGTTCAACCGCCTTCTCCCTGGGCGCGTTTTCAAGACTGAGGAGGAAGCAAGAAAATGGTTGTTTGGAGGCAGAGGTTATTGACGGCGTAATACGTCTATCGATTCCAGGGCCTGCAAATACTCCCCAACGTACGCCAAAGGCACATCGCCAAGCTCCGCCACCAACCAATCACGAATATCGCTGACCGTTCGTTTTCCATCGACGAGGTTCAGTGCTTCGTAGGTAAACATCCCGCCGCCACCGTATGGTGTGCTGTGGCTGGCAAGCTGTAAGTTTGCCGCTGTTTCTGGCCCAAGCTTGTCATCGATGTAAGAATAATCAAACCCGTGCATCGGCCCTTCAATGTCAGAATTGCGCTCATAAACGGTTTCATTTCGCTCCAGCATGATCCTTGGTTCTGCCGTCGCAAGCAGTGCCTGTAGTTTGTCCAGATAAGCAACAGCAGATTTATGATCATTCTCCGGCAGTGTCGCGAATGGCTCAACACTGTGGATCTTACGACGCTCCAGTTCGAAATGCGTTCTGGTCACAGGCGCTCTATCGACCAATGGAAGTTGAGCCCGACGTTCTACCAGTACGGCACTACGCTGCAATGCATTTCGCTTCAGCAGAGTCATGACCGCTGGCACATCTTCATCAGAAAAGTTGGCGAGATACCATGCACTGACTGCACCGATAAATGCAGCCCGCTTGAGCTTGGTCGGATCGATATTGGCAGCAAGATCGTAGTTCGTGTGAATGTAACGATCCGGCCAGTCATGCAAGTACAAACCCGGTATTCGCCACGTTCCCTCGAAGAACACATCGTGGTCACTACCCATATCGAGCCCTTCCATCAGCGCAAGTTGCGGCTCCTTGCCGCCTTCAGGCGCAACCAACGGAAATGCCACATCTTCGCCATCCGCGAATCGTTTGGTTTGATCGTTAACGAAGTGACCGATCTCATGACCGAGATCACTGATAAAAGACGGAACGCTGTACGGCCCGCCGGAGATGCGGAATACGGATTTGGTTACCTCGCCACCGCCGACCATGTCCATATGAATATTGGCCTTTATGCGGGATGCGTCTTTGTGCTCCGCCAGGTACATGATGCTGCCCTCGATCTCCGCTGGCCACAGGAAACGAATCGTGCGCGATGGGCGCGGCAAAATACCGTCCTTGATCAGTGCATTAAGTGTGCGAGCAACTTCAAGGATTGACACGCAACCTGACGCGTTGTCATTCGCACCGGGGCGCGGGTGATCCAGGTGGCACGTTAAGTGAATGTCCTCATCGGACCTATCCGTGCCGGTAATCGCCGCAGTCGCGAAACCGTATTTGCCGCGCTCGTGACTTGCGTCAACCCTGGCGTGGAACAGAATCGTTTCACCCGATTGCAGGCGTTGCTGCAGCGCTCTTGCCTCGCCCAGCGATATCATGAAGCCGAATGATTCTGTCTTGGGGAAAGAACCCATGTGCCCCCAACGAATCAGGCGATCATCCTCCTTCCACCAGGCTGACTTTTGATTAGGTGCGTACGAGAGAATTCCCGCGGCGCCAAGCTCACC
>CAYWBZ010000009.1:0-10869 GCA_964456535.1 uncultured Woeseiaceae bacterium | reverse complement strand
CGCACATTCCACACCGGTCGCGACTTCTGCGTCCCGTACATCGTTTTGCCGTCAGCGGCGTACTCGAGTACTGCAACTTCATCCAGACCGTAATGCTTGAGCTGTGTAACGATGTGTCGCGTTGCTATTTCAAACTGGTTGCTGGCACGCATGCGATGTTGCAACGTAATGGTATCGAGGTTGCGTTTCGCCGCCTCACCGGACGTTTCTTCTGCTATCTGCAATAGAATATCTTCGGAAATGAGTTCGCGAATATCAGCCATCGCCGATGGCGAAGAAATCGTCAGCGCTACTGTTAGCGCCCAAAAGCATTTTCTATCCAACACCTTAATCGGACTCCCCGTTAAGTTTCCTCCAGTTCATTTCGATGACTGAAGTCGCCTCCGTATAGACCACGGCCAGCTCTGTTTCCATGCTCATCACATCCTCGAGGTACTGCAATGAGTTGTAAATTGCCAGGTCCACCGTATCGGGCGAAAGAACCTGAGGACTGGTCAGTCCGGCGACGGCACCACGATTGGTTTGTTCGTAACGGCTCTGCAGGCCGTAAGTTAAGGACAATGCCGAAACAAGCCCATAATCCATTTTTGCCAGAGACCCGGTCGCAAGCGCCGTCTCCCAGGCAGTGGATTGCAGGACGACCGGACTATAGCTGTCCATGATACCGATGAAATCCGACATCGACTGTATATCACCTTGCTGGTCACGCTGATAAATAACGTCATGCAAACCTTTATTGAACGGTGCAGCATCATCGACGCGAGCTTTGTTTTGCCGGATCTCACTCAGAAAGTTCGACATTGCCGCCCGAATCGTTTCCTCCGCCTCGCGATTTTCACGCCATTCATCAAGACCAAGCGCGAGCAAAATACTGACCGTAATCAGCGCGGATTCGAATATAACTCTGGGTAACCAGACTGAAGTGGACTTTGAAGGCATGGTGAAAAAGGCATCATTTATTGTTTATTTACCAAAGAATACAACAATTTGACTCATCCGCTTTGGCGATATGCACCAAAAACCGATACTATCGGTCGGCGCTTCCAGGGTAGCGCGCCACAATACTAATAAAAATGAATAGAGCGATACGACATCGATTACTGACGCTTGCGTTTACGGTTTCTACCGTAACTATCGCGCATGCGGAAGATTACACGACCGAAGTTACCAGCAGCTATAACGACGAACGCCCTGAGTTCGTGGCTATGGGCTTTGGCGACGTTGGCTATCTGTCAAAAGACGGCAGCAACACTGACGGCTTTGCGATCGGCCAGGTCGTCGCTCATTTAAGTGCCTCGATGGGCCACTCATTTAGCGTCTTCGGCGAGTTCACGCTGACAGCCAAGGAAAGCGAACACAAGACGAGCGTCGAGCGACTCATCGTCAAATACGACTTTTCTGATCGCTACAAGTTGTCAGCGGGTCGCTACCACACACCTATCGGCTACTGGAACTCGGGCTTTCATCACGGCGCTTGGTTACAGACAACGGTAAGTCGACCGGAGATGGTCAAGTTCGGCTCGAAAATTGTGCCAATCCATTTTGTCGGGGCATTGATGGAAGGCCTCATCCCATCTGGCAATTTAGGCCTCGACTACAGGGTCGGATTCGGCAATGGCCGGCATAGCAATATTGCAGCAGGCGGCGACACGGGCGATATCAACAGCGACAAGGCCTGGATGGTGCAGGTGAACGCAAAACCTAAAAAACTCTACGGACTAAACATGGGACTCGGCTTCTACAACGATGAAGTCCCACTGTTAAACGGTACCGACGTCAAAGAAAATACCGTTTCCGCCTACGCAGCCTGGACGAAAGAAGACCCGGAGCTGATATTCGAATACCTGCATTCCGAGCACGAATTACTCAACGACAGTTCAGTGTCTGGCGATGTCGATGCCTGGTATGCACAGTTTGCGTATCGCCTGCCCGGCAAACGAAACCAATGGAAGCCATACGCGAGAGTTGAACGAACCCGGGTTGATAATAGCGATCCGTTGTTGGGCACGGAAATGCTGGATTACGACGGCAGCATTGTTGGCGTGCGTTGGGACTTCAACTCCTATGCGGCGCTAAAGGCCGAGTTCCGCAACGAAGAGTTCGATAACGCTGGGCGGGAAAATAATTTCCGTCTACAGGTTTCGTTCGCGCTGGCGAAACTGTAGGGTGGGTAGCTATGCGTAAATTGCTTCACATGATTATTGCAGGTGCAATACTGCTGACGAGCACTGCCCTGCTCGCCGACGACGCTGTGAGCAACAGTCCGATAGCAATCGTTGTGCACAAAGACCTGCCGATAGATAATTTGTCACTGGAAGAGTTACGCAGCATCTTTCTCGCGGACCGGCAGTTTTGGGAGAATCGAAATCGCATTACTCTCCTGGTACGGGCACCGCAATCGGATGAACGAACGTTCGTCCTCGAACGCATCTACCAAATGTCCGAAGCTCAGTTTCGACAGTACTGGATCGCAAAGATGTTCCGAGCTGAGGTTCCGCGTGGTCCAAAGATTGTACTCAGCACCGGAATGACGCTCGATCTCGTCGTCGCAATTCCGGGGTCCATTTCGTTTACGCGTGCTGATACCGTGACCGACGATGTCAAAGTTATTCGTGTCGATGGCCTGCTGCCAAGCGACGAAGGGTATCCGCTGAAATAGGACTGTCCCGGTTCTATCGTTTACTTCGGTAAACACCAAAATAGACGAACGGACTGGTCGCAGATTTACCAGGGGCGACTTCCTTTGGCACTCTGTAGTTGATCGGTTCAATGCTGCGCAAGTAAGCGACCAACGCGGCGACATCATCGTCGGTCAATCGCGAATAACCCTGCCAGGGCATGGTTACAATACGTCGACTCCCATGACGACCGACACCGGCGCGAATCGCGTCCGTGATTTGCTGATCCGACCAGGAGCCAATACCGGTCTCTTCATCCGGCGTAATATTGGACGGATAAATGATACCTGGGTATTTTTCGCCGAGTGGATTACTGAAGGCGATACCGGTACTAGAACCCGCCAATGCACGATCCATATCCGGTTCGCCGTCAAAAGCACCATTCGTGTGACAGGAACCGCAGCCGAGCAACTCAATCATGTATGCACCACGATCGATCTTGTCTCGATCGTTCGGGTGGTATCTCCCGGCGACGGGCGGTGGTGGTGCAATGACCGTCGCGGTATCGAGTTCCTCGCAAGTAACTGAGGAAGCCGGTGGCGCGTCGGTAGCGCAACTGGACAACGCCAGAAATGAGAAAAAATAGATTACGGCGAATCTCATGATCGTGTCCTCCTTCGCTTTGAGCGCCCAAAAAGTATAGCGCAGCAGGGGTCGGTATCTGAGGATTGAGGGGTTGTGAGTACTACGTACATAAGCAGAAAATTGGCCGTCATTCGAGACTCGTTCTATACTGCGGCAAGTTTCGAAAACGACATTCAGGTGAGATCCATTGGCAGGCGGATTTGCGAAAGACGGTGCGGTACAGGACCAGATCGATGCGACCGTAGAGGACGCGATCAAGCACGCGCGTGGCCAAATGCCAAGCGGGGAAAGCCTGAAAAAATGCGAAGAATGTGACGCGGTGATCCCGGAGGCACGGCGCAAGGCGGTTCCGGGTGTTCGCCTGTGTATCGAGTGCCAAAGCGAGCTCGATAAAGAAAATAAGAAAAGCAGCGGCTATAACCGCCGCGGCAGCAAGGACAGCCAGTTACGGTGAGCTTATAACTCGCTGCTGCGGGCGACCACTACCAGTGTCGGAATCTTCTCTTCACGTAGTCTGCGTGCATCGGCAATGCTCTTCATTTTCGCTGTATCAGCCAGATCCGGATCTTCAATCTCGATCGTCGAATGACCATCGGCGTATATCATCTTCATGCGATGATCACCCAGTGAAACGATATCGTTGTGCAGCAATACCTTGCTTTGCACTCGTCGCGAATTAACGAATGTGCCATTGCGACTCTTGAGGTCCACCAGCACAACGGCATTCTTGTCGCGAATCAACAGCGCGTGCTGATTGCTGACAAACTGATCGCGAATAACGATGTCACTCAAATCCGAGCGTCCGAGTAATGCCCGCTTCTCAGTCAGCCTGACTCCACGCGGAGCTTCACCCGCGAAGGTGACAATGAGTTTCGGCGTATCGTCTTTGACCGGCGCATCTGGATCGATAATGTCATCGAGTCGAACCGGAAACCGATCGGCCTGTTCCATGATCGACAATGCCATAGCATCGAGATCACCCGGCAGCCCTCCTGACAACGCGTGCAGTTTTTCGCAAACATCCACGGAGAAAATATCATCGGGGCGATCGACCCCACCGGACCGTAACTTGGCGTACAAGTATCGCAGTGCTTCCTGCGAAGTCATCGGGCCCAGTTCATAGTTTCCGATGACGCGTTTTGCTATCGACGACATGCTCGGCGATTGAATGATGCGCCCAATGTCACGATTGCTGACTAGAACAAGTCGAAGTGCATAACGATTATTAGCCTTCAGCGATGCGAGTTTGCAAAGTGCGCCCAAGGCACTCGGAAACATCTCATTGATGTTTTCCAGAATCAGAACGGGCGCCTGGCGAGATCGAGCTTGCTGAACCACGAACACGTTTAGCATGTTCAACATTTCATCGATCGAATCCCACACAACGTTGTAACCGAACTGCTCGAGAATTCTTGATAAGAGTTCGGGAGTCTTCATGCGTGCGCCATCGACGACCGCGACAGCGAGATTAGTTTGAACGTCACGAACAAACTGAGTAGCCAAAACTGACTTGCCGGAAGACTTCGGACCGTGCAGCAAGGCGACACCTCGCTCGTCCGTCAAGATTCTTCCGAGAAATTTTAGTGCTTCCTGCTGCGACTTATAACGGACGAACGTCCTTTGTTCGCGCAGCCCTACCCCATCTTCATGCATTGCCGTCTCTGGATCAAAGCCCCCGCCCGATTCTTGTCGCACTACTTTCGCGCAAATCAGCAGGTGCGTCCAGATGTCTCCAAACGGCTACACTTTCACAGCAATAGCAGTCGATTTAACTTAATAAATTTTTGAGCTCGGCAACTTCTGCTTCAAGCTTTTCGATACGTTCGGTTAGTTCAGCAACGTTACTTTGAGCGGAGCCCGCAGGTGGCTTGGCCGCACGTGTTTGACTGGCGTATGCCTCAAGATCGATTGGCCCGGAAAACAGATGCATGTACTCGGAATCTTTTCTACCGGCTGTGCGTGGTAATTTCACAAGCAATGCGTCGCATTCGCGATTGGCCAGGCTATCCAGAGTGACAACAACCTCGGAATTGTCCGCAAAATTATGCAGTCTTCCGCTACGGGCCTTCAATTCACCTGGTGTCTGGGGACCACGCAATAGCAGCAGACAAACGACAGCGACTTGTGCGGGATCTAACTGAAGATCGCTGTATCGCGTGCTGCAAAAACGTTGCGAATATTTTTCCGTTCTGCTCTTGAAGTTCTCATCGGTGCGGGCGAGATGCTTCTCTTCGAGTATGCGGATAGTGTGTTGCACCTCACCTTGTGACAAAGACATAACGGGGTCACGAGAGGATTTTTGATTGCACGCGTTCGTTAACGCGTTCAGCGTGATCGGGTATTGATCAGGTGTAACGATCGACTTCTCGATCAGGCAACCAATGACGCGGGCTTCGTTCTCGTTCAACTCTGTCAGCACGAAAAGGCCCTCGTATGGTTTAGTGCAGGATGACGTCCTCCAGTATATCGTGGATCACGTGCGTCGCCACTTCGACGAGTAAAACTTTTCCGTCAACGATAATGCGCTCATATCCATGCGGCACTGGCGGTAGCAAAGCTACCAAGCCTTGCGGCAAAACCTGCTTTGCAATTCCAGGCGGTAAAGGTTTGCCACGCGCAAGGTTTTTGGCGATACCAGGCGGTAGACCTTTTGGTTTCTTGCCACCCTTGCCACGCGACGATGGCACACTATGATCGCTATACCACTCTGCGATGATACTGACTTCACCTTTTGAGAAGGCAACGTTTACGCCAACATCCGCGACAGCGTTCGTTCCGAAAACGAACAACGGCAGTACGAACAGTAATGATTTCGTCAGTTTATGTTTCATCAGCCGAATGTATCGGCTTCGTAAACGGTGTGATGTTAATCCGGTCACAGATCAGTGCGATGTAACAAGGGGCTATTTGAAGGAAATCAATATTCTTCGTAGCCAATCTCAGGGTGCCCTCTTGGGACCGCCACTCGAAACCAGATGAACGGAAGCAGCGGGTTGGGAAGCCAGTACATCCAGCCCAGACTATTAATTGTCGTTTCTTCGTCGATGCGATAATCCATCCACACATAGAGAAACTTATAGATACACAGACCCGGGATGTAGTTCGACTTGAAGCCATTAGTCTTGAGGTATTTTCTGGAAATATAAAAGTTTCCTTCGAATGGCGTGATACCCCAACCTAATGGTCCGTCCGCGATCACTTCGCCGCTGCTGCGAAGCTTTATGCGTACATTTTTCATTGGGTCGACTCCTCCAGCACCGAATCGATGCTCTTGCGAAGTTCAGCGGCCCAATAGGGTGCAAGATAAGCCGCTTTCTTCTTGTGACTGGTCTTCGATCCATCACCCGGCGGCTTGAGTTGTGGCAATGTTCTCAGATCGAATCGTATTTGCTGGTCTTGATCGACAAGAATGACTCCGGGCGTGCCGTAGACACCGTAGATCGCGGCCACCTCATCGCCATCGGGCAGCAAAGTGAAATCGTATCCAAGATCCTTCAGGAAGCCGACCGGGTCGCCTTTTTCGACAAAATTGATCGCCAAAATTTTCACCTCATCACCATGTTCAAGACGAATACTTTGCAGATGTGGCATCAGCGCTTTGCAGTACGGGCACCAGGTTGCCCAAAAGAACAGGACAACGGGTTGCTCCTGAACTTCGGCACTTAGGCGCGTAGCGTCACCTTCTGACGATGTCAGTGTCCAGTCGGGCGCCGGTTCTGCGGCTCGTACGGGTGCGCTGCTCAAGAACAGGCCGAGCACGACAGCCGTAACAGTAAGAGTTTTCATACTGCACTAGGACCGGCAACGTCCACCGCATATTACAGCCCCGACGAGTTACGGTGAGAGTAATTACCCTATAGACTCGCCGGCTATGCTCGCTCTCACTAATATCTCCTTGCGCCGTGGGCGCAAGGTACTGATCGAAAACGCAAGTTTCCAGGTACACGCCGGGCAACGTATGGGTGTGATCGGAGCCAATGGCTGTGGCAAGTCATCACTATTCGCCATGTTTCTCGGCGAGCTTGAGCCTGATGACGGTGAGCTCGCACTCGACACTAAAGACGTCATTGCGCACGTTGCACAAGAGAGTCCACATGGCAGTGGCTCGGCAGTGGACTACGTCATGGACGGTGATCGCGAGCTGCGTGAAGTACAAACTGCCATTGCCGCTGGCGAGGCGGACGAGAACCAGCCTGACCTGCATATCCTGTATGAGCGCATGGAAGCGATCGATGGCTTTACTGCCGACTCTCGCGCCTCGCGGCTGTTGCATGGGCTGGGTTTTTCCGCTGACGAATATCAAAAACCGGTCAAGGCGTTTTCGGGCGGCTGGCGTATGCGCCTCAATCTTGCTCGCGCCTTGATGTGTCGCTCTGACATCCTGTTACTCGATGAGCCAACTAACCATCTCGATCTGCCAGCCATCCTGTGGCTTGAGCGCTGGTTGAAACGCTACGAGGGTATCTTGCTCATCGTTTCACATGACCGGGATTTCCTTGATCAGGTTTGTACCCGTATCGCGCACATTGAACATGAAGAGGTTCGTCTCTTCACCGGCAATTACAGTCAGTTCGAGTCACAGCGCGCCGAACAGCTGGCGCAACAACAGGCGATGTTTACGCGCCAGCAAAAAGATATCAAACACATCCAGAGCTATGTCGATCGCTTTCGCTATAAAGCTTCGAAAGCACGCCAGGCGCAAAGCCGTTTGAAAATGCTCGAGCGCATGGAGCAAATTGCTCCCGCGCACGTCGATTCTCCGTTTCGCTTTCACTTTATCGAGCCAAAAAAGCAGCCACAACATTTACTTGGCCTTACCGATGCCTCGGTGGGCTATGGTGATGATGTCATTCTCGACAAGATCAACCTGAACTTGTCTGCCGGTGACCGCATTGGACTACTCGGTGTCAACGGCGCCGGTAAATCAACTCTCGTAAAAGCATTATCGACGGGCAGCACCTTACTGAGCGGCGACCGCGTACTCAGCAAAGACACCAAGATCGGTTACTTCGCACAGCACCAGTTGGAATTACTGCGTCCTGAACACAGTCCGATCGACCACTTGCGCGACTACGCACCCGATGATCGCGAGCAGGACCATCGTAATTACCTCGGTCGTTTTGGTTTCAGTGGTGAACGTATTTTCGAACCCGTCGCACCGTTCTCAGGTGGCGAAAAAGCCCGCCTGGTCCTGGCACTCATGATCCGACAGGGGCCTAACCTGCTGCTGCTCGACGAACCGACGAACCACCTGGACCTGGAGATGCGGCAAGCGCTGAGCGTTGCGTTGATCGAATACACAGGCGCACTCGTCGTGATTTCGCATGACCGGCATCTACTGAGAAGTGTCTGCGATGAATTGTTAATCGTCCACGACGGCATCGTCGATCGCTTCGACCGCAGCATTGACGACTACCCGGCCTGGCTAAAAGAGCAGGAAGAAAACGCTGAACAAGTTGCTGCAAAGTGGCAGGACGAGCCGACCAAACAGGTCAGCAAGAAGCAACAACGGCAGGAACAGGCACTTCGGCGACAACGGCTGAAACCGCTGTACGATAAGGTCAGGAATATCGAGAAGGACCTCGCATCCAATCGCTCACAACTAGTTAAGCTGGATGAACGTTTGGCAGATGAGTCGCTTTACAGCGATGCAAATCGGAAGGATGAACTCAAGCAGCTGGTTAAAGATCAGGCTGCAGTGAAGGCGGTGATTGAAACGCTCGAGTGGGACTGGCTTGAGGCCAGCGAGGAGCTCGAGAAACACGATTGATCTGTTATAGCGGTGTTCTTAATCCGGCGCCTCCGCAATTACCTCCAGGAACGCTGGACCGTAACGCTCCAGCTTCGTTTGCCCGACGCCCGATATTTCCATTAATGCTTCGTCCGATTGTGGCTTATCGGCCGCCATTTGCTTGAGCGTAGCGTCGTGAAAAATGACGTACGGTGGCACCTCGTTCTCATCGGCAAGTTGTTTTCGACATTCACGTAACGCCTCAAACAGATCGCGATCTTCATCTGCGACTTCTGCGCCTTTTCGCTTCGCGCTTTTCGCCTTGCGGGCGACGAGCAAATCACGTCGTAATGGCAAATTAGTTTCACCGCGTAACAACGGACGACTTTTCTCGCTGAGTTGCAAGGCACCGTAGCCTGCACTATCAACCGTCAATAAGCCGAGCACCACGAGCTGCCGCAAGATAGAACGCCATTGCTGTTGCTCTAACTCCGCACCGATACCGTAGACGCCGAGTTGATCGTGACCATGCTGCCGGACCTTGTCGTTATCTTTGCCCATCAGGACATCGATCACATGCACAGCGCCGAATCGCTGCCCGGTCCTGTAGACCGCAGAAAGGATCTTCCTGGCAACCTCGGTACCATCGAATACCTCAGGCGGTGTCAGACATACATCGCAATTACCACAGTCCTGCTCGAGGACATCGCCGAAGTACGCCAGCAACGAGCGTCTGCGACATTCCGTAACTTCACACCAACCCAGCAGCGCATCAAGTTTCGATCGCTCGTTGCGCTTGCGTGCTTCGCCCGCCTGAGAGGTGTCGACCATTTGCCGCAAACGAACGACGTCCTGCAGCCCATACACCATCCATGCGACCGCAGGCTCGCCATCGCGCCCTGCCCGGCCGGTTTCCTGATAGTACGATTCCATACTCTTGGGCAAGTCCAGATGCGCGATGAATCGAACATCGGGCTTATCAATGCCCATACCGAAGGCGATGGTGGCAACGATAATGATGCCGTCCTCGCTATCGAATCGATGTTGGTGTTCTGCGCGAGTCGTTGCATCGAGTCCGGCGTGATATGGGAGAGCGACGAAACCTTCTTTCGTCAACCACTCGGCCGTCGACTCTGTTTTCTTGCGTGACATGCAATACACGATGCCAGCATCACCGCGCCGGTCTGCAAGGAAGCCGAGCAATTGCCGCTTTGCGTCAACCTTGCTCTGCACCTGATAACGAATATTTGGGCGATCAAAACCAGCGACCAATTGTTGTGGCTCAACCAGCCGCAACTGCTCAATTATCTCTGCGCGTACCTCGGACGTCGCAGTAGCCGTGAGCGCCATTCGCGGCACGCCGGGGAAATGTCCGGCCAGTTCACCCAACGACAAATAGTCCACACGAAAATCATGGCCCCACTGCGACACACAGTGCGCTTCATCGATCGCAATCAGCCCCACATTGGCCGACTGCAGCCGCCGTATTGTCTGTGCCTGCATCAGGCGTTCCGGTGCGACGTACAGCAACTTGATTTCGCCACCGGCAAGGCGCCGGTAGATCGCGCTCTGCTCTTCACCGCTCAACGTCGAATTCAGGAACGCGGCATCGACCTCCAACTGCCTGAGAGCGGCAACCTGATCCTGCATCAGCGCGATAAGCGGAGAGACAACCAGCGTTACGCCATCCATTAGTATCGCCGGGATCTGGTAGCAAATTGACTTGCCTCCACCAGTAGGCTGCAGCACCAGCGAATCACGTCCGTCCATCGCAGCATCGATCGCTGCTTCCTGGTCGCCACGAAAACTGTGGTGGCCAAATACGTCGTTGAGAATACTTTGGGCGGATGCAGTCATGCGGCGAGTATACCGATA
>CAYWBZ010000008.1:23954-27576 GCA_964456535.1 uncultured Woeseiaceae bacterium | reverse complement strand
GGCTGCATGTCTTTGATGTTTTGTGCGGAGACCAGCTTGGGCGCCGCTGCGCCGGCGATCAATACAGCGCCGATAATAAGGTCTGCTTTGGGTGCCAACTCATCAATAGCGTGCTTGGTTGAGTACACCGTGTGCACGCGTCCGCCCCAAATGTCGTCAAGTTCACGTAAGCGAGGCAAAGAGCGATCGAGGATCGTAACGTTAGCGCCAAGGCCAACAGCCATGTCGGCCGCATTTGCGCCCGAAACACCACCGCCGATTACCAATACGTTCGCAGGCTGCACGCCGGGCACGCCGCCGAGTAACTTGCCGCAGCCGCCATTCGCTTTTTGCAGTGCGAAAGCGCCGGCCTGGATAGAAAGGCGGCCGGCAACTTCGGACATGGGCGTCAAGAGCGGTAGCGAACCGTCATCAGCCGTGACCGTTTCGTAAGCGATCGCTGTGGATCCTGACTTGATCAGAGCTTCGGTCTGAGCGGCATCTGCCGCAAGGTGCAAATAGGTGAAAAGCACCTGTCCGGGACTCAGCATCGCGCATTCGTGCAGCTGCGGCTCTTTGACCTTTACGATCATGTCGGCAGCGGCAAACACTTCTTCTGGCGTAGCAACAACCGTCGCACCTGCAGCTTCATAGGCCGCGTCCGATTCACCAATACCCATTCCGGCATTCGTCTCAACGATAACCTCGTGGCCATCGCCTACAACCTCGTGCACGCCCGCCGGTGTCATACCGACGCGGAACTCGAGGGTCTTAATCTCTTTGGGTACACCAATCTTCATGGTCTCTCTCCAAACCGGAAATAATCAGTTTCGTTAGCAACGATACGTGCTCAACCGCGGCATTGGCTTGCGAAATAGGTGACAAAACCCGCTAAATGTGGCATTTTCTGTCGCTTAATTACCCTTTTAAGCAAGTTTCTGCGATGTCTTTGGATAGATTCGACAAATTAATTCTCAATGAGCTGCAAAAAGACGGTCGTATCAGCAATGTGCACCTGGCGAATCGCGTCAATCTCTCAGAGTCTGCCTGCCTGCGGCGCGTCCGGTCCCTGGAGGAGTCCGGGATGATCGACCGTTATGCCGCGCTGGTCAGTCAGCAAAAGGTCGGCCTGCCCGGAAGCGTATTCGTTCACATCGGTCTGCATCGAGAGGAGGAAAGCGAGCTTGCCGCCTTTGAGGATGCCGTGAAGAACATCCCGGAAGTCATGGAGTGTTATCTCATGACGGGCGAGTTTGACTACCTGCTGAGAGTGGTCGTCTCGGATATGGCTGACTTCGAGCGTCTGCATCGAGATTCACTCACTCGACTACCCGGTGTCGCTCGAGTCAATTCCAGCGTAACCATTCGCACCGTGCAAAAGAAGACCGAGCTGCCGTTGCACTAGCGCAACAGCCTGTGGCTGAAACAATCCAGCGACTGGTCCGGTCCTGCTGATTGCGGTACGGTAAATCAACTGCGTCGAATTCATTTTCAGGAAACTCCAATGGCTACACATAGGGCCGAGATCACTGCCGCTGTCTTGTCCGACCGGTATCGAAAGATCCGCGAGCAGTCACTCGCACTTATTGCCGAGCTGCAGCCCGAAGACACGGTTGTGCAGTCCATGCCGGACGTCAGCCCGACGAAATGGCATCTGGCGCATGTCACCTGGTTTTTCGAACGCTTTGTACTCGAGCCCTGCCTGCGCGACTACGCACGCTTCGATGATCAGTATCACTATCTGTTCAATTCTTATTACTACACGGCCGGGCAAATGCACGCGCGACCGAAACGCGGCCTCCTGTCACGACCGACGCTTGCCCAGGTTCTCGACTATCGCTCCTACGTGGACACCGCCATGCAGCAACTGCTGCAAACCGACGCTGCCGATGACCACATTATCAAGGTCATTACGATCGGCCTGAATCACGAACAACAACACCAGGAGTTGTTGCTTACGGATATCAAACACGTGTTTTCCTGCAATCCCTTGCGACCACCTGTGTCGCGGTCCCTCGACACCACAACAGCAGCCGGGGTATCGACGTACTCCTTTAGCAAGGGAGATTCGGGTATTCTTTCGATCGGATCTGCTGGCAACGATTTTGCCTTTGATAATGAATCGCCGCGGCACGATGCATTGCTGCATAAGCATCGTATCGGCGATCGCCTGGTGACCAATGGCGAGTATCGCGAGTTCATTCGGGACGGTGGCTACGAAAACTGCGAGCTTTGGTTGTCCGATGGTTGGGCCACGATCAACGAACGCGGTTGGCGACGCCCGCTGTATTGGGACGAAGCACTCGAAAGAGAATTTACACTCGGCGGTGATAAGGAAATTGATAACAACGCACCCGTTTGTCACGTTAGTTTCTACGAGGCTGACGCATATGCCCGCTGGTCCGGTGCCCGTCTGCCGACAGAGTTCGAATGGGAACACGCTGCCGAACAACACTCCGTCGAGGGTAACTTAATGGAAAACAATCACTGGCATCCGATCGCATCGGATGGGCCGCAGTTTTTTGGCGACGTGTGGGAATGGACCTCGTCATCGTACGCACCCTACCCCGGCTTCAAACCGCTGGACGGGACGCTCGGTGAATACAATGGCAAATTTATGTGCAACCAGATGACCGTTCGAGGTGGCTCCTGCGTAACAGCGCGCGACCATATTCGCGCCAGTTATCGTAGCTTTTTTTACCCGGACGCCCGCTGGCAGTTTCTCGGGATTCGACTCGCAAAGGATGGTCATGGCCGTTAGTAATTTAGCAATGAGTAGCGCAGAAATATCGGAAATCGTTGACGGACTTTCAGCAGACCAGAAGCAGATCTCGCCGAAGTATTTTTATGACGAACGCGGCTCACAGCTGTTCGATGAGATTACGCAGCTTCCGGAGTATTACCTGACCAACACTGAGCTCGGCATCATGCGCGATAATATCGACGAGATCGTTGCGATGGTCGGCAAGCAAGCGAGCCTGATCGAGTTTGGAAGCGGCTCCAGCCTGAAGACGCGCGTGTTGCTTGAGCATCTCTCCGAACTTGCTGCCTACGTACCCGTCGATATTTCGGAGGAGCACTTGTACGCATCGGCGGACGAGATCCGTAGCGAATTCCCTCATGTGGATATTTTGCCTGTCGTCGCAGACTTCACCCGGCGGTTCGATTTGCCAACGCCGATGGTAATGCCGGTACGCAACGTGGTTTATTTTCCAGGCTCGACGATCGGTAATTTCGAACATGACATGGCGATGGAATTATTGCGTGTGATGCACCTCGAGGCCGGCAAGAATGGCGCTCTGATGATTGGTGTCGACCTGCAGAAAGATCCCAAGGTGATTGAGGACGCCTACAATGATTCGGCGGGCGTGACTGCTGAATTCAACCTCAACATGCTGCAACACCTGAATCGCGATTACGGAGCAAATTTCGACGTTAGCGAATTCACGCACAGCGCGAGTTACGACGAAGACAAGGGCCGTGTGGTTATAGAGCTCGTCAGTCAGACCGACCAGGTCTTCCAAGTGGCAGACACCACCTTCGATATTGCAGATGGCGAAGCGATACTTACGGAGTACTCACACAAGTACACACTGGATGGATTTGCAGCGATGGCCAACGCAGCCGGCTTCAGCGTCGAGAA
>CAYWBZ010000008.1:20115-23854 GCA_964456535.1 uncultured Woeseiaceae bacterium | reverse complement strand
ACACACTGGATGGATTTGCAGCGATGGCCAACGCAGCCGGCTTCAGCGTCGAGAAGGTCTGGACAGACGCCAAGCAGCTATTCAGCGTTCAATTCCTGACCCGCCTGTAGGCCGCTCCTACAGTTCAGGGGGGACGAATTCTTTTGGGGCGGCGGAGCCTTCGCCGAAGAAGAATTTTTCCATCTCGGCTTCCAGAAACTGGCGGGCTTCCGGCTCGATCGGCGTTAGCCGGTTTTCGTTGATGAGCATGGTTTGGTGTCCTACCCAGCGTTGCCAGGCTTCCTTCGACACGCTGTCGTAAATACGTTGGCCGAGTTCGCCGGGATACGGCGAATAGTCGAGGCCCTCGGCCTCTTTGCCCAATAAGACGCAGTTAATAGTGCGCGACATTTTCACTCTTCTTTAGTTGATTAATCAGTTTCTGGACCGGTGCTGCCATTCCGCCGGGCGGCACGTCGTTCAATCTGTGCCAGGTTCTCGCATCAGCGTCGGCTACTTTACCTGCCTCTGACCCGATACGCACAAGTATCGGCTGAATATCCAGATCGTAATGACTAAAGCTGTGGCGCAGCACATCCCAGGGTAGCGTTTCGGTCGCCACACTGCCGAGCACATCAACACACCAGTCACTTAACGACTGCTCACCCAGCTCCGGAAGGCTCCAAAGCCCACCCCAGATTCCAGCTTCGGGGCGACGCTCCAGATACACTTGGCCGCCGGTGCTCGCCAGTATCATTGTCGTGGTTCGCAATGGCTTGCTTACCTTTGGTTTACGTCCCGGGTGGTCGTCAACGCTGTTCGATAGCAACGCCGCGCAGTCTTTTTTGACCGGACAGCGGCCGCACGATGGTTTGCTTCTGGTGCAAAGCGTTGCGCCGAGGTCCATGATCGCCTGGGTATAGTCGGAAACTCTTTTATGCGGTGTATTTCGCTCCGCGACCTGCCAAAGCTCATCGGCGACACGTGTCTTGCCCGGCCAACCTCCGATCGCTTCGTGCCTCGCGAGTACGCGCTTTACGTTGCCATCGAGTATCGCGTGCCGTTGGCCCAGCGCCAGCGATAGTATGGCGCCGGCGGTCGAACGGCCTATACCGGGCAGGTCGATAGCATCATCAACTGATGCCGGAAACTGACCATCGAAGTCATCGCGTACACGCTGCGCCGCTTTGTGCAGATTGCGCGCCCGCGCGTAATAGCCAAGACCCGACCATTGTGACAACACGTCGTCCTGATTCGCAGCCGCAAGCAACGCCAGATCAGGGAAGCTCTCTACGAAACGATCGAAGTACGGAATCACCGTCTGAACCTGCGTTTGTTGCAGCATGATTTCCGACACCCACACCCGATATGGCGTGACATTCTGCTGCCACGGGAGGTCCTTGCGACCAAAATCATCGAACCACGAGAGCAAACGAGTCGCAAAACTATTCAATATTTACAGCTTTTGCGAGAACTTCGATTCGGTCCACGGCACTCCCGCCATTATTTCTGAGCTTGCGCTTAATCAAATAGGGGCCGATACCGGGCGGTATCCAAAACTTGGGCTGCATTTCGAGATCGTAAATTACGACCGTGCCGCCGTCTCGCTCAAGAAAACGCCAGCTCTCATTACTGAATTGAAAGTCACTCTTCTCCGGGTCTACGAAAGCGAAAATGACGACGTTCAGTTCAGACTCGACGTAGCCTTGCCGCTCAAAAGACTTGCAGAAGAAAAGCACACAACCACGATTCAGGACATAGAACTGCGGGCGGCCCTGCTCGTCGGGCGGCATGTCACGCGACTCCTCAATCGCACTGGAAAATTTCGTCGAGTTGTCCCAGTAGCGGAAAATCTCGTAGACCTGTTCGACCGTTGCATCGAACCAGATCTCCGAGTTCATCGTATAGATGCCCTCGTCGTAATTAACCTCGACACTGAGCATTTCCGCTGCCCTGGCCGTCGACGAAAATATCGTGACCATGAGGAGCAAATAGCACCAGCGAGTTATCAATCGAACAATCCCTTCAACTTATCCTTGAGTTTGTCCTTAATTTCGTCTTCCACCCGCTTCTGCAGAAGTTTCTCAAGATCCGGCTGAATGCTGGGAGACTCAAGTGGGCCGCTGATCTTTAAGGGAATAACTGCCTCGGTAAACTCATCCAGCTCTTCCGGTGTCGCGCCGCTCAGAAACTCCGGTCGCTCGAGAATTCGGGCAGTCAAACTGTAGTCGACCGTGCCAGCCGGGATATCGACCTGACCGCCACCGGTCAGCTGCATGAAGGGCAATTCCGCAAACAGGTCGTTACTACGCATAATGCCGTCTGTTACCACGCCGCTCATGCGTACGGTGCTGAACTCCGTCTTGGCCGGCAGCACAGGCTCCGGTGGTTGCTCCCCTTTCAACATCGAGCGTGCACGCCGTATTTCGTACCAGACATCCGTGCCTGCGTAGGTGCCATCAGTCAACTCAAGCGACATGTTGCCGGACAGATCGCGCTGGATAGCATCCATGTCCTTACCGCTGCCCGCCAACGTGAACGATCCGTCGATGCCGCCAGTGACATTGTCTTGATCGAACATCGCCTTCGCGAGCTTGGCCAAGTCGACACCGGCAATTTTTTCGTTCAGGGATAAGGCCGGCGTCGAGCCCGACACGTCGATGCGTATATCGCCGTTGTATGAGCCGCCAAACAGCTGCGATGAGATCGGGAAAACGCGCATCTTGCCATTGCTTGAGTTCAATCCGAGATTCACATTTTCAAGAACGATATTGCCCAAGCTCGCTCGACCCAGTGTGAACTTGCCGCGAACGTTCAGCGGTTTTATAAGATCAGCCGGTATTTCTATCGGCGCTGTGGCCGCATCCGCAGAATCTTGAGTTTCATCGGCTGGCTCCATGTATCGGGCAAGCTCGATCGAGTCTCCGGCCAGGTCAAACTGGTAAAAACCCGTTGAGGTTGTCGGTACAGAGAGCGTGCCAGTAAACGAAGTGTCGTCCATCTTGATAGCGACGTTGCTCAGCTCTATCGCTGTGGGCGTCACTTCCGCAGTCGCGTCGATAGTGACGCTACTCAGTGCGACCGGATCGGCGGTCTCCGGCGGCTGGACATCAAATAACTGCATCAAGGTGCGCGGAGAAAAGGTCTCGACCGCAATCGTGGCTCGCGGTGTGACCTGGTCCTGGTACGAAAACGGCTCTACGTCAGCGATGATGCGCATATCGAGCATCGACAAATCGATGGTCTGCAGGGAGGCCCGGGATTCATTCGTCGATATTTCTATGCCATCCGTTCGCAGTTTGATCGTCGTTGGAATCGCGGCAATACCCTCAACTGTTCCGTCCAGAGATACGCCGTTCAGGCGCAGCTCCCCGGTCGTCGAATTGAAGGCAAGCGTTGTAACAAACTCGAGCACACCTGCCACGCCCGTTGGTTGCACATCGAACTGCAGGGCGGCTTCAACCGGAACATCCGAACCATCATCCGTCAGGCGCCCGAGCTTGAGGTTAAGGTCTTTGATGGCGATGTTTTCGCCGGATTCGCTGTTGGAGTAGTTGATCGTTGCATTGATTATCTGGATCGAGTTGACGTCGATGCCACCACCAGGCTCTGATGCCGTATCGGTATCGGCATCGTCGCTACTCCCCTGCGGCACCAAATTATCCCAATTGGTAACGCCGCTTTGATTTACGTTGAGATTCAGTCGCAGAGACTCGATATCGGCGGTACCGACCTCGACTTCCTGCCGCAGAATCACTGG
>CAYWBZ010000008.1:4578-20015 GCA_964456535.1 uncultured Woeseiaceae bacterium | reverse complement strand
GCAGAGACTCGATATCGGCGGTACCGACCTCGACTTCCTGCCGCAGAATCACTGGTATCAATCGAACGCTGAAGCTGGCCCTTTCAAAGCTCGCCATCGGCTCATCGCCAAAGCCAGGTGCGTTGCCCAAGCTCGCCTTGCCGACTTCGACGGCCAGCCAGGGAAAGATATCCAGCGATATATCACCCTCAATCGTTAATTCCCGACCCGTCTGGTTATGCACCGAATTCGAGATTTCCTCACGAAAATCGTTCGGATCAAAAAATACGTACAGCGCGACCGCCGCCAGAATGAATAACGTGACGAAACCGCCCACTACCCACAGCAAAACCTTGATTAACCGACCCATTTGAACACCTCACTTGCAGGGAACGAAGAGTATCAAAATCGGGCACAAAAAAGCCGGATTGCAAGCACAATCCGGCCGGTTTTCTTGATGCTATTTGAACTAACTACTTGTTGCAGATACTAACATCACCATTCAGTGTGGAGATCGATACACGACTATCGCCGCCGCCCTCTGTGAACTCCAGCTCCCAGCCCGGTGCATGCTTGCTGGTACGCTCCGCCTTTGGGCCGAAGCAGTTGCGAATATCCCCGTTAAAAGTGTCGACATCGAATTTTGCTGATACGTCGCCGGAAAATTCTACGTCGACATCGCCATTAACGGTATCGACGGTCAGTTTTCCGCCTTTTCGCAACTCACCTGCAAAACTGAGCTCACCGGTAACGGTTTCCAGATTCGCCCGATCAAATGATCCTTCGTCAACAGCAACATCCCCGCTGACAGACTCGACTTTTACGCTGCCCGCTATTCGGAACAGCCTGACGTCTCCTGACACTGAGCTGCCACTAACCTCACCATCAGCATTATCGCCTATCACTTCGACGTCACCACTGACCGACTCAGCTTCGATATCCGCACCGCTGTGCTCTGTATTCACATCGCCGCTTACCGTATGTAGCCCCTGCTCACCAGTAACATCAATTACATCAATGTCCGCACTTACAGTACCAATATCGATCGAGCTGTTCTGTGGCACGTTGATATTCAGGTCACTGTCGATTCCGCGACCGCCACGCTTTGGCACCTTGACCTTGATAAAGACCTTGTCGCCATCGCGCTCAACGATGAGCTCCTCAACATTTCGTCCCAGTGTGCCTGTCACTTTGACAGCGTTCTGGCTCCAGCCAGTCACCTTCACAGAACCGGCAATATTGGATACGTCGACATGTCCGTCCGCGGACGCATCTACCGTTCTGTCTACATCTTCGGCGAATACTGCCACCGAAATCAGGCAGGCCAGGATTGTGCTTACTAATCTGTTCATCATCTTCTCACTTGGTCATCTATTGGCAACGCGCCAGCTAGATATCATTTCTCATCATTATGTTTCGGGTGAGCCCGCTTACTTTTCGTAGTAACGCAAGCTCCTCACGGTACGTCCTCAAAAGCCTCTCCTGCAAAAGCAGGTTTTCCGGGTTTTCTTCGAGCGCATTGTTCATGTCGAAAATTGCGTCATGAATTAATTTCAAATTTATTGCGATGTCTTCCTGCGATTCAGGCGACAAGCGTTGCAGCTCAAAATCGAGCTCTGCAACCAGCGAGTTTCGTGCGTCCTGAAAGCCAGGCCCCAGGCTGTAGCGATTACCGAATGACGCCTGTTCAAAAACCATGTCTGGCGACGCTATGACCGGACCTGAACCACTGTCCTTCGATGTCACCATGTAGGTAACTGTGGATGACGCCCCTATCAACAGCACGACGGCGGCGGCTTGCGCCAGCATCGGTGTCCAGCGCCGCCGCGCGGGCTTTTCGATTTCCGCGGCGATATCGGGCCACAGATCGCGTTCCGGACTAATTTCCGTCGACAGCTGCCCTGCGGCTTTCATTAATTTGTCGTCGTTCATGCCTCAAATCCTTGTTGCTTCAATTGCTGCGCCAGTAATCGTTTTGCCCGGTGCAGTTGTGCCTTGCTCGTACCTGCCGCAATCCCCAGCATGTCGCCAGTTTCATCATGGCTGTAGCCATAAACTGCGTGCAGGACAAATACATGTCGTGCGCCCCGCGGAAGTCTGTCGACAGCCTCCGACAGGTCTCTCATGTCACCCGTGTCAGCGGTTGTTACCGTCACTGGTGCACTTTCCGTGACAGCCATGATTCGGTCCTGTTCACGTTTCGACTTTCGCATTCGACCTAATACGGAATTAACAGCTATTCGGTGCAGCCAGGTCGAAAAAGCACTTTCACCGCGAAACTTCTCTAACTTGTTCCAGGCCTGAATAAACGCTTCCTGGGCACAATCTTCTGCTTCGCTGACGTTGCCCGTCATCCGCAGACAAATGCCGTAGACCTTGTCGATATGCAGCCTGTACAGCGCCTCAAATGCCTGCGCATTGGAGCGTTGCGCCTGCTGTATCAGCGCGCTCTCGTCTGCAATTACATCCGTGCTTGATATAGCCATCATCTGACTATAGTCGCTGCGAACCGCTGTCAAAAGAGCTGCCAATGCCTATTTCTCCGTATCTAGTGTTATTTGGATGCCCAGTTAGTCCATTTGGTTTAAATCTGGGGGCTTAGGCGCCTAAATAGTGGCGTAAGCGCCTGTCTTTACATATGATTCCCCACCATGGGGAAGACAGTCGCTGCACCACTTACAGAAACTTGATGTCCGGGCATTCGATTCTTTATCTCGGACGTGGGGAATTTGCCGCAGATTATCTCGGTGAACTGGAAACCCTTCCCTGTTGCACTTACCTGACTCGATCAACCTCCTTCGAGCTTCCGGAAGACGCCTCTTATATCGTTGACCTTATCCTGCTCGAGGTGGGGCCAATGATCTCGCAGTCGGGCCAGTCACTCACAGACCTGATTAATCACCTCGCGCCCTACCCGGTTGTGGCCCTGACACGGAAAGAACACGAACACCGTGGCATTGCCGCCGTACGTGCCGGCGCGCAGGGGTATATCTGCATTGATGACATCTCGGTAGAAGACCAGGACGCGGCGTTTGATCACGCGGTGAAGCGCGGACGCATGCAGTCTCGTCTGTCGAGCACGGATGTAACCGTGCTGTCGATACTGAAAAACATTAATGACGGCGTTATCGTCGTTGACGATGTCGGCCACGTTCTCGACATCAATCCGGCGGCGCGCACACTGCTGGGAATCAACCCGCGTATGCAGCCAGACCCGACCTGGGAGCAAACGTTTTGCTGCGTTGACGAAAATGGCGACAGCTATCGCAACTCTGCCGATTTACCGTTGATGCGCGCACGCATGGGCGAGAAGTTTTCTGATCAGGTTGCTATTTACCGAACACCGGAACAACCGGACATCGCGTTGAGCATCAATGGTCAGGGACTGTTCGACGGCAACCGCGAGCTCATTGGTGGTGTAATCACCTTCCGCGACGTAACAGAATCCAGGCGCAAAACGAAAGACCTCGAAAAACGTGCCCAGTTCGATGAACTCACCGGTCTCGCAAATCGCAGCCTGTTTGCTGAGCAGCTGACGCGCGCGATCGGCCGTAGCCAGAGAAAATCTGCACCGCTTGCAGCGTTGTTTATCGACCTTGATCGATTCAAATCGGTTAACGACACACTCGGTCATGATATTGGCGATGCGTTGCTTTGCCAGGTCGCTGAAAGACTGCAAAGCAATCTGCGCGTTGGTGATTTCAGTGGTCGCTGGGGTGGCGACGAGTTCGTCGTTTGCCTCGAAGATTTTGGCGAAGCGGGTAACGCTGCGGCAGCCGCGCAGAAATTGCTGCTGGTGCTGTCTGAGAAATATGAAATCGGCAATAGCGAAGTGTATGCGACACCGAGTATCGGCATCTCGATGTACCCGGATTGCGGGGACACCGCGGAGCGAATGATCAAAGCCGCTGACATCGCAATGTTTGAGGCAAAGAAACGCGGTGGCGGTCGATTCCAGTATTACTCCACGTCGCTGAATTCAAAGCTTGAGCAACGTGAAGAGCTTGAAGCAGGATTGCGGCATGCACTCGTCCGCAATGAATTCGTCCTGCACTATCAGCCCCGCATCGATCTCGCGACAAACCGACTGATCGGACTCGAGGCTTTGCTGCGTTGGAATCACCCGCGTTTCGGCCTCTTGCTGCCCGCGCGTTTCTTGCCCATTCTGGAGAGCAGCGGTCTCATTCATTCCGCTGGCGAGTGGGTCATCGCAACGGCATGCCGCCAACTTGCTGCCTGGCAGCGCCGCTTCGAACTTCCCGACCTGTCGATCGCGATCAATTTGTCGCCGCAGCAACTGCTGCACAATCGACTCGTCGAAGTTGTCTCGAAATCGCTGGCAGACACCGCTCTTGATCCGGGTTGTATCGAGCTTGAAATTTGTGATGGCGATGTTATGCAACAACGCGCGGCCGAACTGGAGACGCTACGGAGACTTCGAAAACTCGGCGTACGCCTGTCTCTGGATCACTTCGGGACTCGGGACGTTTCTTTCGAGTCGCTGGACAACGGCTTCATCGACAGCTTTGTTCTCGATCAGACTCTGATTGCCGATATTGAAGAAAACAACAGCCATCAACGCATTGTTCGTGCTGCGATAGCTATGGCACAGGGCCTTGATATTGAGGTTGCTGCCGAAGGCGTCGAGACTGTTCGGCAACTCGACTTCCTGAAAAGCTGTAACTGCGATCTCGTACAAGGCTTTCTGATCAGCCGCCCGATGCAACCCGAGAAAATCTCCGCGATTCTTCGTTCGGAGATTGCCGGGACGTCTTTACTGTCTCGCGGAATGCCTTAGCCCGCTAATTCTTGTCGACGATCTCTGCACCAGCCAGCGCATCAGCGAGACCTGGGATGAATTCGACGCCATGCGGTACTGTTGTTGAAGAACCGTCAAACGAATCACCGAAGTCCTCGTATCGGCCACCCAGGCATTCGGCAAGAAATACCTCACTGACGGCGAGAAAAGAGTCTGCGTTTTCGGCCCGTCCGAAGCCATGTCCCTCGTCGGGATACAGAACGTATGTGACCGGTAGATCGGCTTTCTGCATCGCAGAGACGATTTGGTCCGCTTCCACCTGTGTGACTCGCGGGTCGTTCGCGCCCTGTCCGATCAGTAATGGCTTTGTTATCTGATCAGCCAGGAAAAGCGGTGATCGCGAGCGTAGAAACCGTTGCCCTTCTTCTGTTCTTGGGTCCCCGACATTATTTACCAGGACCTCGAAGAACGACTGCCAATACTCCGGGATACTATCTAGCAAGGTAACAAGGTTTGAGGGCCCGACGATGTCAACGCCACAGGCGAATTTTTCGGGCGTGAAAGTGACGCCGACCAACGTCGCATAACCACCATAAGACCCACCGCCGATCGCAACCTGACCTTCCTCTGTAATTCCTTTCGAAATCGCCCAATCCACTGCATCAACCAGGTCGTCGTGCATCGCTGCCGCCCACTCTTTTGCGCCAGCGTTGACAAACGCCTTGCCAAAACCGGTTGACCCGCGATAGTTAACCTGCAGAACTGCATACCCTCGGTTCGTCAGCCACTGCGCGATTCCGTCGTAGCCATAGCCGTCCCGCCCCCACGGACCACCGTGGACCCACAAGACCATTGGCACCGACTCATTGACGTTAAAATCCACGTCTACGTCGATATGCGGTGGCAAGGAAAGGTAGGACACCAGGTCCAAACCGTCTCTGGATTTGATAACAACGGGATACATATCAACAAGCGGTTTTCCGACCAGTCCACTCCGGGTATCGAATAACTTGCTTGCCGCATCCGTATGTCTGTCAATAATGTAATAGGCCGCCGGAGACGTCGGCTCGGAGCTGACGACCATCCACTTTGATCCATCTTTGCTTTGCCCAGCGATACTCTTGTCGCCGGGAACATTACGCAATAACTCAAGAGCGGACGATGCCGAATCGCCTATCGGGAACCAGTCACCGCGTAAATGATCGATCGAGTACGCAACGGGTCTCCCGCTCTCCGTGTCGAGCAACACCTCACCAATATCTGCAGCGTCGCTCGCCGCAAGGACATTACGCTCGCCGGATTCGATATTCACTTCATACAGGGCCGACGTATCTCGACCGGCCGCATCCGTCATAAAGAACGACTGACCATCCGAGGAAATCCCGAGGATATTGAACGCGAATACGTCGTCTTTTGGAACTGTAATGAATTCGGCCCACTCGCCGTCATCACTCTTTTTCTGAACGCTTATACCGCCGTCATCGGTTGGTTTCGTCGCGAGGCGCAGGTCAAGGTCCTGGTCAGCAACGTAGCCGCCGAAACCATCATTCAATTCCACCAGTTCGCGTTCGCCAGTTGAGATGTCGACCAGATAGACATCGTGCCACTGCGCGTCTCTGTCGTTCATTCCAATCAGGTACTTTTGGGGATGTCGGTAGCTACCGCCAACCAGCGTTCCCAATGTGTTTTCGTACGGTGTTAGATCGACTTCCTTACCGCTATCAAGATCAATCGAAATTACGTGATAGTTCTCATCGCCACCGATATCTCGCGCGTAGAAGATATTTCGACTGTTGAACGCCCAGTTATGGTTTCTCGTACCGCGCATCGTGTCGAATGACACCGCCTTACCTGCGGTAATATCGCCAACGGGTGCAACCCAGACGTTTTTGACACCGTCGAGTGGGGCGATATAACTGACTCTTGTCCCGTCCGGACTGATCCGTCCCTGTGCCAAATCAGGATCATCAAAAAACAACTGTCTGGAAATTAACTCGACGTCGGCAAGCGTTTGAGTCGCTGGTTCGCCTGAAGGCACATCTGCCTGCTCTGAACTGCAAGCAATCATGAAAAAAGTAACGAGTAGCCCTACTACCGGGTTCTTATTCATTGTTCCAAGCCTTCTATTGCTGTTATTCAATTCCCGCAAGCATAGTGGATGTTCGGCCAAAATTCCGGCTTAAGCCAGGAGTGAACTCAAGAAAACCTTTGGGTCCTCGCCACTTTCGAGCACCTCGACCAGCGCAGAACCGACGATCGCGCCCGATGCGTGTTCGCCGACGGCGGCCACATCTTCCGGTGCCCTGATTCCGAAGCCAGCACAAACCGGTATGGTGGAAAATGATCTGACCTTATCGAGGTAGTCGGCCAAATCCGCTGGCAGTCCGGCGTCGCCACCCGTAATTCCGGTAATTGTCACCGCGTAGACGAATCCACGAGATGCTTCGCACAGCATCTTGAGTCTTGCGTCCGGTGTTGCGGGCGTCACTAACTGGATGAGACCAAGGCCCTTCGCTTCCAGTGCCGCTCGGATATCATCACTTTCCTCAAATGGCAGGTCGGGCACTATGAAGCCACAGACACCAGCCGCCAGTGCTCGCTCGGCCAGCGCATCATAGCCAAATGCCAGCAATGGATTCAGGTAAGACATCATCACCAGCGGTGCATCAATTTCACCCTGGGCGGAATCCAGTTGATCGAAAATCCACTTGAGACTCACCCCTTTTTGCAATGCGATGAAACTTGAGCGCTGAATCGTCATGCCATCAGCCATGGGATCCGAGAACGGGATGCCAAGCTCGACAACATCGCCAACGGACGCAACATCCTTTAGCGTGGCAATGAAATCCCTGGGCTCCGGATAACCCGCTGTGATGAAGGGTACCAGCGCCGGCCGGCCGGAATCTTTGGCCGCGAGGATCGCCGCGCTTAATCTCTCATGTGCGCTCATGATCGAATCCTCGCCGGGAACTTGGTAAGCGTTGGCATATCTTTGTCCCCGCGACCCGAGTTACCGATAAGAATTCGTTTGCCGGGGTTTCGTTTGGCATAGTCGCGAGCAGCCGCATAGGCATGGGCGGTTTCCAGCGCAGTCAGGATACCCTCTGTTGCACACAGCTCTTCAAGTGCCTCTAGCGCCTCGCCATCTCTCGCCGAAATATATTTCACCCGACCCGTTGCCTGCAGCAACGCGTGTTCGGGACCGACGCCAGAATAGTCGAGGCCGGCGGATATTGAATGCGTTTCCTGCACCTGCCCGTCATCGTCTTGCAGAATTATTGTGTATGAACCCTGCAAAACACCCGGCGTTCCGGTGGCAAGTGTCGCGGCGTTCTGACCCAGGCCATCGCCCGTGCCACCCGCCTCAACACCGATCAATTCGATATCGTCACCAAGCAACGGATAGAAAAGGCCGATTGCATTCGAACCACCGCCGACACAGGCAAAGGCGACATCAGGCAAAGCACCCGCCTGATCCAGCATTTGTTGTCGCGCTTCCTGCCCGATAACCGATTGCAGTTCGCGGACGAGATACGGATAAGGATGCGCTCCAACCGCCGAGCCCAGCAGGTAATAAATGCCGTTTGGATCTGTTACCCACTCGCGCATCGCTTCATCGATCGCCGCGCGTAAGGTCTTGTCGCCCGTCTCGACGGCAACAACCTCGGCGCCCAGTCGGCGAATGCGATCAACGTTCGGAGCCTGACGCTCCATATCGACTGCGCCCATATAAACGCTGCAGGAAAGGCCAACTCGTGCACAGGCTGCAGCCGATGCCACGCCATGCTGTCCTGCGCCCGTTTCCGCGATGACGCGTTTTGCACCGAGCCGCTTGGCGAGCAGCGCCTGGCCGATCGCGTTGTTTATTTTATGAGCGCCTGTGTGCGCGAGGTCCTCGCGCTTGATCCAGACCTCGGCGCCCCAGGCCTTGCTCAACTGTGGCGCAAAAGTTAATGCCGTTGGACGACCAACCCACTCCCGCAACTCTCTCTGGAACTCTGCCTGAAACGCCGCATCATGCAGATGCTCTTTAACGCCGGCCTCCAGTCGATCAAATGCCGGTACCAACGTTTCCGGAACGTAGCGGCCACCGAATGGACCAAAGCGGCCACGGTCATCGGGCATGTCGCCTTTGATGGCTGCATCGAGAAGCAGTTTGGCTTCGTCTGCAGCGAACAATGTACTCATAGATCTTTCTCCGCAGCTTTCGCTGCACTAACAAATTCATTAATCATTCGAGCATCTTTTTGTCCGGGCGCAGATTCAACGGCACTCGAAACATCGACGCCGTATGGCCGAACGGTTGCTATTGCCGCCGCGACGTTGCCGGCTGCAAGCCCTCCGGCCAATATCATGTTGCCGTCGCACGCAAGTGTTGCCGCACGTGACCAGTCAACCGGTTCGCCCTGACCACTCTTCTTGCCTTCGTAGACATAAGTGTCGCGGGCTTCCGGCTGGCCCTTACCTTCGCGGAAAACAGGCCAGCGCTCGATTGATTCGGGAACATCAAGGGATGCGAAATCTTCTGCGTCAGTTTGCAGTACGTCAGGTGTAAATTCCCTCAGAACTTCCTGCCATTCATCGTTTGTCGGGTGCAGCATCACGGCAACGCGCTTGATATGGGGTGGCACGTACGCGCTTACTGTCGCCGCTTCAACCGGTGTGACACGACGCACCGATTCAGCGAAAACAAATCCAACCGCGTCGGCACCCGCATCGATCGCGGCGTGCACGTGCTCGGGATCGCTGAGGCCACAAATTTTCACGAAGACACTCATGCCGCCGCTCCGGCTGCTCGCATGGCGGCAACCAATGCTGCCGGATCATCACTGCGCATTAAAGCAGTACCGACGAGCGCCATACGATATCCCCAACCAGCAACTCGCGCCGCATCGTCAGGGACCAGCAAACCACTTTCGGCAACACACCTTGCCGCCGGGAGAAGTGGGGCCAGATTCCTGAGTCGCTCTGAATCAACCTCGAGCGTCCGTAAATTTCGTGTATTCACTCCAACGAGCAATTGCCCGGCACGGGCCTTATCGCGGTCAACAGGGTTATCAAGTAATTCGGTTGATCGCCGCAGATCGTCTTCATCAAACGATTCCAGTAGCACGAACATCTCGTGTTCCCAGGCGCGGTCGAGCATTGCGCGCAGTTTTGCGTCACTCAACATTGTGGCTATTAGCAACACACCGCTCGCCCCCGCTTTTCGCGCTTCCAGTATTTGCACTGGTTCGACCAGGAAGTCCTTGCGCATTACGGGCGTACCCGGAACAGTGGCAGCGACCGCTTCGAGGTGGGTGAGATCGCCGTCAAAACGACTCGGTTCCGTCAGCACCGAGATCGCAGCGGCGCCACCCGCTGCGTAGGATTTGGCTCGGGAGTTACGGTCACTGTCACCATAACTATTGGTGGTTTTGAGCTTGCCTTCTGCAGGTGAGCGGTCTTTGATTTCTGCTATTACGTCGAACTTACCGAGCGTCAGCGGCACGATCGGCTTGTCGAAATCCGCGGATGAGAAAGAGCTCGATACTGCGGCCGCTCTTTCCGCACTGTGACTCGCCATGGTTTGCAGAAAGTCGCTCATCAGCCTTCGAAGTGATCGCGTAACGCTGCGAGGAATGTCTCGGCTCTGCCGTCGTCTATTGCGGCCGCGGCCTGCGCCACGCCGTCCTTCGCGTCTTTTGCCTCGCCTTGCACTTCCAGCACCAGCGATGTGCCCATGAGCAATGCATCACGATGCGCACCCCGATCGTCGCCCGTAAATACTCGTACGAGCTCTTTGGCATTGTGTTCCGCATCACCACCTTCCAGATCCTGAGGTTGGCAACGCGCCAGCCCGTAGTCTTCAGGGCTGCGTTTACTTTCGGTGACATTGCCGGGCGTCACGTCGTAGAGCCAGAATTCTCCTGCGGGTGTCGCCTCATCCCAGCCCGGTTCACCGTGCACAACAAATGCGCGTTCTAATGGCATGCCGGACAGGGTTTCAGCCATTAGTTTGGCTGCATCATTGCTGTAGGCACCGATCAGCTGGAACGGCGGCGCCGCCGGATTAGTCAGCGGACCGAGAACGTTGAAAACCGTGCGGACTGAAAGCGCGCCACGAATAGGAACAACGGCCTTCATTGCCGGGTGATACGCGGGTGCAAACAGGAACGTAAAACTCGTTGCTTCAAGGCAGTCGACCGCCTGCTGTTCGTGCAGCGGCAAGGGCATGCCCAAACTCTCAAGCATGTCGGCGCTGCCAGAGCGACTCGAAACCGAGCGATTACCGTGCTTGACGACGCGCGATCCGCAGGCCGCTGCGAGCAGGCCCGTGCCTGTCGACAGATTGAGACTGCCTGAACCGTCTCCGCCCGTGCCTACTGTGTCGACTGTGGGTGCACCGTCAGGAATTTTGGGGTGCACGGCAAGTTCACGCATTGCGGTTGCGAAACCGCGAATCTCGTCGGCTGTTTCACCCTTCGCTCGCAAACCGGCTAACAGCGCGCCGGCCAGTGCCGCTGGCAATTCACCTTCCGCCAGCTTAACCATCAAATCATAGGCCTGAACTTCAGCAAGGTTCTCGCCATTGAGCACCTTATCGAGCAGTGCGCTGTATTCCTTGTTCATGAGGCATTCATTCGCATGAAGTTTGTCATCAGCGTGTCGCCTTCGGGTGTCAGTACGCTCTCCGGATGAAATTGCACGCCTTCAATCTGAAGCGACTTGTGGCGTACGCCCATTATCACGCCGCTATCCGTCTCCGCCGTAATCTCCAGTGTATCGGGCAGCGATTCAACCTCGGCGCACAGGGAGTGATAGCGCCCAACTTCGAACGGTTGTGGGATCCCCTCGAAAACCGTTTTCCCGTCATGCTTGATCTCGGATGTCTTGCCGTGCATCAGGCGCTCTGCACGAACAATTTCTCCGCCCTGTTGCTGCACGATGCTCTGATGGCCCAGGCATACGCCCAGCACCGGTATTTTGCCCGCGAACGCAGCAATCATTTCCAGAGATACGCCGGCGTCTTCCGGTCGACCGGGGCCGGGAGAAATCACGAGGTGCGTCGGCTCAAGTGCACGGGCCTCTTCAACGCTGATCATGTCGTTGCGATAAACCATCACGTCCGCCCCGTGTGCGGCGAACGCCTGCACCAGGTTGTAAGTGAATGAGTCGTAATTGTCGATCAGCAACATACGTACGTGATCGAAAGTTTTCGGGGCCATTACAATCCTCCCTCAGCAATCTCGAGGGCACGCCTCAGTATGGCACTCTTTGCCAGCACTTCCTGATATTCCCTGGCGGGTATGGAGTCGGCAACAATACCCGCGCCGGCCTGAAAACTGTACTCATCGCCGGAAAAAACCAGGGTACGAATCGTGATCGCCTGATCCATGTCGCCGCTGAGGCCAAAGTAGCCAGCCGTGCCGGCGTACAGGCCACGACCGACCTGCTCCATTTCCTCGATAATCTGCATTGCGCGAACCTTCGGTGCACCGACCAGCGTGCCGGCGGGGAAGCTTGCGGCAAACAGGTCGAACTGATCGAACTCCGCCGCGAGCTCACCTTGCACGCCACTGACGATGTGCATGACGTGACTGTAGCGCTCAATGGCGCGATACGGGTCGACGCACACCGATCCAGCGCTTGCAACGCGCCCGAGGTCGTTACGGGCTAGGTCCACAAGCATCACGTGCTCCGCCGCTTCTTTTGGATCGGCGAGCAACGCCGCTTCGTTCGCATCGTCTTCTTCGCTTGTCGCACCGCGCGGCAGGGTTCCGGCTATGGGTCGCAGCGATGCCGTAACTCCATTGAGCTTAACCAGTGCTTCAGGTGATGATCCAACGACCTGCAGGTCGTCGAAGTCGAAGAAAAACATGTACGGCGACGGATTTAGTAATCGTAATGCGCGGTAGACCTCGAAGGGTGACACATTCGTTTTGCCGCGGAACAACACCGACAGGACGATCTGATAAATATCGCCTGATGCGATGTATTCCTTGCACGCATTCACGCGCTCGGAAAACTCTTCCTCGGTAAGGCTCGCCTCCGCCGGTGAAACCGAGACGTTGTCCGGTACCGGCGGTATTGCCCCGCGCAATAGTTGAATTACTTCAGCCCTGAGTCTCTGCCGCTCTTCTTCAGGGCCGTCATGTAACAAGGCGACCCTGCGTGTCAGATGGTCAAACACCAGCAAGGACGCGGGTGCGACAAATGCGGCGTCTGGCACATTCGTTTGCTTCTCCGTATCCACTGGCAGTTTCTCGAACAGACGCACAACGTCATAACCCGACACACCAACCAGGCCGCCGGCGAAAGGTAATCCGTCGTCAGGCTGCGGCCGCGGTGCGATTTCAAGTACGCGGCGCATCGCATCCAGATACTGTTGCTGGTTCTCGGGCCGAGCTTCTTCCTTTCCATCGATCCACAGCGACGTCCCATCCATGCGCACTTCGACAGCATCTCCGAAGCCGAGGAATGAATAGCGCGCCAGCCGTTCACCACCCTCCACACTTTCAAGAAGAAAGCGCGGCCGTAGCGAATTCAGCTTCAGGTATGCGGATACTGGCGTATCAAGATCCGCGGCTATATCGAATGGTGCTTGCATATTTCATTCGCGGTCAGGGACCGCTCCTACGGTTGTCCATTAAAAAAGCCCATCCCTGATTTCGGCAGAGATGGGCTTCGATGTTCTTTGCTCAGCTAATAGTTAGCCAGCAGCCCCCTCTTTTGTGGGCTGCCACCACCAGTTGTTGATGATTGAAGCATTCATGCGGCTGAGTATTACCGTCGCTACTGCCAGCGTCAAGCACCGCATCAGTTACAACTGATACAACATAGGCAGTGCGATCGAGAACCCAACCCACATGATAATCGTCAGAGGAATGCCAACGCGCAGGAAGTCGGCAAACTTGTAACCACCCGCACTCATTACAAGCAAGTTGGTCTGGTAGCCGTACGGTGTTGCGAAGCTCATATTGGCGCCAAATAGTACGGCGAGAATGAACGGCTCCGGGCTGACCCCCAATTGCTGCGCGATACTGATCGCGATCGGTGTACCGATGGCCGCGGCGGCATTGTTTGACACAACATTGGTCATGATCGTCATGAGCAACATGAAGGCACTCAATATCATCGGCGTCGGCAGGCCCGCTGCAGCGTTGACGAAACTGACGGCCAGGTAATCCGCCATTCCCGTGTCCACCAGCGCTTTACCCAACGCCAGTGCCGCCACAATAATCATAATGACAGGAATCGATAACGCGCTCACGGCGTCCCGCCACGCGAGACACCCTGTGGCGATCATAAGACCCAGGCCCAGTATCGCACTGACAGAAATCGGCATGATGCCAAGGGCCGCCAGCATTACCACGCCACCCATAATAAACAGCGCGCGCTTGGCATGGTGCGTTTGCGGCAAGGTGGTCGTGCCGTCAAGCACCAGCATTGTGCCGTTTTCCTTGAGGTTCGCGATCGCTTCCCCGGACCCTTGTACCAGCAGTACATCACCGGCACGCAGGCGAATCAGGTTCAGGTCTCCGGTTACTTGCGAACTTGGCGCACGCGCCCGATGCAAGGCAAGTGGCAGCAGTCCATAGCTGGCGCTAAAGCGGGCAGCCGCAAGGCTGCGTAAATGCAACGGCGAGCCGCGAGTAACGACAACTTCGGCCAGTTGCTGTCCCTCGGCTCTTAGTGGTGTTTGCTCATTGATGGGGTGTTCGATGTCGGAAATATTGAACAGCGTCGCACCCAACAGTTGTTCGTAGTGCTTCAGGTTTTCCGGTGAATCTTTGACGAACAGCCGATCGCCGGGCTGGATTACGACCGAGGGGAGCTTCGCGAGAAACAATGACTCGGTGCGTTGAATTTTATCGATACGCAGGTTGCCGTCTGCTTTTGCCAGTACCTCCGACAACGACCTGCCATCCGCAAAGCCGCCTTCCTTGACATGCAGCTGTGCGCTGAAAATACGCGGTGATGTATCAGCCATGGGGGGCGTGCGATCGGGCAGCAATTTGGGCGCAACCAGCCACAGGAAAAGCACACCGACACCACCAACAATTGCGACGGGCAGCACCCACTCAAACAGACTGAACTCGTGCTGGCCCATGTCATGAGCGATACCGACAACAAGCAGGTTGGTTGACGTGCCAATGGTCGTCGACATACCACCAATAATTGTCGCAAGCCCCATCGGCAGCATGACACCGGAAACGGGGAACTTGGCTCGCAGCGATGCGCCAACCAGAATCGGCATGAGCAGGACGACAATAGGCGTGTTGTTCATGAATGCGCTAAGAATCGCGCCCGCGACAAGCGTGGTTGCGAGCGCGAGCACCGGTCGAGTTGACCAGGCCTTACTGACGACATTTGCCAACGGCTGTAGTGCGCCGGTCGTTTCCAGTGCCTTGCCGACCATCATGAGTGCACAAATTGCTATCAATGCTTCATTGCCGAAGCCCGCAAAAAAGTCGATCGGGCCCAGCACAACTTCACCGGCTTTTTCATAGGGTACGAGCTGAAACCCGGCGACCAGGAGTATCAGGATGGCGAGCGACGATGACTCAAGCGGAATGTTGTCACGCGTAAATAGAAACAGCGCGACTACCGTCAATATCAATACGGCGATTCCGTGCGCATCAGGTGTGATTGCTTGCAATACGTCTTCTCAACTAAGCCTTCGCCCATACGGGCGGCGGCCGTAAACCGTATCCTA
>CAYWBZ010000008.1:0-4478 GCA_964456535.1 uncultured Woeseiaceae bacterium | reverse complement strand
CGTCTTCTCAACTAAGCCTTCGCCCATACGGGCGGCGGCCGTAAACCGTATCCTAATCTACACCTGCTTCGCAATGAGTGTTGCACCACTATTGCAGCGCACAATAGCAGACACCCGATCGTAGAAACCCTTGAAGTCATTGACGTCCCAATGCGAGATACTCGCATCACGCTGAAATGACAGGGAATCGGCGAATCGAGTCAGTGGCAGCAGGTCCGCGTAGCGCAAATCGGCCTGCTTTTGCCGGGGAAATACGTCCCAGGGCGATATCGTAGTGAGGTTTCGATGTCGGACTGCGACATCCTGAACCGCTTTCTTCCAGCGGCGCCCCCACGCCCGCGATTGCTTTTGCTGCATGACCAGCGCCCCCGCCTCGTCGAGCGCAGGACACCAGTTTCTCTCCCTGGCGAGATGGCGTGATCGATTGTGCAAGGTCAGACACGCCCATTCGGCAAGCTCCTCCATTTCCCGGAGCGTCTGCAAAGAACCGGGGTCAGAGCCCTTTTTCTCGGCAATGTCACCCCAACCACGCAGTGCGATCGCAAGTCGTCGATTCAACCAGCTGTCGTATTCTATTAGCGGTTCGCCCCACTCTGTCTGGTCGTGTAGCCGGTCGCCATCATCAACGCAGGCTGTCAGCGCCTCCTCCAGGGCGGTCATGGCCATGTCACCGCTGGAATCCACATAGGCCGCGATGTCCAGCTCCTGGGGAATCCATGCGGAGTGCCTGGGAACCTGCATGCAAACCTGCGGGGAAAAGTCATTGGCCACCTCCGCCGGCAATAATGGGCAAAGTGACGTAACAACCGCGGGTTCCAGAACAAGATACATAACGCTATCTTGCGTTGACACAGCCTCGCTGGCCGCAGCCGTTACTCGGCAACTTGTGCAGTTTTCAGGTTCGCTATTACTTACAGGTCTGGCGTGAACACCGCAGCGGGTGTACCTTTCGCTTCACATTGATGCAGGTAAAGGCAGGACCCGATATGCCCTCTTTTGACGTTGTAAGTGACTTCGATTCCCACGAGGCAAATAACGGTGTTGACCAGGCGAATCGCGAGGTCAACACACGCTTTGATTTCAAGGGGACCGGCTCCAAGTACGAAATTGAGGAACAGGTCATCACGATGATCACGCAATCCGATTTCCAGCTGAAACAGATGCTCGACATCCTGCATCAGAAACTGTCCAAGCGCGGCATCAACATCGCGTGCCTCGAAGAACAGGAAGCAGAAGTCACCAACAACGGCGCTCGCCAGCAGGTCATCCTGCGACGCGGGATTGATGCAGACCGGGCGAGGAAACTCGTCAAGCAGATAAAAACGGAGAAGCTGAAAGTACAAACAGCGATCCAGGGCGACAAGCTACGAGTTAGTGGCAAGAAACGTGACGACCTGCAAAACGTTATTGCCATGCTGAAAGAATTCGAGATCGGCCTGCCTCTGCAATACGAAAACTTCCGCGACTGACAAGAAACCACCGCGATCATGGAAATTGAATCTTATAGCTCGTTGCGCCGTCAGGACATCACGTTCGAAGACAAAGATCAGGCGTTGCGGGACGATGTGCGCACGCTTGGCTCCATGGTCGGCGACCTTATTCGCGAACAAAGCGGGGATGACCTTTACGAGTTTGTCGAAAATGCAAGGTTGCGCGCTATTCGACGTCGTGAAGGCAATGAGAAGCCGGGTGAAGAGCTTGCCGAGCTCGTCGATAAACTGGACCCGAAAGCGGCGCTACAGGTAATTCGCAGCTTCTCAACCTACTTTCAAATGGTGAATACGGCGGAAAAGGTGCATCGCATTCGGCGCCGGCGAGACTATCTGCGTGATGTTGTTCACTACCAACCGGGCGGGCTCGAAGACACATTCATCAAGCTTAAGGCGTCCGGCATGGACGCTGCGGGCCTGAAGGACCTGCTCGCCACTCTGTCTATTGAACCGATCTTTACGGCCCACCCGACGGAGCCGACAAGACGAACGATGCTTCGCAAAGAACAGAACATCGTCAAACATCTCGTCGACTTGCTGAATCCGACGATGACACCGCAGGAAACCGATGCTGCGCTGCAAAACATTCGCATGCTGGCGACAACGGGCTGGCAGACTGACGAGCACCCGTCCGAACAAATGACGGTGGCGGATGAACTCGAACACGTCCTGTTCTTCGTTACCGATGTTTTGTATCGCACAATTCCGCCCTTCTATGAGGACATAGAAAGCGCGGTCACGAGAATTTACGGCGAAGACGGCGATGATGTTGAGGTGCCGAGCCTTCTGCATTTCGGTTCGTGGGTTGGCGGCGACATGGACGGCAATCCGAACGTCAACGCGAAAACGATTCGGGAAACACTTGCGCGCCAGCGTTCGCTGATCCTCGATTTGTATTACAAGGAGTGTGCGTCGATAGGCGCGAAGCTCAGCCAGTCCGCTGATCGTGCCAGTTTCGGTCAGGGCATGCTCGACAAGATTGATGAGTATCGTGGCGTGTTTCCTAAGGCATACCACGCAGTGCCCGCGCGTCACCGGGACATGCCGTATCGAGTATTCTTGCGCCTCGTACAACAGCGCCTGCAGAACACTTATGACGACGACATGTTTCCCTACGAGAAAGTCGGGCAGCTGATCGACGACATACAGCTTATCGCCGATAGCCTCACAGAAAATAAAGGCGAGCAAGCAGGTCTGTTCGCGGTGCGGCGCTTGTTGCGGCGCATTCACACCTTCGGGTTTCACATGGTCACCCTCGATGTCCGGCAGGATTCAGAGGTACATCGTAATGTCATCGCCGAATGCCTTGGAGAGGACGACTGGGACGAGATGTCGGCCGACGACCGCACCGCCCGCCTGGTCGAGGCAATTACGACACGTGAAAGTGCGCCGATGACATTAAGCACACAAGCGCGCAAGACCATTGCCGTATTTCAGGCCATAGCGTTCTGCCGCAGAAAGTATGGTCCTGCCGCGATTGGGCCATTCATCGTCAGCATGACGCAGGGTGCCGATGACATTCTTTCAGTCCTGTTATTGGCGCAGTGGGGTGAGCTGCACAACAAGCGCGGTGAGGTGCCGCTCGATATCGCACCGCTGCTGGAAACAGTCGACGACTTGCATAATGGCCCGGCAATCATGAAGTCACTGCTGTCTACTGATCTTTATCGTGAACACCTCAAGCGCCGCGATAATCGTCAGACAGTCATGATTGGCTACTCGGACAGCAACAAAGATGGCGGGCTGGCCTCAGCTAGATGGGCGCTGCAGAACGCGCAGGAAGTGCTCGTCAAAGCGGTCACTGCGCAGGGAATTGAGCTGACGCTGTTCCACGGACGAGGCGGCACGATCAGTCGCGGTGGCAGCAAGACACATGCCGCCGTTCTGGGTTCTCCGCCAGGAACAGTTAATGGCCGGCTGCGCGTCACCGAACAGGGCGAAATCATCAACGAAAAATACGGACTGCGTGGCATTGCGCTCCGTACGCTCGAACAGATGACGGGTTCGGTCGCACTGGCAACGGCGATGCCAAGACATCGCGGTAACGACCAACCCGAGTGGCACGACATGATGGATGTCATCGCCGCCGAGAGTCGCCGCGCTTATCGCAAGCTGGTTTACGACACACCTAACTTCTACGAGTATTTTCGTAAGGCGACACCCATCGATATCATCGAACGCATGCGAATCGGATCAAGACCGTCATCTCGTCGGCATCAATCGGGAATTGAAGATCTGCGTGCCATTCCGTGGGTCTTCTCATGGACACAGGCCCGCTTCTTGTTACCGGGTTGGTACGGAATTGGCAGTGGTCTCAGGAAAGCCATCCATCGATTCGGCGACGAGGCGGTTGGTGAAATGGTCAGGGAATGGTATTTCCACCGTTCACTTACCGCGGATACCGAAATGGTGCTCGCAAAATCCGACCTGGGCATCGCGAAGCTGTACTCGGCACTCGCAGGCGATGACCTGCACAACGAGTTTTTTCCGATCATCAAGACGGAATTCAATCTGACCCGTGACCTGATCCTGAGTTATTCAGAACACGACGAATTGCTGGAAGGAGACATCACGCTACAACGCGCAATCATGTTGCGGAATCCTTACGTTGATCCCATGAGTTTGATGCAGGTGGATTTATTATCGCGGTGGCGGGAGTCAAATTGTGAGGATGAGGATATCTTTGATGCGTTATTAGCATCTGTAAATGGTATTGCGCAGGCGTTGCAAAATACTGGTTGAGTTACGGCGCCCTCGCAACCATGGTGGTGAGATAAAGTGACAGTGACCTTATCTCCTATGTCTCTATAAAAGACGTGTACTCGCTCAATGCCTTGCGTTTGATGTCTGGAACTTGAGCGTCGTCTGCTGGATAGCCTACAACCAGTAGTAAAAATGGTCGTTCGCTTTTTGGTCTGTCCAGGATTTCGTTGAGGAATTTCATTGGGCTTGGGGTGTGTGTCAGGGTTGCCAGGCCGGCCTGGTGTA
>CAYWBZ010000007.1:25919-28301 GCA_964456535.1 uncultured Woeseiaceae bacterium | reverse complement strand
TCGAGAACCTCGTGGATATTCTTGCCTTTGTAACGAATCTCGAGCGTCTCACGGTTGTAGCGTTTCCCGCGACAGGTGTCGCAAGGGACGTAGACATCCGGCAAGAAGTGCATCTCGACTTTAATGACGCCATCACCCTGGCAGGGCTCGCAGCGACCGCCCTTTACATTAAAGCTGAAGCGCCCGGGCATGTAGCCGCGTGACCGCGCTTCCTGTGTGCCAGCGAACAATTCCCGTATGGGAGTGAACAGACCGCTGTACGTCGCCGGATTGGAGCGCGGCGTCCTGCCAATTGGGCTCTGGCTGATATCGATAACGCGATCGATGTTCTCGAGGCCTGTGATCTTCTTGTGCGGTGCCGGATTGCGATTGGACCGATTTAGCTCATCCGCGACGGCTTTGTACAAGGTGTCATTAACAAGCGTTGATTTACCCGAGCCCGAGACACCCGTAATGCAGGTCATGAGACCGATCGGGATTGATGCGTCGACATTTTGCAAGTTGTTGCCGGTCGCGCCGATAATTCGAATCTGGTGGTCCGGATCGTTAGGAGTACGTTCGTCAGGCATCGCTATAGCGCGCTTGCCAGACAGATATTGTCCCGTTAAGGAGGCCGGATCGTTCTTCACTTCCTCCGGAGTACCTTGTGAGACTATTCGCCCACCGTGCACACCGGCACCGGGGCCAAGATCAACGACATGGTCCGCCGCGAGAATCGCTTCCTCGTCGTGCTCAACAACGATTACCGTGTTGCCGATATCGCGCAGGTGCACGAGCGTTTTCAGCAGGCGTTGATTATCGCGCTGGTGCAGTCCGATCGAAGGTTCATCGAGGATGTACATGACGCCGACGAGTCCGGATCCGATCTGGCTGGCGAGGCGAATGCGCTGTGCCTCACCACCCGACAATGTGTCGGCGCTGCGATCAAGCGAAAGGTAGTCGAGACCGACATCGGAGAGAAAGCTGAGGCGATCACCAATTTCCTTGACGATCTTGTCAGCGATCGTCGCACGCCATCCACCGATTTCCATGCTGTCGAAGAACTCTCGCGCGTGACCAACGGAAAGGTGCGTGATCTCGGGCAACGAACGCTCACAAATGAATACATGCCGGGCCGCACGATTGAGTCGCGTACCGTTACAGTCGGGGCAGGCCTGACTGTTCAGAAACTTGGTGAGTTCTTCGCGCACGGCGTTTGACTCAGTCTCGTGATAGCGCCGCTCAAGATTGGGTAATACACCTTCGAATCGGTGCAGCTTCTTGATCTGCATACCGCGGGTGTTTTCGTAGAAAAAGTCAATCTTTTCCTTGCCGCTACCGTACAGAACGACCTTTTGCAGTTTTGCCGGCAACTCGTTGAATGGTGTTTCGATATCGAAGTCGTAATGCGAGGCCAGGCTCTGAATCATCTGGTAGTAATACGTGGTCTTTCGATCCCAACCGCGAATCGCACCGCCCGCCAACGACAGGCTGGGATTAACGACGACCCGATCAGGATCGAAGAACTGCTTCACACCAAGTCCATCACAGGTCGGGCAAGCGCCGGTCGGGTTGTTGAATGAAAACAGGCGGGGTTCGAGTTCGGTCAGGCTGTAGCCGCAATGGTTGCAGGCGAAGCGGTCCGAGAAAATAATTTCTTCAGCGCTCGTGTCATCCATGTACGCAATGCGGGCGGTACCGTCCGCTAGACGTAATGCTGTTTCGAATGACTCCGCGACGCGCAGGCGTAAACCCTCTTCCACCTTGGCGGGATCAACGATAAAACGGTCAACGATGGCATCGATGTTGTGTTTCTTGCGCAGGTCGAGAGCCGGCGGTTGATCCAGTTCGTAAATCTCGCCGTCAATGCGGGCGCGGATGAAGCCCTGGGCCTGCAGGTCGGCCATCAGCTGGACGTGCTCGCCCTTGCGATCGGCGACGACCGGTGCGAGTAGCATGAGTTTGCTGCCTTCCGGCAACGCCATGACCTGATCGACCATCTGGGCGACGGTCTGTGCCTCAAGTGGCAGGTCATGGTCCGGGCACTTCGGCGTGCCAGCGCGCGCATACAGAAGACGCAGGTAGTCGTAGATCTCGGTAACCGTGCCCACCGTGGAGCGCGGATTGTGTGAGGTCGATTTCTGTTCGATCGATATGGCCGGAGAGAGCCCTTCGATGTGATCGATATCGGGCTTTTCCATCATTGACAGGAACTGCCTCGCGTATGCCGACAGCGATTCGACGTAGCGGCGCTGGCCTTCGGCATAAATAGTGTCGAATGCGAGCGACGACTTGCCCGAGCCGGACAGTCCTGTAAAGACGATTAATTGATCACGCGGCAGTTCGAGGTCGATATTGCACAGGTTGTGCGTTCTGGCGCCACGAATATCTATTGTTTTCATA
>CAYWBZ010000007.1:23289-25819 GCA_964456535.1 uncultured Woeseiaceae bacterium | reverse complement strand
TTGACGGCATTGATCGCTGATGCAACCAGGGCAGAGGTACGCACCAAATCAATGGCGATTTTCGGTATCGGCATCGGCATGTCATTCATGCTCGCAATGGTCGGCGGACCGTTGATCGCTGCTAAATTGGGCGTGCAGTCCCTATTTTGGGTGGCGGCGCTACTTTCAGTGGTGGCGGGATTATTGCTGATGCTGTTGCCAAAAATCCCGCGGGTGCGCAAAAGTGAGGGTTGGAATCTGCTGCCAGCGATTCGCCCGGATCTCCTGCGCGTCGATTTCTACGTATTCCTGTTACACACAATTATGACCGCAACATTCGTGGCGTTGCCGTTTCTCTTAACGCGCCGACTGGAAATGGCACTAACGGACCACTGGAAGATGTACGTCGGCGCATTGCTATTGTCGCTGGTCATCACAATCCCGCTGATCATGAAGGACCACCGTCAGGGTCAGGGCCGGTTCATCGGCATCGCGGTCAGCATGATACTGATCGCGCAACTGGCACTAACGTTCTTTGGCTTCTCGGTCGTACCGGTATTCCTCTCCCTCGTCATCTACTTCGGCGGCTTCAATTTCCTGGAAGCCGGCTTACCAGCCAGACTCTCAATACTGGCCGACGACGAAATCCGCGGCGCTTCACTGGGTGTATTCTCAAGCGCCCAGTTCCTCGGAGCCTTCATCGGCGGCCTCATAGGCGGTCGATTCCTGGGCCAGGGCCGCCCCGGCGACGTCTTTTTCGTCTGCGCCTTACTAGCTGGTATCTGGTTAGCCATGCAGGGATTCGGTCGATTCCAACAACGGTAGGAGCGGTCCATAGACCGCGAAGCATCGCGGCAAATATGGCTTCAATGCCAGAAATCAGGCTGGCATTTAGCTAAACAAGCACTACAATAGTCCCCCCTCGCCACACCACGGCGAGTCACAATTAACTCATACTTAAGACAGGGGATCCGTAAATGGCCCGCGGAATAAATAAAGTCATCATTGTTGGAAACGTCGGCGGAGATCCCGAGACACGTTATATGCCGAGCGGTTCGGCAGTGACCAACCTTACGGTTGCGACCAACGAGTCGTGGAAAGACAAGCAGACCGGTGAGCAAAAAGAGCGTACCGAGTGGCATCGCGTGGCGATGTTCAATCGACTGGCCGAGATTGCGGCCGAGTACCTTCGCAAGGGCTCACAGGTTTATATCGAGGGCAAGCTGCGTACTCGCAAGTGGCAGGACAAGGGTGGTCAGGATCGTTACACGACTGAGATTATCGCTGACGAGATGCAGATGCTCGGCGGTCGTGGTGGCAGCGGCGGCGGAGGTAACTTCGGCGGTGGCAGTCAGGACGGCGGTCAAGGTGGTGGCCAGAGTGGCGGCCAAGGTGGTGGCCAGAGTGGCGGCCAAGGTGGTGGCCAGAGTGGCGGCCAAGGCGGCGGTAATGCACCTCCGCAGCCGGGTCCGGATGACTTTGACGACGATATTCCTTTCTAGGGAATCGTGGTCGCGGCCTTGGGGCCGCTATTACGGGCTAGTATGAAGCTGTACATCAAAACGATGGGCTGCCAGATGAACGAGTATGACTCGGACAAGATGGCGGACGTGTTGCGTGAGTCGCACGGTTACGAGTTGACCGATGCACCCGAGGACGCGGACCTGTTGCTGGTCAATACGTGTTCAATCCGTGAGAAAGCCCAGGAGAAGGTTTTCTCCGAGCTCGGCCGCTGGCGCAAACTCAAAGACTTAAACCCCAATGTCAAAATCGGCGTTGGTGGTTGTGTTGCGAGCCAGGAAGGTGAGGGCATCATCAAGCGCGCGCCGTTTGTCGATGTTGTCTTTGGCCCGCAAACGTTGCATCGCCTGCCCGAGTTGATCGATGGCGCGGAGAAAAAGGGTGACTCCGTTGTCGATATTTCATTCCCGGAAATCGAAAAATTCGACCGACTGCCCGAACCCAGGGCGGAAGGGCCAACCGCGTTCGTATCCGTCATGGAAGGTTGCAGCAAGTACTGCAGCTTCTGCGTCGTACCGTACACACGCGGTGAGGAAATCAGTCGACCGTTCGACGATGTTATTGCAGAGGTCGCCAGTCTCGCCGATCAGGGTGTACGTGAGGTCAATTTGCTGGGACAGAATGTCAATGCGTATCGTGGCCCAATGCATGACGGACAGATTGCAGACCTCGCGACACTGATTTACTACGTCGCCGAAATCGAGGGCATTGATCGCATTCGTTTTACGACTTCGCATCCGGTCGAATTCACCGACAGCCTGATCCAGGCGTATGCCGAAGTGCCGAAACTGGCAAGCTATTTGCACTTGCCAGTGCAACACGGTTCGGACCGGATACTGGCCGCGATGAAGCGCGGCCACACCATCCTTGAGTACAAGCAGAAGATTCGCAAGTTGCGACAGGCACGCCCCGACCTTTCATTGTCGTCAGACTTCATTATTGGATTCCCAGGCGAAACGGATCGCGATTTTGAAGCACTGATGAACCTGATCGCCGAGATGGGCTTCGATCAGTCGTTTAGCTTCATTTA
>CAYWBZ010000007.1:20700-23189 GCA_964456535.1 uncultured Woeseiaceae bacterium | reverse complement strand
GCGGCGTAGTCTATAACGCAATGATCTATTGCCTTAATAGATTTTTCGTCATCGTCTTTTGCAGACATGACATCGCCCCTGTCTTCCTGACAGGCGGCTTCCTACGCAGAGGTTTTAAATACAGATCTTGAATGCTGTCCAGATATTTCGGGACGTGGTTCTCGAACCCGCCGATAACAACCGCCTGGCCAATTTATGTGGCCAGTTTGATGAACACTTACGACAGATCGAACGCCGCCTGGATGTTGAAATTGCCAGTCGCGGCAATCGCTTTCGTGTCACCGGGCGTCCGGGTGCGGCGGAGGTTGGCGGTGATGTTTTGTTGTCGCTGTTTGCGATGACGGATCGCGAGAGACTGGATCCCGAGTGCGTACACATGACGTTGCAGGAGTCATTTATGGACAATGCTGAAGAAAGCTTAGCCGACGATGTGGGCGAAGTAGCGAATGACGAAGTCGTAACGATTCAAACACGGCGTAAATTGATTCGCGCACGTGGCGCTAATCAGTCCTTATTCATGCGTGAGATTCGCGATCATGATTTGGCGTTCGGTGTTGGACCAGCCGGTACCGGTAAAACCTACCTGGCTGTGGCAAGTGCGGTTGACGCGCTTGAGAACGAAGAGGTACGTCGGATCGTGCTCGTGCGTCCCGCGGTTGAAGCCGGTGAGCGGCTGGGTTTCTTGCCGGGTGATTTGTCGCAGAAAGTTGACCCATACCTGCGACCAATGTACGACGCTCTTTATGACATGATCGGTGCAGAACGTGTGACTCAGTTAATAGATCGCAACGTTATCGAGGTTGCACCGCTGGCATTCATGCGTGGCCGCTCACTGAACGAGTCATTCGTGATTCTTGATGAAGCGCAGAACACAAGCATCGAACAAATGAAAATGTTTCTTACACGCATCGGTTTCGGGTCGCGCGCGGTAGTGACCGGTGATGTAACGCAAATAGATTTGCCGAACGGACAGATGTCCGGGCTACGGAATGCAATCGATGTTCTACAAGATGTCGAGGGTATTTCGTTTACCTGGTTCACGCCGAAGGATGTTGTGCGCCATGAGCTGGTGCAGCGCATAGTTCAAGCCTACGAGAAAAATGATCGCTCAAGTTGATGTGCAGCTCGCCGCTGACGATGGCTCCGTTCCCACCGCAGATGACATAGCCACCTGGGTTAATCGTGCAGTTGATGCCGCGGGCAGCACAGGTGATATGGAAGTATCAGTGCGCGTGGTAAACACGGCCGAAATGCAGCAGCTGAACAGCGAATTTCGCGACCAGGACAAGCCGACCAATGTCCTGTCATTCCCGGCCGGTGATCTCGCCGGTTTGCCGGATGATGCAGCGCGACCGCTCGGTGATATCGTAGTTTGTGCTGCAGTGGTTGCTGATGAGGCAGAGCAGCAAGGTAAGACACAGAGAGACCACTGGGCTCACATGATCGTTCACGGGACCCTGCATCTACTGGGTTTCGATCATGAGAATGACAGCGACGCTGCTGAGATGGAAAGCCTCGAGACACGCATTATGACCGACCATGGGCTTGCGAATCCCTATGGAGAGTTGTCTCAAGAGAACTGATAGACTAATCAAATATGAACGAAAAACCTCCAAGTACCAGCGGCTCGGGTACACCCGGTCTGGTTGCGCGCGTAATGCGGGCGATCAGGGGCGAACCCTGGAGCCGCGATGAGATCCAGACTTTTATCCAATCCGATGTCGAACTCGATGCCGAAGAGAAGAGCATGCTCTCCGGCGTGCTCGAGGTATCCGAGACTCAGGTTCGTGAGGTCATGGTGCCGCGATCGCAAATGGTCGTTATCGATATTGACGATGAGTTCGATGACACGATGAAACTGATTGTCGAATCGGGACACTCGCGCTTTCCGGTCATCGGCGAAGATCGCGACGAAGTGTTGGGTATTTTGCTGGCCAAAGATTTGCTCCGATACTATGGCAGCGACGAGGCCAAAGACCTTACGATCAAGAAATTGTTGCGGCCAGCAACGGTGATCCCGGAATCAAAACGACTCAACGCATTACTAAAAGAGTTTCGCGCCAGTCACAATCACATGGCGATCGTCGTTGATGAATACGGCGGAGTTGCCGGTTTACTGACGATTGAAGATGTACTCGAAGAAATCGTTGGCGAAATCGATGACGAACACGACCAGGAAGAAGCGGAATTCATTCGACCGGACGGAGACCGTAACGGTAAACCGTGTTTCGCAGTCCGCGCGTTAACTCGTGTCGAAGACTTTAACGAATATTTCGAGTGCCAACTCGACGACGAGGAATACGATACGGTCGGCGGTCTTGTGTTGCACGAACTGGGACGGCTACCAGGCCGCGGAGAGAAAGTTGATTTTGGTGGTTTCGTATTTGCAGTTATCAAAGCTGATGAACGACGCATCGATGCGTTACAGGTGCAACGCGACGGTGGTTGATTGCTGTGGCAAATAAGAAGAATCAGAATTTTCTGTTTTC
>CAYWBZ010000007.1:0-20600 GCA_964456535.1 uncultured Woeseiaceae bacterium | reverse complement strand
TTGGTTGAGTGGCTGCGCGGCTGGGTTCTGACCGGGTTTCCGTGGCTGTCGCAAGGTTACGGACAGATCGACTCGGCGTTGGCGGGGTGGGCGCCGGTGCTTGGTATCTATGGTGTGTCATTCATGGTGTTGTTTGGTACAGCTGCGATTCTTGTAGTGATCATGACGCCTGGCAACAAGCGTCTGTTTGCGATACCGCTCATTGTTTTGCCCTGGATTGTCGGTGGTGCATTGGGCGCGATCGAATGGACCGAGCCGTATGGAAAAGCTATTCGTACGACGATCATTCAGGCCGGTGTGCCGCAGGATCAAAAATGGCTGGCCTCGCAGCGGCAAATAACACTCGACTTTTATCGCGGCTCGACCCTGAGCGTGCCGGATAGTGAGCTCGTAATCTGGCCGGAGGTCGCGATTCCCGCGTTACAGACCCAGGTCGCCGACTATCTGAATATCATTGATGGGGATGCCAGGCGAAATGGGCAGACGGTATTGCTGGGAATCCTCGAGAACAGTACTGAGCGCAGCACGGAAGCGCTAATCTTTAACAGCGTTCTCATGCTTGGCGCGGAGCAGCGGCAGTTCTATCGCAAACGGCACCTGGTGCCTTTCGGTGAGTATTTTCCGGTCCCGGCGAGTGTTCGGGAGTGGATGAAGATGCAGAATCTTCCTTATTCCGATCTGGCCAAAGGTCGCGATATTCAACCGTTACTGACCGCCGCCAATGGTGCGACACTCGCGATTGCGGTGTGTTACGAAGATGCCTACGGGGCTGAACAGCTTTACGCGTTTCCGGACGCTGACATTCTGATTAACGTTAGCAATGACGCCTGGTTCGGTAAGTCGGTCGCGCCGTACCAGCACCTGCAGATTGCCCGGATGCGGGCGCTGGAAGTCGGTCGCTATTCCGTGAGATCGACCAATACGGGCATCAGTGCGTTTATCGGCCCGGAGGGTGAATTGCTGCAGACGGGCAAACAATTCGAAGAGCAAATCATGACGGCCGACCTCCACACTCATCGCGGTATGACCGTCTACGCAGAACTGGGCAACAAGCCCATTCTGGGTCTCTGCTTGCTGATACTGGGTTTCTTCTGGATTCGAAGCCGTACCGGGATCTAAAACGCGCCTCTCAGGCTCGCGTGACTGCTGCGAACTGCAGCCTGTTCATGTAGGCTTCTGGGTTTTCACCGCAGCGAAGACACGCGACACCGATGAGCACCACTTACAACCCCGAATCCGTAGAATTGAGCGCCCAGAAATACTGGGAGGATGCTCGCTGTTTTGAGGTCGGCGAAGACGCCGACAAGGAAAAGTATTACTGCCTGACGATGTTTCCCTATCCCAGCGGTAAGCTGCATATGGGTCATGTCCGTGTATTCACGCTAAATGACGTCATCGCCCGCTACCATCGCTTGCAGGGTAAGCACGTCTTGCAACCGATGGGCTGGGATGCCTTCGGAATGCCCGCAGAAAATGCCGCAATCGAGCGCGGCATACCGCCGGCGAAATGGACCTACAGCAACATCGAGGACATGCGCGGTCAGTTCAGGCGACTTGGCTATGCCTACGACTGGTCACGTGAAATTACGACTTGCCGCCCGGAGTACTACCGCTGGGAACAGTGGCTTTTTACGAAGATGTTCGAAAAGGGCCTCGTTTACCGGAAGAATTCGATCGTTAACTGGGACCCCGTTGACCAGACCGTGCTTGCTAATGAACAGGTTATCGATGGGCGAGGGTGGCGCTCCAATGCGCTCGTAGAGCGTCGCGAAATTCCGCAGTGGTTTATGAAAATCACAGATTATGCGGATGAGTTGCTCGATGAACTCGATCGAATGCCAGGCTGGCCCGACTCGGTCAAGACCATGCAGCGTAACTGGATTGGTCGATCGGAAGGTGTTGAGCTCTCGTTCGATGTTGTTGACGAGGACGAGCCACTTACGGTGTATACGACACGCCCGGACACGTTGATGGGAGTGACTTACATGGCCGTCGCGGCCGAGCATCCGCTGGCGAGCAAGTCGGCGGCAATGAATCCAGAGGTTGCTGCCTTCATTGAAGAGTGCAGAAAAACGGATGCTCAGGAAGCGACGCTTGAGACAATGGAAAAGAAAGGGATGCCTTTGGGTATCTCTGCGGTCCATCCTCTGACGGGTGAGGAAGTGCCGTTGTGGGTCGCTAATTTCGTATTGATGAGCTATGGCACAGGTGCGGTAATGGCCGTCCCGGGCCATGACGCTCGCGACTGGGAGTTCGCCAAGAAACACGATTTGCCGATCAAGCAGGTTATCGCGCCAACGGACGGCAGCGAGATCGATATCGATGCAGAGGTCTATCTGGAACGAGGCGTGCTCATAAACTCCGGCGACTACGACGGCCTGGATTTTGACGGTGCGTTCAACGCGATTGCAGATCATTTCGAAAGGTCGGGGCGCGGCAGCCGCAAGGTTAACTACCGCTTACGGGACTGGGGCGTTTCGCGCCAACGTTATTGGGGTACGCCAATCCCGATTATTTATTGTGATGACTGCGACGCAGTACCCGTTCCAGAAGATCAATTACCGGTCGTTTTGCCTGAGGACGTCGTAGTAAAGGGCACCGGTTCGCCGCTTAAAGACATGCCGGAGTTCGTCAATGTCGCGTGTCCGAAGTGCGGCAAGGACGCGCGCCGGGAAACCGATACATTCGACACATTTGTGGAATCGTCCTGGTATTTCGCACGCTATGCATGTCCGGATAGCGATGACGCCATGCTGGACGATCGAGCGCGTTACTGGACGCCGGTTGATCAGTACACAGGCGGTATCGAGCACGCCATCCTGCACCTCTTGTATTCGCGCTTCTTTCAGCGCGTGATGCGCGATGAAGGACTGACCGATGTATCCGAACCATTTACCAACCTGTTGACACAAGGAATGGTGCTCAAGGACGGGGCGAAGATGTCGAAGTCCAAGGGCAATACGGTTGACCCACAGGAGCTCATCGAGAAATACGGAGCCGATACGGTTCGCTTGTTCATGATGTTTGCCGCACCGCCCGAACAGACTCTCGAGTGGTCCGACGACGGTGTACAGGGCAGCTTTCGATTCCTGAAACGCTTCTGGAGCGCAGTCGTCGATCACGCTGGCAAGGGCCCGGTGGGCGATGTCGATGTCGATGCGCTGAACGATACGCAAAAAGAACTGCGTCGCAAGACTCACCAGACTATTGCCAAGATCAGTGACGATATTGGCCGCCGGCACAGTTTTAATACTGCAGTCGCAGCATCGATGGAATTACTGAACGCTATCAACAAACTCGCCGACGAGTCGGACGCAGGCCGTGCCGTCGCGCGCGAGTCACTGGAAGCGGTTGTTGTGATGTTGTCACCGATGGTGCCGCATATATGTCATGCGCTGTGGCAGGAACTCGGCCACGAATCGGCGCTGATCGATCAGCGCTGGCCGGAGTTTGACGAGAGTGCGCTGCAGCTGGAGCTGGTTGAAATGGTAGTGCAGGTCAACGGCAAATTGCGCGGCCGAATTTCGGTAGCGGTCGATGCGGCCAAAGAGGCTGTCGAGGCTGAAGCGCTTGCCGATGAAAATGTACGACGCTTCATCGCTGATCAGGATATTCGCAAGATAATCGTTGTGCCGGGCAGACTGGTGAATATCGTTGTTTAGGCATTTCCGCCCGGTACTTTTGATCCTGGTCACAGCCAGTCTGGCTGCCTGCGGATTTCACTTGCGGGGAGCGTTTACCGCGCCAACAGGAATGGAACGAACCTATATCGCCGCCAGCGATCAGTACAGCCTGTTTCTTCGCGAGTTTGAGGCGCAGCTGCGTTCGGCTGGTGTCGAAATAACCGACACCGCAGCAGACGCGACGGCGACGTTCACTATCTCGTTTGATGATACGTCGCAACGAGTGCTGTCGGTCTCGGCGCGCAACGTGCCTACCGAGTATGAGGTTTACTACACGCTAACCTACAGCCTCGACGCTGGTGCAACTAACCTGATGCCTGAGCAAACCCTGACTCTCACCAGAGACTACACGTACGACTCGACGTTGGTGCTGGGCAAAGCGCGCGAGGAAGAGCTGCTGCGCGACGCGATCGTTCAGGATCTCGTGCGCATCGTCATGAAGCAGATTTCCACCCTCTAACCCCCGATGTTGCTGGTCTCCGATGTGTCGCGCTCAGCTCTTGATTTGCTGCTGCAACGCTACGGTCTGCAACTTGTTTTGCAAGAAACTGATGCCGAGATTACCGGCAGTTTCTGGGGCGACTCGGAGGCCGGTATCGTAGGTCGCACCGTATATGTGCGCGCCGATACGCCAATACATTCATTTCTGCACGAAACCTGTCATGTCATCTGTATGACGGACGATCGACGGGTGGGACTTGATCGCGACGCCGGCGGTGATGATCTTGAAGAGTCAGCAGTTTGTTACTTACAGGTCATTCTCGCCGACCACATTGCCGGCGTCGGCCGTGACAGACTGATGCTGGACATGGATGCCTGGGGCTACAGTTTTCGTCTCGGAAAGACGCGCGACTGGTTCCAAAACGATGCCGAGGATGCGGCAGAGTTTCTTATGAATCATGGACTTCTGAGTACGGCTGGTGAAGCGACATTCAGACTGCGGCAATGATTCGTGCGCAGTGTATAGTTTGGCATGGTCTGGCTACGCTACCTCCTGTATTTAATCGTCATCGCGTTCGTAACGTGGGCGTTAACGCAGATGGAAATCGCATCACCAGGCAGCCTGAAACTACATGTCCTGCTGAGCGAAACCGACCGTTTCGGCACCAGCGAATTCTCGCCAGTCGAAATTATCCAGGCGATCATCCTCGCCGTCTGCGGCGGCATTATGTGGTGGGTGGCCCGCTACTGTCCTTCGCAACGTCCCATAGCCATCCCCTTTGCAGGCATGGCACTGGCATTCCTGATCCGCGAACTGGACTATTTCCTCGACCGTTTCATCATCGACAGCTTGTGGCAGATCATGATTGTGATCATCGGTGCGCTGGTGATCGTATACACGCTCCGAAACCAGAAACGGCTAAAAATCGCACTCGCCCGAATCTGGCCATCACCAGGCCTGACACTTTTATTCGCTGGCGCCGTAATCCTGTTCGCCTACGTCCGTTTCATCGGACACGAACCATTGTGGACATCAATACTCGACGAAGACTACCGACGAATCATTAAACTCGCCGTCGAGGAGTTCATTGAACTAATGGGCTACTTCCTCTGGATGATCGGCACAATCGAATACGCGTTCCAGGCGAGAGCTATCGCAATGGCCGAACCCCAACCAGCCGCGAGACGACGACGCGACAAACGACGACACGAAGCGGAAGGCCGATTCTGACAAGCAACCGCACCAGGTCGCCCGGCGACCTCTATCCGACTGGTATCAGAGTCCGGGACTTCTTGCAGCCTGCGGCTGCCGCTTCGCTTCGCGGCTTCATGCCCTCTGGGTGCTAAGGGCCGCTCCTACAGAATTGTCGGGTTTGGTGCGTCTCCGTAGACTTCTTGCGGATCAAAGACCTTTTCGGTTTCGGTCCATTCAAGTTCTATGTGTCCTTCCGATTGTTTGTTCTCAAAATCTGAACCTACCGGGACTTTGCGGTAGAAGCAGCTCCGGTAGCCTACGTGGCAGCTTGCGCCGCCGCTGACGTCTACTCTTAGCCAGATGCAGTCCTGATCGTCGTCGACCAGTAATTCTTTTACTGTTTGAACAAGGCCGCTGGTGGCGCCCTTGTGCCACAGGACCTGGCGACTGCGGCTGTAGTAGTGCGCTTCCCCGGTCGAGATTGTGAGCTGCAGTGCCTCGGTGTTCATGTAGCCTTGCATCAGTAATTCGCCGCTATCAGCATCGGTTGTTACGACGGTGATGAGGCCGCGGTCGTCGAATTTAGGCGCGAGGTCGCTACCTTCTTCAACCTGCTCGATCGAATCTCGGGCCTTAAATCGGACGGGGGCGACAGACATTGCGGGTCCTTGGGGAAAAATATTCGGGCTGGAAGAATACCGAGCGTAGCGATCAGCAGCAAACTGTAGCGGTGTGCCGCTATATTGTTATTATTGCGTCCTTTGTACGGCAGAGCCGCGAGATCATGACGATACAGCTACACGATACACTTCAAGGCAAGAAAGTCCCCTTTATTCCTCTCAAGGAAGGTGAGGTGACGATGTACCTGTGTGGCCCTACGGTTTACAACTACGCGCATATCGGCAATGCACGGCCGGCGGTTGTGTTCGACCTGCTGGCGCGCCTCCTGCGGCGCAGTTACAAATTGACGTTTGCGCGCAATATCACGGATTTGGATGACAAGATCATCGCGGCCTCGGCTGAGAGTGGCAAGCCCATCGGTGAGATCACCGCACGTTTCACCAAAGCCTACAACGACGATATGGCTGCGCTTGGCGTGCAGCCACCCGACATTGAGCCGCACGCGACGCAGCACATCGGCGAGATGATTGTGATGATCGAAACACTCGTCGAGAAGGGCTTTGCTTACGAAGCGGATGGTCACGTGTTGTTCGATGTCGCTTCCGATGCTGACTATGGGTCTCTTTCAAAACGAGACCTAAGAGAGATGATTGCGGGTGCTCGCGTCGAGGTCGCACCTTACAAGAAGGCGGCGCAGGACTTTGTGTTGTGGAAGCCATCGATAGCGGAACAGCCAGGCTGGGATTCACCGTGGGGGCGAGGCCGGCCAGGGTGGCACATTGAATGTTCAGCGATGGCTGAAAAACATTTGGGCGAAACGATCGACATACATGCGGGCGGCCGGGATCTTGTTTTTCCGCACCATGAGAATGAGATGGCGCAAAGTTCCTGCGCGCACGACGGCGCACCATTCGCGCGCTACTGGATGCATAACGGTTTTCTGAGCATGGACCAGACCAAGATGTCGAAGTCGCTCGGCAATGTCTTGCTCGTGCACGAACTCATTAAGACAATTCCGGGCGAGGTGATACGTCTGGCCTTGTTGGGTGCGCATTATAAGCAGCCGCTCGACTGGTCGGCCGAGACAATCGAGTCGGCGCGACGCATGCTTGATCGACTGTACGGCGCCGTTCAGGGCATCGAAGTTTCGGACGAGGCGCGCGCTGCGGCGGAAGTACCGCCGGCAATGATCGCGGCTCTCGAAGATGACCTGAATTCACCGAAAGCGATGGCGGCATTCTTTAGCCTGGCGAAGGATCTCAACAAAGCCACCGATGAAGAAGAGAGAGCGTCTCTCGCTGCGCAAATGTACGCGAGTGGTGAACTGATGGGACTGCTAGGCACTGATCCTGACGAGTGGTTTGCTAGGCATGTCGAGGGTGACTTGTCATCCGACGACATCGAGGCACTGATCGAAAAACGCAACACAGCGAAAGCGGCGCGCGATTTCGAAACTGCTGATGCTATCCGCGACCAGCTCAGTGAAGCTGGCGTGACCATTCAGGATGGCCGCGACGGTACGACCTGGCGCCGGAGCTAAGTGTGAGCAACGAAATACAGGTTGCGCAGCAGGAGCTCATCGAAGACTTCGAGTTGTTCGAAGACTGGATGGATCGTTATCAATACCTGATCGATATGGGTCGTCGCCTGCCCGATTTTCCGGAGGAACTGCGCACGGATGAAAATCGCATTCGTGGCTGTCAGTCACAGGTCTGGTTTGTTGCCAAAAAACAGGATGGCCGCTTGCATTTCGAGGCGATCAGCGACGCCGCAATCGTCTCAGGTCTCATCGCATTGCTGTTGCGCCTGTACAGCGGGCGTAAGCCGCAGGATATCCTCGATACTCCGCCAGACTTCGTTACGGCGTTGCAGCTTGAAAGTCACCTGAGTCCAACGCGCAGCACGGGGCTTTCGTCGATGTTGACTGCGATTCGTCGCTACGCTTCAGAAGCACTGCAGACCGACTGATGGCGAACGCCGTGAGCAAAGCGCTCGCGTGGCCGCTAATCCAGCTGGTGCGGTTTTACCGGCTAGCGATCTCGCCATGGCTCGGGGGCAATTGCCGCTTCGATCCCACCTGTTCCAGTTACGCGATAGAAGCATTACAGGTGCACGGTATTTTCAAGGGAACGTGGCTGGCGGTTCGCCGCATCGGTCGCTGCCATCCGTGGGGAGGATCGGGATACGATCCGGTGCCGAAGAACGAAAAGGATAACGATGAAGCCAGCTAATATCGTCAAGGCGATTCTGTATCCGGTTACTCAATCCAGTGTGCTTGTTCCGGTGCTTGTGCTCTGGCTGTTGATGTCATTCGCCCGGTGGGGCGGCGTGCTGGGCCTGTTTTTGATGTTCCTGGTTATTCCAGCGGTGTTTCGTTTTCAGATGATCCTTCTGGAAGCGCGCGCAAATGGACGGGAACCGGCAACGCCAGACGTCGATTTCTTTCGGTGGTTTGGCAACGCCTGGACATTATTTCCGGTCCCATTGGTGTTAATCGCCGGTTGGGGGATCACCGCGGCGTGGGCCAATTTCGGGAGTGCTGCTGCGATTCTGGCGCTGTTTGCGGCGGGTGCACTGCTGCCGGCGTCGTTTGCCGTACTCGCAATTACTCATTCGCCGATGCAGAGCCTCAATCCAGTTGCGATCGGCCGTCTGCTGCGGGAATGCGCCGATACTTTCTGGATCGCATCCGTATATATGGTGGTTGCCGGATGGCTCATGTTGCAAGCTGAATCGTTGCCCACGATGTTGGCCAACCTGGTCACCATGCTGCTGATTTCTTCCGTATTTTCTGTGATCGGCAGCTTGATTGAACCTTACGGACTAATGGAAGACGTCAGCATTCCGGATTCGCTGCAGCCTGATGAAGATGCGATAGCGGGCGATCTGGAAAAGGCCCGCATCGAAGTGCTGACCCATGCCTACGGATTCGTCAGCCGGGGTAATCGCGAAGGTGGCTTCAAGCACATCACGGACTGGATCGCGAAGGATCCGGATGTCGTCACTGCCTGGGCGTGGTTTTTCGACCGCATGATGGCCTGGGAGCAAAACGAGCACGCCCTTTTCTTTGCGCAGCACTATATCCACGACATGCTGCGGCATGGCGAGAAAATTCCGGCATTGAAGTTGATCATGCGGTGCCGGCTGGTCAACGAGCAGTTCAGGCCGCTGCGTGAGGACATGCCGGCCGCGATCGCGGCGGCGGAAAGTAGCGGTAATATTGAGCTGGCGACTGTCCTGAAGCGCTCTTGAAGCGCTACAATGGGCCTATGGACAAGCGCTTACTGACAATTCTTCGATGCCCGATTTCCCACAAGGGTCTTTCGGTTCTCAAAAAAGACGAACTGGCGCGTATCAACGCCGCTATTGCCGCTGGTGAGCTCGTCAACCATGAGGGAGCAGCGATTGCCAACCCGCTGACCGAGGCACTGATAACAGATGACGGCAAGCGCATTTACCCGGTCGATGACGGTATTCCTGTACTGCTCGAAGACGAATCGATAAGCATGGAGCAGCTTGCTTGAAGATCCAGGGTAACCAGCTTTCGTCCCACCTCATCAAATCGCTTGCCCCTTGTTACCTCGTCACAGGTGACGAATTTCTACTTGTTGACGAGGCGTTGGACGCGATCCGTGGAGCCGCACGCGAACGTGGCTTCACATCACGCGAATTGCATGTCGCGACGACGGGCTTCGATTGGAACGCGTTGACGGCATCGACCGGCAACATGTCCCTGTTCGCGGAGCAGCGCATTATCGAACTGCGTTTGCCAACGGGCAAACCCGGCAAGGCGGGCAGTGCAGCGATCATCGATCTCGTAGAACAGTCCGGTCCGGAACTGCTCTTCATCGTAACCGGCCCCAAGCTCGACAGAAGCAGCAGTGCTTCCAAGTGGGCGAAAACTATTGATCAGAAAGGTGTGTCGCTGCCGCTGTGGCCAATAGGCGTTCGTGAGCTACCGGGTTGGATCGCGAACAGAATGCGCGCAGCGGGTCTGCAACCCGATAGTGACGCAGTGACGCTGATCGCCGACCGTGTTGAAGGTAATCTTCTCGCCGCACAACAGGAGATTGAAAAGCTGCGCCTGATTTTGGGTGAAGGAAAAGTCACTGCGGAAGCGGTCAATGAGGCCGTAGCGAACAGTAGCCGATACGACGTTTATAAACTGACCGATGCAGCGCTTGCCGGGGACGCCAATCGCTCTGTGAAAATTCTGGGTGGTCTGAGGTCTGAAGGCGTAGAGCCTGTCATCGTCGTTTGGGCACTAACCCGAGAGTTACGAACGCTCGCCACGCTGGACGACGTGATTCGGCAAGGTGGTGATCTCGGCGGGGCTATGCAGAAGTCTGGTGTATGGCGGAATCGACAAGGGCTGGTGCGGAGCTGTATTGGCCGACATCAGCACGGTGACTTCCACAAAATGTTGAAGGCCACGGGCCGCGCGGACGCAGCTGCCAAGGGGCAACGAGCCGGCAATCCATGGCAAATGGCGACCGATGTTGTCGTGAGTCTTTCGCAATGAATTCGACGGGTCCAATGGGTATTTTTGGTGGTACGTTTGATCCCATTCACTACGGCCACCTCAGAAGTGCATTTGAAATGCTGCAGGCATTGCGGTTTGACGAAGTTCGCTTCATTCCCTGTGGTGATCCACCGCATCGCGGCACCACGTTCGCTGATGCCGAGTTGCGCTTTCGCATGGTTGATGCCGCGATCGCGGGGCAGGATGGCTTCGTTAGCGATGATCGTGAATTACGCCGGGAAGGCCTTTCGTACTCGATAGACACATTAATTAGCCTGCGTGAGGAATTTCCGGAGCGTTCGCTGGGTCTGATAGTGGGAATGGACGCGTTTCTTGGATTGCCGCATTGGCACAGGTGGGATGAAATCCTCAATTTTGCCCATATTGTTGTCGCGCACCGGCCGGGCTGGAAGGCGCCTGACATCGGTCCGCTGGGTGATTTGATTACAGAGCACGGTACCCACCGGGTCGATGATCTGCATGAGGCGACCGACGGGCGCATACATATTCACGCGGTGACGCAGCTCGAGATCGCGTCGACCGAGATCCGGGATCTGGTTGCGGTTGGTCGCGACCCGCGATTCCTGATGCCGGATGCCGTTAGAGACGTTATTGAGGAGACAGGAATATATATGAATGACAAGAGTGAGATGCATGAATAGCGAGGAACTCGCCGATCTGGCTGTCGACGCACTGGAAGAAATCAAGGGGCTGGACATCATCAAGCTCGATGTCAGCAATATGACGACCGTGACTGACTGGATGGTCGTCGCGAGTGGCACCTCAAGCAGGCATGTACGGGCGCTGGTCGAAAATGTTGCAGAAAAGGCCAAGGCGGCTGGTCACCGGCCATCGGGTATCGAGGGCGAAAGCGGTGGCGAGTGGGTGCTGCTGGATCTGCAGGACGCGCTGGTCCACGTCATGCTGCCCAAGATTCGCGAGTTCTATAACCTGGAGAAACTTTGGTCGATCAGCCCATCCGGAGATGCGGCGGCGACTGACGGGTAACTTGTGCATATTCGCCTGTTAGCTGTAGGTGATCGCCAACCGTCCTGGGTGGACGACGCCTTTGGCATTTATACCGAGCGGTTTCCACGTGAGTGGAAGTTTCGGCTCGACACCATCGCGACGGTTCGGCGAAACAAGAACGACAAGTCCCGTCAGGCCATGGAAGCCGAAGGTGAGCTTATCACCGCGAAACTCAATCAAACTGAGCAGGTTGTGTTACTGGACGAGCGTGGCAAACAGCTGACCAGCAAATCACTGGCGTCGAAACTGAGCGACTGGCAGTCCGATGGTCGGGACCTGTGTTTCGTCATTGGTGGTCCCGACGGTGTATCCGATTCGGTGCGACAGCGAGCGGACATGATGTGGTCTTTGTCACAGCTCACTTTGCCGCACGGTATGGCGCGAGCGCTCTTATCCGAGCAACTCTACCGCGCATGGTCGTTGCAGGCCAGCCACCCGTACCATCGCGACTGACGCAAGCTCATGAGTTCTCGAATACACCTGGCATCGACCTCGCCACGCCGGCGCGAAATACTGGAAACGCTCGGGATCGGATTCGACGTCGTTCCGGTCGAAACGGATGAGAGTCCTCTGCAAGGTGAAACACCCGGCGAAATGGTACTGAGACTGGCGATTGCCAAGGCAGATGCTGCAGATCGCGGAGAGTTCGTGTTGGCTGCGGACACAATAGTCGTACTCGGTGATCGCGTGCTTGGCAAACCGCGGGATGCGGACGATTGCGTCGAAATGTTGCTGGCGCTTTCGGGGCGTACCCACGCAGTTATGACCGGAGTAGCGCTAAAGACGCCAACCGAAACTCGGTCCGTGCTGTCCACCACCGATGTGCAGTTTCGCGAAATTGGTCGGGACGAAGCGTATCGTTACTGGCAAAGTGGGGAGCCCTGCGACAAAGCCGGTGCCTACGGCATTCAGGGACTCGGTGGCATGTTTGTGAAAGGTATTGAGGGCAGTTATTCCGGCGTCATGGGACTGCCGGTGTTTGAGACCGTTGAGCTATTGAAATCGGCAGGATTGGATGTACTTGTAGATCAGAAATGACGGACGAATCACCCAAAGAAGAAATCCTGGTTAACGTCACCCCGAGTGAGGTGCGCGCTGCCCTGCTCGAGAATGGCGTGCTGCAAGAGGTCTACATTGAGCGGGCGGCCCGACGTGGTCTCGTCAGTAACATCTACAAGGGCCGGGTATCGCGAGTCCTTCCCGGGATGCAGGCTGCGTTTATCGATATTGGTCTCGAACGAACGGCGTTCCTGCACGCCTCGGACATAGCATCTCCATCCGTTGCCGAGGACAGCGACGAGGTGCCGAACATCAAGGACATGGTCCGCGAAGGCGACGGCATCATGGTGCAGGTCGTCAAGGATCCCCTGGGCGACAAGGGGGCGCGCCTCACAACCTACATTACGTTGCCCTCCAGACACCTTGTGCTCTTGCCGTTCAGTGACACGGTCGGCGTTTCTGCACGTATAGAAGATGACGATGAGCGCGACAGACTCCGCAGCACGGCTACAGACCTGCTCAAGGAACAGGAACTGGAATGCGGCGCCATTGTCAGGACCGTTGCAGAGGGCACCACGGCTGAAGCAATTGCAGCAGATCTGCGTTATGCGCTGAAGCTGTGGGAGGTCGTTCAGCAACGGTGCAGCCTGGCTAATGTAAAAACAATGGTGCATGAGGATCTTTCGTTGCCATTGCGAGTACTACGCGATCTGGTAACGACGGATGTGGAGAAAATCCTGGTCGATTCCGAAGCGGATTTCGACGCGATGAAGGAGTTCGCCAGTACCTATTTACCGGACGCCGAATCGATGCTGGAGCATTATCAACGGCGCCGCCCGATTTTCGACTTGCACGGCGTTGAAGATGAAATCCGTAAATCACTGGATAGAAAAATCGCTCTGAAATCGGGCGGGTATGTGATTTTTGACCAAACTGAGGCGATGACAACAGTTGACGTAAATACAGGTGGTTATGTGGGTCACCGCAATTTGGAGGAGACCATCTACCGGACTAACCTCGAAGCGGCGGTAGCCATCGCCCGACAGCTGCGGCTGCGTAATCTTGGTGGCATCATCATCATCGATTTCATCGACATGGAAGAGGAAGCTCATCGCAGCAACGTGCTGCAAGTGCTGGAGAAGTCCCTGTCACGTGATCATGCGCGCCATCAATTAACGCCGGTGTCACCGCTCGGTCTTGTGGAGATGACACGAAAACGCACGCGAGAGAGCTTGCAACACATACTGGGCGAAGACTGCCCGGGCTGTAACGGGCGCGGGTTTGTGATGACGGCCGAGACGGTATGTTTTGAGATTTTTCGTGAGATCATCCGGCAGTCGCGGCAATTCGAGTTCGAAGAGGTATTGGTCCTCGCACATCAGGATGTTATTGAGTTGCTGCTCGACGAGCAGGCCCGAAGTTTTGCCGAGCTTGAGGAACAAACCGGCAAGTCGATCCGTCTACAAACAGAGTCACTGTATCTTCAGGATCAGTTTGACGTTGTTCTGATGTAGCTCGGAGCCAGTGAGGTCATGAAAAATATTCTCCGTCGACTGATCAAATTTTTCGCCTATACGGCGGCGGTCGTCGTGATCTTGTTAGCTATCGCTGTCGGGCTGTTCAGACTGTTTCTGCCGCGAGTTCCCGAATACCAGGATGAGATTAAGAGCCGGGTCAGCGCTGCAATTGGAATGCAGGTTGAGTTTTCCGGCATGGACGCTCGCTGGGGTCTCAGCGGGCCCGAACTCGAATTCTACGATGCTGAATTGATTCGTGAGGAGAGCGATACCCGCATCGTCGCGGCCGAAGAGGTGCGTGTCGGTGTCAGTCTGATGCGGCTCATGTTTGAACAGGCGCTCGTTGTCGACCACTTGGTTGTACGAGACACGAGTTTCGACATTCGCCAGAACGAAGATGGCAGTTTCCGTATTCAGGGTATTTCTGCAAATGAACTGCTGGAGTTGAGAGGGCCGGAACCACGGGCGTTGCCGGACATCGAAATTATCGGCGAAGACATTGAAGTGCGATTCATACAGCCCGGGGATGAGCGACCGCACTTTTTCGCTATTCCCGGTGTTCGCGTCAGCATTGACCAAAAGCGAATTGCCGCTGACGTCGATATTCGCTTGCCTGACGAACTTGGCCGGCAATTGAACCTGTCAGCGACACAGATACTCGCGGATCCGGTGGATGAGCGAAGCTGGGACGTTGCCGTCGATGCCCGGGATATTAATCTATCCGGTCTGTCGAGCCTGTCAGGTGGTGAGCGGCAGTTCAAATCCGGTGTCGGCGATCTGGAGTTTGCGCTGTCTTTTGCTAACGGTCGGGTATCGAACGCAACTGCAGAACTCGATTTCACAGACATCGCGCTGGCGAACGACGACATATTCGATATCAGAGGCCGCGTGGAGGTCGATGTTTCCGATAACGACTGGTTAGTTGCGGCAAACGATCTTGTCATTTCATTACAGGACCATGAGTGGCCTGAGGCGACTCTGCGCGTCGAAGCGAGCATCGACAAAGACGGTCAAATTGCGATGCTGGATGCGCGAGCTTCGTACTTGAATCTCGACGATTTGCAAATGCTGCTGCCGTGGCTCACCGACGAACAGAAAAACACTTTGAGTGGATTCGAACCGTCGGGAGTCATCAGAAATCTGGTCGCGACGGTGTCAGACATCGAGAGTGAGGCACCGCGCTTTAATGTTTCTGCGGAACTGGACAGGGTTGGCATCGCCGCCACGTCGGGTCGACCGGGTGTGCGCGGTTTTTCGGGTTTGCTGCGAGCAAATCGATCCGGAGGACGTCTTGAGATTAGTTCCAGCGATCTTGAGGTTTTCGTACCTGAGTACTTGCCGGAGGTCATTGTCGTTGATCAGGCCGACGGCACAGTTATTTGGCGCAGTAGCAATAATCGTACGACGATTCTGTCCGACAGCATCACTATCGGCAGCGAGGTGTTTCATAGCCAGAGTAACGTACAGCTGGTCCTTAACAAGGATGGTTCATCGCCGGAGATCGATCTTGCCAGTACCTGGAGCATTTCCGATCTCGCCCTGGCAAAGCGCTACATACCGCAGAAGGGTCTGAAGCCGAAGCTGTATGAATGGTTTCAAATGGCGTTGGTCAGCGGCGCAATTACCGAGGGTACGACGACGCTGAACGGGCCGCTCGACAAGTTTCCGTTCGACGGTGGGGAGGGACGCCTGCTGATTGAAGCTTCTGTTCGCAACATGAACTTCAAGTACCACAAGGAATGGCCGGCGACGGAACAGTCGGACATGGAAGTCATACTCGACAACGCAAGACTGTATACGACCCAAAATCGTTCTGTCAGTGCGGGCATTCCGGTCGTTGATGCGGACATTGATATCCCCGATCTTCGCGATCCTGTCCTGAGCATAGAGTCTTTCTCTGCCGGTTCACTGGAAGCGATTCGAGAGTTTTCGATACAGAGTCCGATCGCAAAGGTATTTGGCGGGCAACTTGACCGCGTTGCTGTTTCGGGTGACGCGTCGTTTACGCTAAGTCTGATCGTGCCGCTAAAAAGGGAACGCGTTCAGGAGTTTGAATTCGTAGCGCGTGTGCGCAGTAATAACGGTACGCTGGCCATAGATGGATTCAACCCGCCAATTACCGATTTGATTGGCGAAGTGACCATTGAACGTGAGCGAATTGATAGCGAAGGACTGGGTGCGCGTTTTCTGGGTGAGGAAGTCAGTATTTCTCTCGCACGTTCCGATGATCCGCAATTCGAGGTGATTGCTTCGGTCCTTGGTACCGTCACAGCAGAGGGGATCGTCAATGATCTTGGTGCACCGCTCGAAGGATTGGTTAGCGGCGCCACACCGTATCGGGCCCGCATCCTGTTTCCGAGCGGCAAGCTGGAGACAAAGTCTCCGTTGACCATTGAGATCGACAGCGATCTCGTTGGTCTCGGCTTCGAGCTTCCGGAACCGGTTGGCAAGCCAGCCGATGTCGCGCTGCCGATATCCGGTGATATCCGTTTCATGCCAGGCGGCGAAGTGATCGAAAGTGCCGGATTCGCCGAAAATCGCGTGGCATGGCAACTGGCATTCAACAGGCCGGAAGAAAGCTGGGATTTTGACCGTGGTGTCGTAGCGCTGGGCGGTGAGACCATGGAGCCCGCCGATACCCGCGGTCTGCACATACGCGGCGCGGCCGACGTCGTGCGTTTGCAGGACTGGCTCAGCCTCTCTCGCAGCGGCGAAGAGAAAATCGGTGCGGCGGAACGAATCCGGTCCATTGATCTGGTCGTCGACGACCTGTACCTGATCGGACAGCATTTGAAAGGGCATCATGTGCGTGTTGATCGCAGTGCGCTTGACTGGCTGGTGCAGCTAGACGGTGAGGATGTCGTTGGCTCGGTATTCGTGCCCTATGACTTCGGCGGTGATCGCGCCATGGTGCTGGATATGGACAAGTTGCGCTTGCCTGGTGACGAGTCCGCTACAGAATCAGAAACCGAGCTCGATCCACGAAAACTGCCGTCAATTCAAGTGACAGCGGCCGAATTTGCTTTCGGTGATCGCTATCTTGGTGCTGTGGAGGCAATGATCGAGAAGACCGGGAACGGCCTTGAGGCAGTCAGCATCACAAGCAAAGACGAGACCTTCGAAATCGCCGGGACGGGGCGCTGGTTGGCGGATGATGCGGATCCGTTAGGTAGCCATACATTTATTACGGCGACGCTGACCAGCACCAACGTCGAACAGACGATGGTCAGATTGAACTATCAACCCGGCATTGTGAGCAAGAACATGAGCATGCTGTTCGACCTCGACTGGTCGGGAAGCCCGCGCGCCGAATTCTTCGATGTGCTGGATGGCGAGGTGCAGGTTCGACTTGACGAGGGACAGTTGGTAGAGGTTGATCCGGGTGCTGGCCGTGTGTTTGGCCTAATGAGTATCGTCGAATTGCCACGTCGCTTATCGCTCGATTTTCGCGATGTTTTCAGCAAGGGCTTCGGCTTCAACAAGATCGCAGCTACCTTCAGAATTGATGATGGCAAGACTTATACCTGCGACTTGTCGCTCGAAGGACCGGCCGCAGATATCGGCATCGTGGGTGAGGCCGACCTTGCTTTGCGCACTTACAATCAGACCGCGATTGTATCCGTGAATGTCGGCAATACCTTGCCGATAGTGGGTGCCGTGGTTGCCGGTCCCCAGATCGCCGCAGCCCTGCTAATTTTCTCGCAGATTTTTAAAAAACCCCTGCAGGAAGTAGGGCAGGTCTATTACGCCATCAATGGGTCGTGGGATGAGCCGTCGATCGAGTCAACCAATTCGGCAGCATTCGTTGCCAGCGGTGAACTGGCCGGTTGCCTGGCCGATAGCGAGTAGTTGAAAATGCGTGTTGCAGCAATTCAAATGAACAGCGGGGCTGACGTAAGTGAAAATCTGCAGCTTGCTGACAAACTCATCGGTGACGCCGTGGAAGATGGCTGCACGATGGTTGTTCTTCCCGAAAATTTTGCGCTGATGCCAGCACGAGGCAGGGATAAGGCGAAGGCCGCTGAGGAGCCCGGAGAGGGCCCTATACAAGCCTTCCTGTCAGGTCTGTCCGAACGCCTTGGTATCTGGATCATTGCCGGTAGCATGCCGCTCACGTCGCCAGAGATTGATGCCGAACGCGTGTATGGCGCGTGTCCGGTCTTCGATACGAAGGGTGACGCGCAAGTCATCTATCGCAAGATCCACCTGTTTGACGTCGATCTTTCCGAAAGCCAGGAGTCTTATCGTGAATCGAGGTCGATGTATCCAGGTGATGAGGTCGTTACCGTGGACACGCCGTGCGGGCGAATCGGTCTGACTATTTGCTACGACCTGCGTTTCCCCGAGCTTTATCGACAGCTGGTGGATGCCGGAGCGACGCTGTTCACAGTGCCGGCTGCGTTCACAGCAACCACAGGCGAGGCACACTGGCATACTCTGTTGCGTGCCCGTGCCATCGAAAATCTGGCGTATGTAGTCGCGCCGGGGCAATATGGCGAGCACGCAGATGGTCGCTCGACGTATGGGCACTCACTGATCGTAGACCCCTGGGGCCGCATTCTGGCCGAGGCGGCGACAGGAAATTGTTTTGTGGCGGCCGATATCGATCCCGGCCTCCCGGAAAAACTGCGCAGTGAGTTCCCGGCACTTGCGAATCGGCGACTGTAATTACTACGGAATTCAGGCTTGAATAAGAACCAAAACTCAATTGAATCACTGATGGCCCGGATGCTCGAGCCAGCCGGCCTCGACGAAAAGAACCTCAGCACAACACTCGGCGGCATGATGCGCGGCGGTGTGGATTACGCTGACCTGTATTTTCAGGTAAGCCGCCACGAAAGCTGGACCCTCGAGGATGGCATCATTAGGGAAGGCAGCTTCAGTCTCGACCAAGGTGTCGGCGTACGGGCTACCAGTGGCGAGAAGACCGGTTTTGCCTATTCGGATGAGCTGCAACTAGCGGCACTGGAACAGGCGGCGAGTGCCGCGCGGGCCATCGCACGCCAGGGTCAGGACAAGCGTGTACAGGCCTGGAGCCGTACCGATGTCGCGCCGTTGTATCCGGCAGATGATCCGACAACGAGTATTGATGACACGCAGAAGACGGCGTTACTCAGCGAAATTGATGCGGCAACGCGTGACATCGACAAACGTGTTGAGCAGGTCATCGTCAGTCTTGCGAGCAGTCAGGATTTGATTCTGGTTGCAGCCTCCGACGGCACGATGGCAGCAGACAGTCGGCCACTTATTCGATTGAACGTGAGTGTGATCCTGGAGCAGGATGGTCGACGAGAACAGGGTTACGCAGGTGGCGGTGCACGCACAAGCCTGAATTACTTTCTGGATGGCGATCTACCGATGGATTTTGCCCGGGAAGCGGTTCGCCAGGCGATCGTGCAGTTGGAGGCGCAGGCGGCCCCCGCTGGAACGATGCCGATCGTCCTGGGGCCTGGCTGGCCGGGAATATTGCTCCACGAAGCAGTCGGTCACGGCCTTGAAGGCGATTTCAATCGCAAAGGTACCTCCGCGTTCAGCGGTAAGGTCGGGCGATCAGTTGCGTCACCTTTGTGCACAGTTGTGGATGACGGCACGCTAGCGGACAGGCGTGGCTCGTTAGCCGTCGATGATGAGGGAACGCCGGGTCAATATTCTGTGCTGATCGAAGACGGCATTCTCAAGGGTTACATGCAGGACAAATTGAACGCTCGCCTGATGGGCGTTGAGTCGACCGGTAACGGTCGTCGAGAATCGTTCGCGCACACGCCTATGCCACGAATGACAAACACCTACATGCTCGCCGGGCCACACGACCCTGAAGAGATCATCGCATCTGTCGACAAGGGTATTTATGCCCCTAATTTCGGCGGCGGGCAGGTCGATATTACATCTGGCAAGTTTGTGTTCTCGGCGAGTGAGGCGTACCTGATCGAGAAAGGTAAAATAACGGCACCCGTCAAAGGCGCAATGCTGATTGGGGACGGACCGGAAGCGCTGAGAAAAATATCGATGGTTGGCAATGACCTCGAATTCGACTCAGGTGTTGGCACTTGCGGTAAAGAAGGCCAGTCTGTGCCGGTCGGGGTCGGGCAGCCAACCCTTAAGATCGATGAGATCACTGTCGGCGGCACTGGCTAGGCGCAAATTCTTTTACATAAGTCGCAAATCGCGCATTTCACACCGCACAGTGTGAGATAGCTCACTTCATTGAACATAGTGCTGCGCTACCTTTTACGTTATCTCAAGGAGGCAGATACCGATGGCATTCGAAAATACAATAACAGAGCAGGACATGGACGCTAATGCACAGCAATTAGTGCAGGGATTGCGGGGCGACTGTGGTGATATTGAACCTGATCTCTCAGTTGACGGCCTTTCTGAATCAATACTTTCGAGGATTCTGGGCTTGTTCGGAGCAGGAAAATCCTGACATAAAGCGAATTTCCCACTGGACAATAGCTTCCGGCTATGGAAAATGAATTTGTCATGTGGGTCTCGAAACCAATCTACGAAAGCTTGCCCTACTTCTATCTGGCGATAGGAGCAGCTTGTCTGGGCGCATCAATGTACGTCAACCACTGGCATTGGCCGACGAT
>CAYWBZ010000006.1:25681-29044 GCA_964456535.1 uncultured Woeseiaceae bacterium | reverse complement strand
GCTTGCGCAACGATCAAAACGGGGTCCCATTTCGACGAAACCACAAACTTTGGTGCGTACAAGTCGTTTTCGTGGATCGATGACGAACCGTATATTTCGGCATCAAATGCCATCCCTGTCGATGCTCTCAGTAAATCTATGATCAAGGCAGAGATTCAGGCTCAGCTTGAACAATTGGGCTACGCGTTTACGGATAGCCGAGACAATGCTGACTTCGTCGTGGCTTACACGGTCGGAACCAGGGATGAAATCAGAGTCGATTCCTACCCATCCAACTATCGCGGCTACTGGGGTTGGCACGTTCCCTATAGTTACTATTACTTCCACGACATCTCGGTCCACACCTACACAACGGGAACGCTGGGCGTGGATATTTTCGATAACGAATCTCGCAAACCTGTGTGGCACGGCTGGGCCGAGAAAACGGTTACAGATAGCGACCGCAGCAATCCTGGGCCGGCCATCAAAGCGGGTGTAGGTGGTATTTTCGAGTCGTTCCCGCGTTAGCGAAGAACGGAGTGAGGCTATGACCGACTTTTCAGAGTTACGCGAGAGCATGGTCGTAAATCAGGTCGCAGCACGCGGCGTCCGATCCGAGAACGTTCTCAATGCGATGCGAGAGGTTCCGCGGGAGCTGTTTCTTCCCAGCGAGCTCGCAGAGTTTGCCTACGAAGACTCACCGCTGTCCATCGCGGCGGGACAAACGATCTCACAACCGTATATTGTCGCGTTCATGGTTGAAGCGCTTGGCCTGCGTGGCGGGGAAAAAGTGCTCGAAATTGGTGCCGGATCCGGATACGCGGCGGCAGTATTGGGCGAGATCGCCGGCGAAGTCTATACGATCGAATACATTGAGGAACTTGCGAAAAGCGCCGCATCCATCCTCGCGAAACTCGGCTACGACAACGTGCAGGTGTTGCACGGCGATGGAACGCTTGGTTGGAAGGATCACGCACCTTACGATGGCATCGTCGTCACCGCCGGTGGGCCAGAAGTCCCCGAATCGCTGAAACAACAACTGAAGATCGGCGGACGTATGATCATCCCGATTGGTGAGTCCAGGAATTTCCAGGAACTCACTCGCGTGACCCGGGTCTCGGAGACCCGATTTAAATCTGAAGATTTAGCGGCCGTCCGTTTCGTTCCGCTTGTCGGCGCACAAGGCTGGTCCACGATAACCAGGACGGCTAACCGACCGGTGACCGTCAGCGCGGACGAGCAGCTAAAATCTGACGTGGCCGATGCCTGCGAACCGTTTAACTCCCTCGAAACGGCCAATCTCGACCCGCTGCTTGAGCGGATCGGCAATGCCCGAGTCGTATTGATCGGCGAAGCGACCCATGGCACCTCGGAATTCTACAAACTGCGCAGTCGCATTACATCCGAGCTCATTGTGAAGAAGGGGTTCAAATTCGTGGCGATTGAGGGTGACTGGCCCGATGCCGCTCGCATCGATCACTACGTGCGGCATTTGGACTATCCGCCATCTGAGTGGACTGCGTTTTCTCGTTTTCCGACCTGGATGTGGCGCAACGAAGAGGTACGTGAGTTCGTCGACTGGCTGCGTATACGCAACGCCGACATCCCGCCGGATGAGCGTGTCGCGTTTCATGGCCTTGATCTCTACAGCCTGTATAGCTCTATTCGATCTATCCTGAAGTACCTGGACGAGGTCGATCCGGCAACTGCTGATATTGCCCGGGAACGCTACGGTTGCCTGACTCCCTGGCAAACAGACCCGGCGACGTACGGCCATGCTGCGCTCTCAAGATCATACCGCTCGTGCGAAGCAGAGGTTGTTGGCATGCTGGGCGACCTTTCCAGAAAGCACCGTGAATACGCCGAGCATGATGGCGAGCGATTTCTGGATGCCATTCAAAATGCCCGTTTGGTCGCCAATGCCGAACGCTACTATCGCGTCATGTACTACGGCTCACGCGAATCATGGAATCTGCGCGACACCTATATGTTCGAAACGCTGCAAACGTTACAAGATTTTTACGGGTCGGATAACAAGGCGATTGTCTGGGCTCACAATTCTCATGTCGGTGACGCGGCTGCTACAGAAATGTCGGCGCGGGGTGAAATTAATATCGGCAGTTTGTGCCGAGAGAAATTCGGTGACAGCGTCTACTCCATAGGATTTGGCACGGATAACGGCACTGTCGCGGCTGCCTCGAGCTGGGATGGGCCAATGGAGATCAAGAGCATAGTTCCGTCCAGGGATGGCAGCTACGAAAAGTTGTTTCATGATGTCGGTCTCCCCGGCTTCCTGCTGGGGTTGCGACACCTGTCATCTTCGTCTCTACGAAAGGACTTGTCCAAGCCACGTCTTGAGCGCGCTATTGGCGTGCTATACCAGCCGGATACGGAGCTTACGAGTCACTATTTTCAGGCCGTGCTGCCGCAGCAGTTTGATGAGTACATCTGGATTGATACAACGCAGGCCGTACAGCCATTCGATACCGCTGAGCTGGCTGGACTCCCCGACACCTATCCGTTCGGCGTCTGATTACAAGACACTGTTCAAATCGATGGCGGCGTTGCCCAATTCTCAGGCAACGGTCCCTGATCCATAATGATCTCCCGGTGACAGCTCCAGGTCATAGCGATCGCCTCCGGTGTGCCGATGCCGGCACCGCGCGGATCACCTGCAGGACCAAACCAGTGATTCTGCGGTGCGCCGGTCGTTCGAGCGCGCATGCCGCAATAGGTAGTGCCGTTCACGGTCGCCGCAAGAACCGCCTGTTGGAACTCAACATCAGCGCTGACGACAGCGGCTGTCAAATGGTGCGAGATACGCTCAAGTATTGCCAACACCGTCTCCAGATCATCGTCGCCGTATTCAACGACGACCTGGAACGGACCAAACAGCTCGGTAGTAACCAGGTCGAAGTGTTCACCGGCCAAAGCGCTTAACGGAACTTGCACGGCGGTGGCGTCAAGTGTTCCGTAGCAGTCGGGCACGGAATGCCCAGTGAGGTGATTCCCACCGAACAGCAACTCTGCGCCGTCAATGGCTGTCACAGCGGCGATATGAGAATCGATCTGCTCGTCGGTCCAAGTCAGAATGGGCCCGAGCGTCAAATCGTCAATCTTGCGTCGAGCCGCCAGTGATTCGATTTTCGGCAACAAGTCACCAGTCCAGTTCTCGTGGACGAACATGATGCTTTGGGCCGAACATTTTTGTCCGGTCGCGTTATACGCATCCTGTTCGCATTGCCAGGCAACATAGTCCAGCCACTTCGCATCGTAGTCCGGACCGATTACCTTCCAGTCAAAGCCCGCATCTTCGAGTCGGACAGCGCCGTTCATCAACGTAGATATACGCTCGGCGACGCTACTGGAACCTGTGAATTGCAC
>CAYWBZ010000006.1:23485-25581 GCA_964456535.1 uncultured Woeseiaceae bacterium | reverse complement strand
AAGGCCAACGGTAACCGCGAGACTCCTGGCCCTGATGATCGCCGGGGTTGGAGAATCCGCGCCCCAGAAAACGAACGCCATCACCTGCAAAGTTTTCAATAAATGTTCTTGTTACGTGGTACTCACCGGCACATTGCGCCCAGCTCTTGGGCATAACTCGTTGCAGCAGTTTGGAGAAATAGTCAGCGACCTCCGGTGTTGCCATAAGCGCAGCGGCCTTGGCACATACCCGGCCCAGCATGACGTAACGATCAGGATGTTTGTGTGGATTGTGCAGCCCGGATTTCGGACAACTTCCAAGACCTGCGATAAAGGCGCCGTGATCTGTGGTGTCAGGAACCCTTAGAAACAATTCGCCATTCATCGGGTCGAGAATGTCATCACGACAGGCGGGCGTATCGCACCACTCCCCTGCCACCAGATTTTGTACCGCACCCGGATTATCGGCGCTCATTCCATCAAACGGATTTACGGTGGCGAAGTCAGGTAGTTGCGACATCGATTATTCCTATTTCGTCTCAGTGTGGTGCCAGTTTACTTGAGATTTGCCAAATCCGAACCTGCCGGTTTCTGGAACAGGCGCAAACCGAACTCCGGCACGATTGCCAGCAGATGATCAAAGATGTCCGACTGAATATCTTCGTAATCTGCCCATACAGTCGTATTCGTGAAGCAATAAATCTCCAGCGGCAGGCCCTCTGGGCCCGGGGATAGCTGGCGAACAATTAGCGTCATGCCGTCGTCTATCCTGGGGTGATTCTTCAGGTAGTTGTAGGCGTACGCACGGAATGTCCCAGCATTCGTTAGCCGCCGCCTGTTCACTTCCACATCCACCTCAGCCGCGAGCCCTGCATTGTAGTCGGTTAGCTCCTGTTCCTTGTTGCTGATGTAATTCTTCAACAGTGCGAACCGCGTGAAGTGATCAATCTCACCTTGTGTCTGGAAGCGAATCGACGACACGTCGATATAGATGGCGCGCTTTATTCGGCGAGCGCCTGATTTCGACATGCCGCGCCAGTTCTTGAATGAATCTGTGATCAGGCGGTGCGTCGGGATTGTGGTGATTGTCTTGTCCCAATTTTGCACTTTGACGGTGTGCAGCTGGACATCGACCACATCGCCGTCCGCTCCAAACTGCGGCATCTCAATCCAGTCACCGACGCGAACCATGTCCTGCGCGGTGAGTTGCACGCTGGCTACCAATGACAGGATCGTGTCTTTAAACACCAGCAACAAGATGGCGGTCATCGCACCGAAACCGCTGAGCAGTAACAGCGGAGAACGATCCAGTACCGTTGCTACGATCAGCACGCCACCGAGGACCCAAACGACGATCTGCAGGAGTTGTACGAACCCTTTTAGCGGCCGCTCCTTTGCGATTGGTGAAGCCGAGTAGATCGCGTTTGCAGCACTGAGCATCGCGGTCAGAGTCAACGTCAACATCAACACCATGTAGCCCATCGCAATGTTGCGAATGAGCTGTGCACCACCTTCCGGCAGACCGGCCACGAACGGTACACCCACGTAGATAATCAGCGCGGGAACAACCTGCACCAGACGACCAAAGACGTTGTGCGCAACCAGGGCGTCGTCCCAGGTGGCGCTGGACCGTTTCGCAAACGCTCGCACGGTACGGACCATGACCTGCTTCACGATTAAGTCGATAATGATCGCGACCGCGAACAGTGCCAGCAGGCCTGCGGCAGGGGGTAGCAGAGGGTGGATAGCGCCGAGTTTTTCAAGCATTTTTTGGTGGTCCGGAAAGGGTGCGCGGAGATAGTATCACCCAATCGTTTTCCGTAACGAGTCCGCTGCCTGGCGACGCGGTAATACCTATGGCGCAGCGCCTTCCTCGCTGCCAAAATATGGCGACGTCGCTAGAGCTTTCAGGCCCTGAGCGAGCACCCACATCAATCTGTGAGCCATGTTATGAATGACAAACCCGAGAATTCGGAGACTGACCGAGATGTCAGCCCGGCAAAAGCCCTTTTCTATGGCGATATCGTCAAATCACTGATCTGGCCTTTTCCGAAGATCAACCCGGAGAATGAAGAGATGCTGCAAATGGTCCTGGAGTCTGTGGACCGCTTCCTCGA
>CAYWBZ010000006.1:3500-23385 GCA_964456535.1 uncultured Woeseiaceae bacterium | reverse complement strand
ATCAAGCAAAAGATCTCCGACATGACAGTTGACTGTTTCGCGGCTGAGAGTGTGGTCAGGATGGTGGGTCATTACATCGACTCCGGGCACAGCGACTACTCTATAGAGGCGGCAATCAGCAAAATCTTCGCAAGCGAGGCCATGTTCCGCGCTGCGAACGAGTCCTTACAGATCGCGGCCGGTAACGGCTATATGAAGGAGTTCCCGTATGAGCAGATTATGCGGGACTCGCGCATCTTGACGATTTTTGAAGGCACCAGTGAAATCCTTCGCCTCTTCATTGCCTTATCAGGAATGAAAGGGCCAGGCACACTCCTGCGAGACTTGCAGTCCGCTACCGATGATATTTTCAATAGCCCTATCAAGGGATTCGGTCTGCTTTCGGATTACGCTGGTCGGAAGATTACGCAGATAACGTCTTTGGGGAACGAACGTATAGTTGGTGCGGTCTCTGATGACTTACGTGACGATGCATTGATCTTTGAAAAATATTCGCTTGAGCTCGCGCGTATGACGGATGTCCTTCTGCGCCGCCACGGTAAAGCGATAGCCAACAAACAGTTCGCACTGAAGCGAATCGCAGACGTCACTATTGACTTGTTCGTCGGGCTGTCGGTGTTGTCCCGTGTGAGCTCTATGGACGAAGACGACAGCGTCCAGTATCAGCAAGCAGTCACTATCGCACACCTGTTCAGCCAAAAAGCCAAGCGCAGGATGAATCAAAATCTACGCGCGATGCTGCGTAATGAGGACGAATCTGCCAAGTCATTAGCCGACTCTGTTTTCGAGGCTGAGAGCTACCTCTGGGATGTGTTGTAGTTCCGCGGATACATCGGCAAGGATCATTATGAACAAGCACAAACACTCCCTATCGGCCTTCGTAATTTCACTGATTGCCATGGCACCGCTGGCAAGTGGCGAAACACTGCAGGAGGCCTGGCAAATCGCTACCGCCGAGGACTTGACCATTGAGGCGGCCGAGCTTCGAGTGACCGCGGCCGAAGCAGAATTAGCAGCCGCAAAGGGAGGTCGTTGGCCTGCCCTGGTCGCCAGCGCGAATGCGGCCAGTTTTAATGAAACACCGGCGTTTGACTTCAGCGGTGCTGGCCTGCCCGGTCAGCTACCGCTATTCAGCGGTTCATCGCAGCTCACAGCAGACGCCCGCGTCACCTTGCCTATCTTTACGTCCGGCATGCTGAGTAACAGCGTGCGAGCAGCTGAATTAGGCGTCAACGCTCACCGCCAGCGGGCCAAGGCGCATTCGCAGGACGTTCGACTTAATGTTGCGGCCGCCTATGTCGGCGTGTTGCGTGGCAATAGTGAGCTAGGCGTTGCAGACAGTCAGGTCCGGAGTCTTGCTCAGCATGTGGATGACGTTGAAGACATGTTTAATACAGGTGCCGTAGCCAAAAACGATCTACTCGCTGCCCAAGTATCTCTCGCCGCGGCACGACAGCGACAGCTGCAGGCTCAGAACAACGTTGATTTAGCGGCGGCCGTTTATAACAAGGCGTTGGGACGACCGTTGGCCAACACTGTCAGCCTTGACGAGAATCTACCCGGTCTCGATTCAAGACTTAATATCAACTCGGTGCCGGCACTGACGGAATTAGCATTTTCAAATCGCGAGGAGCTGGCAGGCCTGCACTCAGCTGCCGATGCCACTGGCGCCCGCGCGGAATCAACACGTGCACAATCCCGCCCACAATTTGCACTTGTTGGAGGCTATACGGCGATAGAGAATGACTTCCTCAACCGGGAAGATTTCTGGAGCGTCGGCGTCGGTTTTCAGTGGGCTATATTTGATAACAGTCGATCACGTGACAGAGCAGATGCGCTATCGCTGCAATCGAGCGCCCTCTTCCGGGAATACCGCGATTTACGATCCGTTATCGAATTACAGGTACGAAGCGCCTGGTTGCAATTGAACGAAACGAACGCACGTATCAAGCTGGCCAGTCATGCCGTTGAACAAGCGGATGAAAATCTGCGAGTGGTACGTGATCGCTACCGTAATGGCGAGGGAACCAACACTGAAGTTCTTGATGCCGAGGGACTTCGCACCTTGAGCCGAAGTAATTATGATAATGCTCAGTACGATGCAGCCTTCGCCAAATATCGACTGCAAAGGGCTACCGGAACATTATGAACAAACACATTATTCGATTGATCTTTCTTGTCGTCGTTGCCGTCGGATCGGTGCCAGTTAGCTCAGCAGCGCAATCGACAGTCGCTGCGGTGCCCGTCGTATCGGAAGTCACGCCGCGCGAGCGCATCTGGGATGGCACCGTTGAAGCTGTCAATCAAAGCACGGTATCCGCACAAACCTCGGGACGTGTCGCGGAGATAGGCTACGACGTCAACGACTTCGTTCCAAAAGGTGCCGTCATCGTGCGCTTTACGGATACCGAACAACGTGCAGCATTGCACATTGCGAACGCGGCTCTTGAAGAGGCGAAAGCCCGCCTTGACGAAGCAAGCAAGGAATTCCAGCGCATCACAACCATGTTTGAAAACGAAACGGTTTCGAAAGCACGTTTTGAACAAGCAAGAGCCAATCACGCGGCGGCAGAAGCTCGATCAAGTGCTGCTCAATCCGGTGTCACCGCCGCAGAAGAGCAACTCGAATATACCGTCGTCCGCGCCCCCTTTGCTGGCATTGTCGCAAAACGTTTCATCGAGCCCGGTGAACTCGTGGCGCCGGGACAACCGATTATGAGCGGTCTGTCATTGCAGTCGCTCAGAGTTAACGTGGATGTTCCGCAAAGCATGTTCAATCCGATCCGTGAAATCGGCAAAGCATTCATCTACGCCGACGACCAGCGTATAGCGGCGGAAAGCCTGACTTTTTATCCGGTAGCCGATCCGGTAACAAACTCATTCACTGTACGAGTGAATCTCCCGGATGACAGCGCCACTCTTTTCCCGGGAATGTTTGTAAAAGTCGGATTCGTCATCGGTGAAACCCAACGACTGCTGGTACCGGCTCAAGCTGTAGTGCGGCGCAGTGAACTTACTGCAGTTTATGTTTTGGTTGATGATCAGGTTACGTTGAGACAGGTGCGTCTCGGCCGGAATTTCGATTCACGAATCGAGATACTCGCCGGCGTCGCGGAAAACGAAATGATCGCGACGGACCCGGTACAAGCTGGTATCTATCTCAAAGAAAATTCGGCGGTGGCCAGCGCTGATGAGTGATGGCAAGCCACTCGGTTTCTCGGGAGCCATTGCAAAACGCTTCCAGGATTCCAAGCTAACACCGCTGCTGGCGCTGACGGGGCTGTTGCTGGGCTTCTTCGCAATCCTTGTGACGCCAAGGGAAGAAGAGCCGCAGATCAATGTTACGTTCGCTAATATCTTCGTGCCCTTCCCGGGTGCAAGTGCGGTGGAAGTGGAAAACCAGGTTGCCGTGCCGATGGAGCAGGTACTGGCAGAAATCGACGGCGTCAAGCATACCTACTCCGTATCGCGTCCCGGCATGGCGGTGCTGACAGTTCAGTTCAAGGTTGGAGAAAATCGCACGGCGGCTATCGTTCGCTTGTACAACGCGATCATGTCCAACCAGGACTGGCAACCGCAGGGAAGCGGCGTGTTGCAGGCACTGATCAAACCCAAGGGAATCGACGACGTTCCCATGGTAACCGTGACTTTGTGGACACGAGATGAAACCAAAGGCGCTCACGAACTGCAGCGAATAGCACATTCGATTGAGGCTGAAATCAAACGGGTTCCCGGAACCCGCGATGTCTATACGATCGGCGGTCCGGATAACGTCGTGCACGTCATCATCGACCCACAACGCATGTCGGCGAAAGGCCTTTCGCCGAGCGCGCTGCGCCAGGCACTACAAGCAGGCAACGTCGTCGCACATGCAGGTGAGATCGTAAATGACAATGCGGTGGTTCCAGTAACTGCCGGCACTTTTTTCGCCAATAGCGATGATATTGCGGAACTCGTTGTCGGCGTATTCGGTGGCAAGCCTGTGTATCTCGACGATATTGCGGAGATAAAAAGTGGCCCTGATCAGCCGGAACAATTTGTAACATTCGGTACTGGCGCGGGGGCACAAAGCATCGGCCTGGAAGTCGGAGAGCGATCACCAGCCGTAACACTCGCGGTCGCCAAGAAACCAGGAATGAACGCGTCCGTAATTGCTGGCGAAGTCTTGGAGCGTCTTGAGCAATTACGTGGAATTATGATTCCCGACGACGTCGAATTTACAGTCACACGCGACTACGGTGAAACGGCCGACGCCAAAGCCAAGAAACTTATTCAGAAACTAATCTTCGTAACTGCCTCGGTAATCTTTCTTATTTTCGTCTCGCTGGGATGGCGCGAAGCCGTTGTCGTCGGTTCAGCCGTTGTCATTACCCTGACGCTGACATTGTTCGCTTCGTGGGCGTGGGGGTTCACGATCAACCGCGTCTCGCTTTTCGCGCTGATATTCTCGATCGGAATTCTGGTAGACGACGCCATCGTGGTCGTCGAAAACATACATCGACATATGGCGCTTAATGACACGTCCCTGCTCGAGGCGATTCCACCTGCGGTTGACGAGGTTGGCGGTCCGACCATTCTCGCGACGTTTACGGTCATCGCTGCATTACTGCCAATGGCCTTTGTATCGGGACTCATGGGCCCCTATATGAGCCCCATTCCGATCAACGCCAGCATCGGAATGCTGTTGTCGCTGATCGTAGCACTGGTTTTCACCCCGTGGGCAAGTTTAAAACTACTGCGTAACGACGCGACAGAACAGCATGAAGATAAGGGTTCCGATCTGGCCCATCGCTGGTTTGAAAAAATGGTTGGCCCGTTCCTGAAGGGTCGCGACGGCGGACGCGCCCGCAAGATGCTGTTGGGCGGAGTTGGCATCGCGATACTGTTGTCGGCCGGTTTGGTGGTGGTGCAACTTGTCGCATTGAAAATGCTGCCGTTCGACAACAAGTCAGAATTCCAGGTAGTTCTCGACATGCCTGAGGGCACCAGCGTCGAGCAGACCGACAGAGTTTTGCATGAGATGGCCGGTCATCTGGCTACCGTCCCCGAAGTAACGGATTATCAGATTTACACCGGGACGGCGGCGCCCATCAACTTCAACGGCCTTGTGCGTCAGTATTACCTGCGCGAAGGTTCCAATCTCGGCGACATTCAGGTCAATCTGGTCGACAAGTCCGAGCGCGACCGCAAGAGCCACGACATCGCTCGAGATGTGCGAGATCGACTTGATGAAATCGGACGCTCCTACGGTGGCTCAGTCAAGGTTGTCGAAGTTCCACCGGGACCGCCCGTGCAAGCGCCGCTCGTTGCGGAAGTCTATGGGCCGAATTATGACGGTCAACTGGAACTTGCCACTCGCCTGAGACAGATCTTTCATGACACAGAAGACATTGTCGATATAGACGATACTGTTGAAGCCGACTCACAACGTTTTGTGGTTCACGTTGACCGAAATAAAGCAGCACTGCTTGGCGTACCGCAGGCAAGCGTCACTCAAGCGATCCAAATGGCACTTAGCGGAGAAGACGTCGCTTATATTCATAACGACTACCAGAAATACGCAACACCGATACGACTTGAATTCTCGACAGCCAACAAGGCAAGTCTCGATACGCTGCTGACGCTTCGGGTTGCCAATCGCAGCGGCCAGCTGGTGCCGTTGTCCGAAATCACTGAGATCCGGGAAGACAGTTGGGAGCGGACTATCTACCACAAGGATCTGCTGCCAGTTGCTTTCGTGACCGGCGACATGACCGGTGCACTCGATAGTCCTTTGTACGGAATGTTCGACCTTGTCGGTAAGGTTCAGGAATATTCAAAGATTGATCAGCCAGTTGAGCAACACTTTGTGAACCAGCCCGACGACCCATATAAATACAGCATCAAGTGGGACGGTGAGTGGCAAATCACGTACGAAACGTTTCGCGACATGGGCATTGCTTATTCAGTCGGCCTGATTTTGATTTTCCTGCTAATTGTCGCCCAGTTTCAGTCGTACCGAATGCCGCTCATTATCATGGCTCCCATTCCGTTGACCATCATCGGCGTACTGCCCGGCCACGCATTGACTGGTGCACAGTTCACTGCAACTTCGATGATCGGCATGATCGCACTGGCGGGCATCATCGTGCGCAACTCGATTCTTCTGGTTGATTTCATCCGACAAGAGGTCGATGAGGGCATGCCGCTTCAGGAAGCAGTGATTAGTGCGGGCGCCATACGTGCGAAACCGATTATCTTGACGGCAGTTGCCGCCACGCTGGGTGCGTTTTTCATACTTGACGACCCGATTTTCAACGGCCTTGCCGTGTCGCTGATTTTCGGAATACTGGTATCAACGCTGCTGACACTGATCATTATTCCAGTGCTCTATTATGCGTCGGAACATAAGAACAGTTAATCATGAGTGAAACCCAACATATCGTTTGTCCGCACTGCAACGCCGTCAACCGAATTCCGTCAACACGAATGTCGGATGATCCGAAATGCGGCAAGTGTCACAAGTCGCTTTTTGTTGGCAGCCCGCTGGAGCTCACCCGTAATAATTTTCAAACGCAAATAAGTCGTAACGATATCCCCGTTGTAGTGGATTTTTGGGCCGCGTGGTGTGGACCCTGCAAAATGATGGCACCCGCATTCGAACAAGCAGCCGCTCAATTGGAGCCCACCGCCCGACTGGCCAAACTAAATACAGAAACCGAACAGGACATCGCTGCTCGATTCCGGATCCAGAGTATTCCGACAATCGCGCTATTCAGGAACGGTCAGGAAGTCGCACGCCAGGCGGGTGCCGCTGGTGCAGCTGACATCGTACGTTGGGTGCAAGCGCACACTTGAAAATGTATCCGCCAACCCAGTAGCTATTATGATCACATGATCATTCAGGATCAGTTACCATTTGCCGCTCGTTTCCTGACCTTTCCAGCATAGCTATGGCACCTAGAAAAACTGCTCTTATCGGCCTTGCGGCGGCATGTTTGCTCGGCCTGTGGGTCGATTCTTTACATGCACAGGGAGTGTCCACGAAGCCGCATTTCGGCGTTGCGATCTTGTACGACGGCGAATCCGAACGTATGGCAGACCGACAGCAGAAATACGTCGATGAGTTGCTTACACTGGTGTCGGGTGAGTTTGATATCACTATTGAAGAGTTTCGCGGCAACTGGACTAAAGAGAGTATTGAGCAAGCGATGCTGGATGCCTACAGTGCACCGCAGATCGATATGCTGCTTGTTACAGGCTTCGTTTCAAATCAGTTGGTGGCGGCCTGGGGCGATCACCCGAAGCCAACATTCCTGCCCACCATCGTAGATACCGGCTTGCTACCCGAAGCGTCGCCTGCCGGCACCTCCGGCATACCCAATTTGAACTACCTGGGCGCCTACGCCGACTTCAACGATGACCTCGATATCCTGGGGCAATTAGTGCCCTACAAAGTACTCGCTTTATTTGTTGATCAGGAACTCGCCTCAGCAATACCAGAGGTGCGAGATCGAGCGTTTGCTACCAGTGCGGAGCGCGGCATCGAATTGAAGATCATCTTGCACGACGGAACCGACCATGCACTCATGAACAAGGTTCCGGACACTGTTGATGCAATATTCGTTTCTGGTTTACCGCGCATGCCAAACGAAGACTTCGACCACCTCATTAACGCTATCAATAACGCCAAGCTGCCGAGCTATAGTTTCATCGGTGGTTCCGACGTCGAGCGCGGCTTGCTGGCCACCAACAATGAACCACGGGATATCAGTCGCCAGGCCCGGATCAATGCGCTCAATATGCAAGCAGTCATGCTCGGTGAACGTGCCGGAGACCAGCCTGTTGGATCACCCAACAAACCGACCTTAACGATCAACATGGCGACCGCCCGGAAAATCGGTCTTAGCCCAAGTTTTGAAATCATGTCTGAAGCGACGCTCCTCAATCAGGGGCAGACTGAGACAGGTCAGGCATACGGGCTGGTCGAAATAAGCAACGAAGCGCTCGCAAGAAACCTGGACTTGCAGGCGGAGCAATATGCTCTGTATGCCGGCACGGAAGAACTTGCACGTGCCCGCTCAAGGTTATTGCCACAGTTCGACGCCGGACTTAGTGCAACCACTCGACGCGAATCTCCCTCAGTCAGTGCGGGACTACTGGCCGAGGAAACAACTGATGGCTCTATCAATCTCAGCCAGCTGATTTACTCCGATTCCGCAACGGCTGCACTGAGCATTCAGAAAGAACTGCAACTCGATCGTGAAGAAAACCTGCACAGGTTCAGACTCGACATCATCCAGGCTGCGACGACTGCGTATTATCGGGTCCTGAATTCACGTGCATTGCTGGTGGTCGAAGAGTCCAACCTCAATGTTACTCGCAGGAACCGCGAACTGGCACGCGATCGGGTGCGTGTCGGTAGCTCGACCCCTGCTGACATCTATCGCTGGGATGCGGAAGTCGCCAGGGCGCAGATTCGACTATTTGATGCACAGGCGGTGGTGACCAAATCCTGGACAACGCTTGCCCGGATATTGAACCGACCGCTGAGCGACCGATTTGCGCTCGCCGACGCAACCTTCAATGAGCCGTTTGCTATCACACGGCGGGAGATCGATTCACTCGTGAAACGACCTGCGGATTATGAGCGGTTTTCAATGTTCATGATTCATAGAGGGCTCAACCAGGCACCTGAGATCGCACAGATTGATGCCCGTCTGGCAGCGAAGCAGCGAGAACTTAAAAGCGAACAGCGTTCCTTCTGGTTACCTGAATTCAGCATTGGTGGGCGCTATACGAGCAACTTCAGTCAATCGGGTACTGGTGCCGGCCAATTCGCCGGTGAGGGCCTTGACGACTGGAGTGTCGGTATCCAGGCAACCTTGCCGCTGTTTTCGGGTGGTTTGCGAAAAGCGAATGTATCGCGAGCCAGCTTCGAAGTACGTCAACTTGAGACACTTCGATCCGCAACCGCGGAACGGGTGGAAGCTGAGATACGCGACCGATTGAGCGACGCAAAAGCCGCCTACGCCAGAATCGACTTGAGCGTTGCCGCAGACGAGGCATCAAGCAAGAACTTCGCCCTGGTATCGGATGCTTATGCACGCGGCACGGTTTCAATCATCGAATTGCTCGATGCTCAGGACGCGAGCCTTTCCGCGAACGGGGCAGTGATAGATTCACATCATCAGTTTCTGATTACGATCATGGCGATGCAACGGTCGGTCGGTGAGTTCGACTTCATGTTGCCTCCAGATGAACGAACTGCATTCATTCAAGAACTTCGCACACACCTGAAAGGCGGGCAGCAATGAAACGAATAGACATTCTCACATTAGTCGTGATGTGTGCGGCTTTGAGCGGTCTGGCATCCTGTAGCCGTGAAGATGCGCCTGCAGAGGAGCGTCTGCGACCGGTGCGCTACGTTCAGGTCAGCGACGACACACTGGTGCGTGACCGGAACTTTTCCGGGGTATCGAAATCAAGCCGCGAGTCACGGCTGAGTTTTAAAGTGGCAGGAACCGTTACGGCTGTACCGGTGCAAATCGGGCAACGCCTGAATGCAGGAGACTTGATTGCTCAGCTCGACGCGGCCAGTTACTCCCTGCAAATACAGCAGGCACAGGCCACGCTGGTCGAAGCACAGGCCAATGAGCGCAATGCGATCGCAAATTACGACCGGACAAAAGGCTTGTACGCGAATGAGAATGCATCGCTTAACGATCTGGATCAGGCGCGCGCTCAGGCAGAAGCGGTACGTGCGCAAGTGGCGTCTGCAAGCAAAGCCCTGGAGATCGCTCGCCTGAATGAGTCATACACACGGTTGCTCGCAGATGACGATTGTTCAATCGTGTCAATTGATGCAGAGGTCAATGAAAACGTTTCCTCCGGGCAACAGGTCATTGCCGTCAGTTGCGGCGATGAGTTTGAAGTCAACCTCGATTTGTCGGAGAGCGTTATCGGCAGCGTCGACGAAGATACTCCGGTATCAATCACATTCGGTGCGATTCCGGATACGGTGTTCGCCGGGCGGGTTTCAGAGATTGCTGTCGCATCAGCCGGCAACCAGGCCGTATTCCCGGTGGTCATCAAGATCGTCGAAAAACATTCGGCCCTGCGATCTGGCCTGGCAGCCGACGTCACGTTTCAGTTTGATATTTCGGCACAGGGTAACGGCATCGTTGTGCCAGTTGCCGCGATAATGCGCAGCCCGTCAGGCACCTTTGTGTTTATTGCTGAACAGGATAAGGACGGTCAGGTGGTGGTTACGCGGCGCGCAGTGGCACTCGGAGAACTGAGCCAGTCGGGTGTTGAAGTACTCGATGGCCTGGTGGCGGGAGATAGAGTTATTACGGCCGGTTTGTCGGTCATTCGTGAAGGTCAGCGCGTTCTGATCCCCTGACCTGGAAACGATACGATGGACCTCACTCGCACAGCGATAGACAAGAACCGCATTACGATCACCGTGGTCGTGCTCGTTGTTCTGTCCGGTCTGCTCGCACTTCAAAACATCCCAAAAGCGCAGGACCCTGGATTTATCGTGCGCACCGCGGTGATCACCACGCAGTTCCCGGGCGCCAGTCCCGAGCGCGTCGAACAGCTCGTCACCGACAAGATTGAGGAAAAGGTGCAGGAGATGCCGGAAATCGACAGCATCATCAGCGAGTCGAGAACAGGCATCTCAATCATCAACGTCAATTTTAAAGAAAGCTACAAGATCATGCGGCCGATTTTCGACGACATGCGCCGCAAAGTGGACTCTATAACAGCAGACTTACCACAAGGAGCCATGACTCCGGAGGTGAATGACGAATTTGGTGATGTTTTCGGCAGCGTGTATACGTTGGTAGGCGATGGTTTCTCCTACGCTGAGCTGAAAGCCGTTGCCGATGAGCTTCGAGACACCCTGCTTAATGAACCCGATATTGCCAAGGTCAATATTCACGGTGCGCAGCAGGAAGTCATCTTCGTCGAGTACAGTAATTCACGTTTATCCGAACTAAGACTTTCTCCGCAGCAATTATCGGCAGCACTGGCCGGAGTGAATATTCTGTCGTCGGGTGGCGATATCATCAGCGGTCGTGAACGCATCACACTTGAACCCACTGGTAACTTTGAGTCTGTCGAGGACTTGCAGCGCACCGTAATCGAATTGCCTGGCGGTGCACACGTGTATTTGCAGGACATTGTTGATGTCTATCGTGGTTACAAGGACCCACCGCAAAGCGTCGCCCGCTCGAATGGCCGGCCGGCGCTTGCGCTCGCGATCTCAATGCGCGATGGCGGCAACGTCCTGAGTCTTGGTGAGCGTCTCAATACATTGATGCCGGAACTCATCGCCCAGTATCCGTGGGGAGTCAAGATCGAACAAGTCTGGTTCGAAGCCGACCTCGTTAACACCAATGTTAATAATTTCACGTCCAGTCTTCTGCAAGCTATTTTCATTGTCATTATTGTGATGATCGCGTTTCTCGGATTGCGAACCGGTCTGGTGGTTGGCACGCTGATCCCGACAACGATGATCGCGTCATTCTTCGTCATGGAAATGGTCGATATCACTGTTAACCAGATATCGTTGGCTGCGCTGATTATTTCGCTGGGACTACTCGTAGATAACGCCATCGTCGTGGTGGAGTCGATCCTCGTTCGGCGCGAGCAGGGAGCCAGCGCTATAGAAGCAGCGGTCGAATCGGGAAAAGAACTCAAGACACCGCTGCTCATTTCGTCGCTGACCACGGCCATCGCCTTCATGCCCATTGCAATGGCAAAGTCTGCGGTGGGCGAATACACGTCGGATATATTCTACGTCGTGGGAATCGCACTGCTACTGTCCTGGCTACTTGCGATGACATTTATACCGCTGATCTCGACATTCGCACTAAGAGTGAAGTCGCGATCGCAAACCGGCGAAGACGAGTTTTCCGGTCGCTGGTACGGTTTTTATCGCGGATTGCTTGGCGCGTCTCTGCGATGTCCTTACCGGTTTCTCGCGGTCATTGTTTTCCTGTTCGTTCTTGCAATTGCGGGCATGGGGATCGTGCGTCAGGAATTTATCGCACCATCGGAAGACCCGATTTTTTCTGCAAGACTGGAAATGCCACTCGGAACTTCCATCGAAGCGAGCCAGGATGTACTTGACGGCGTCGATGGCTTCATCAGGGACAACTATCTCACCCCGGAGTCGGGAACTCCGAAGGTTCGGAACTGGCTGACGTTCATTGGTGAAGGTGGGCCGCGCTTCATGCTGAGCCTGAATCCGCCCAATCAAAATCCGGCCAACTCATTTGTGATTGTGAACACCACGTCAGGTGAAGATGTCGACGAAGTCATTGCCGGTATCGATAATTATGTACGTGAGAATCAACCGGATTTATCAGCTCAGGTCGCTCGACTCGAAAATGGTCCACCCGTGGGTTATCCCATCATCGTGCGTTTGTCGGGTCAGAACATTGATACGCTTTATTCGATGGCGGACGAGGTCACCGGCCAGTTGTACACAATCCCCGGCGTAACAGCAGTCAAGAACAGCTGGGGACTGCAAACAAAGAAACTGTTGGTTAGAGTTAACCAGGAATTAGCGCGACGGGCCGGGGTGAGCAGTGAAGACGTTGCGTATTCGCTGAATGCCGGTCTGACCGGTATCGACCTCACACAGTTTCGCGAAGGTGACGATCTGATCCCGGTAACCTTGCGTACATTGGCCGCCGACCGACAGGACTTCAGTAAGCTCGATGGTTTGAGTGTGTATTCGCAGAGCGCACAACAAGGCGTCCCTCTGAAACAGGTCGCCGATGTGGAGTTGACGTTTGAGTCCGGGATGATTGAACGACGCGATCGCGAGCGTACTCTGTCACTCCAGGTTCAAGTCGGAGCCGAGACGACGGCTACGGAAGTCATGAAAACGCTCGGCCCCTGGCTGGACTCACAACAGCAGGGCTGGCCCGCCGGACACCGTTTCGAAATAGGCGGTGAGGTTGAGGAATCCGGCGATGCCAATGCGTCGATTGCGGCGGAATTACCAGCCGCCGGCATGCTGATATTGCTGCTCCTTGTTGGCCAGTTCAACTCAATGCGACGGCCGATAATTATCCTTTCCACTATTCCACTGGGTCTGGTTGGCGTCACATTCGGCCTGTTGGTTGTTAATTCCTCGTTCGGATTTTTCACGATACTCGGCCTGATTTCACTCTCCGGCATCATTATCAATAACGCTATTGTTTTACTGGATCGCATCGCGATCGAAATTCGTGATTTTGGTCGCACCGAGAGCGATGCGGTCCTGCAGGCCTGTCAGCAACGCCTGAGACCGATCCTGTTAACCACTGCGACAACTGTACTCGGCATGATGCCGTTGTTGTGGGGTGGCTCGGCAATGTTCCGGCCGATGGCCATTACGATCATGTTTGGGCTGGCGTTCGCCACCGCACTGACCTTGCTGGTCGTGCCAGTACTGTATTCGCTGTTCTTCCGCGTTAAGTTTGAAAATCAGGGCGACAGCGTAAAGTTAGCCACTACTGGCAGGTGATCCGATATTTTGATCGTATCCAGTGATCTGACATAGTGCTCGCGTAAGGCCAACTTTCCGGTAAATAAGATGTAGTCGATCGTCTTGTCTGGTGCTTCGCTGTGATTGTCATTTGCAATGTGAGTAAACCAGTCCTGACGATTATCACCCAGTGTTTCTGGAAGCGAAGGCACAGAGCTATAACGTTCAAGTAACGGTGCTATCTCGGTGCCACCCTTGTTGTAATACTTGCGGCTGCCAGCACCCAGATCCTGATAAGCGGCGTCGGAAGGCAACAGGTTGAAATCACCCGCTAACAGGACAGGCTCCCCTGCGGCTGCATAAGCTCCGAGAACCTTATCGACCATCGCCACCTGCCGCAGCATCGTGTCACTTCCCTGTGCGTATGCACTGAGATGCGTATTAAGCAGGTTCAGCTTACCGCCCCCTTCGATGGGCAGGTACGTCCCTTGAATGGCTCTCTTGAGATTGTATTGCCTGGCCAATATGTCATGTGTGGTGATCGCTGGAAGTGCATATCGTTTGGCCGATGCCAGGCGATACTTGGAAATAATTGACATCTTCATGCCAACACCGCCCAGAAGCTCGCTGTGCGGAACAAAGTCCGCCAGCCAGTAGAAACTTGACGTATGTACGACATAGTCTGCAGGCAGCAAGCTGAGGATTAGTTGTAACTGATCCTGGAAGTGCGTCCGCTCCGCGCCATCATCCAGCTCCTGCAACAAAATGACGTCGGGGTCTTCTTGCCGAATTATCTTTGCCACCGCTTTGGCGTTCGCCATCACTGTCTGCGGTGATGGCCAGGGATCACTGCCGCCATCAAAGAAAAAATTGTTGCCCGGTCTGCCGGCAAGAAATTGCAAATTCCAGCTCAGGACCTTCAACTGTTGCCCGGGCCTTAATTGCGGGGCCGTTGCAAGAGAAATAATTGCCTCATCTTCGACCGCATCTGGATGGTAGGTGGTTATGTACACCCCGCCCGAAATCAGTATCGCGATCAGCGAAACGCTGATCGCACCCCATCCAAGAATTCTTGAAATTATTTTTACCACTCGGTTCGCTCTTACTGAAACTCACATTCCGTCGATTATGACCGGGTCCAGTGGGGTTCACCAGCGGGCGATCGACAGCGCCGACGGAATCTACGTAGTTCATTTCCATCACTGCAGGCCTATATTCAGCGGATGAACCTGTCTTTTTTCCAGATAATCACTGTTGCCGCGATGGTGATCGTGACCTTTGTATTGATTTTCGCCTACCGATCCTATCTGGCCGCAAACTCCGAACGGCGAATGTTATCAATGATCGAATCGATCGGGCTTGATCCTGCCATCGCTTCGAGGAGCGATCTTGAAACAATCATGGGTGAAGTACGGCGACGTTGTCGGAACTGTACGTCTGAAGACGTGTGCGAACGTTGGCTGACCTGCAACGAAAAAGGTGACAACGACTTTTGCCCCAATTCAAAAACATTTGAGGGGCTACAAGAACACTCCTGAGTGCGTTTGGGCCAGCTAGAACTCGGTAATTATCGTTACGCCGGTAGTACTGAAGTCGTGCATCGAAGTAAGCACTGAAATCGACTCTTCGAGACTTATCGTCTTGCCGATCAGTCGCTCCGGCGACAATTTCCCGGCAACAATCATTTCTAACATTTCGGCGTATCGATACGCCTGCATTCCGTGACTGCCGAGTATTTCGAGTTCGTTCGCGAGCACTTTGTCCATCGGAATTTTGGGCTGGCTGTCCTCCTCCACCATCAAGCCTATTTGAACGTGCCGGCCTCGCTTCCGCAGGCTATTGAGCGAATTGAAGCAGACTTCTGCATTTCCAATCGCGTCTACCGATACGTGCGCGCCTCCACCTGTCAGATCCCGGATAGCGTCAGAAACATTCGCCACGGAATTTACGTTGAGACTGTCAATTGCACCTAACTGGACAGCCAGCGCTAACTTTTCATCTGAAATATCGACCGCCAGGACTTTCGCACCCAACGCGCTCGCGATCATAACCGCCGACAGACCAACTCCACCGCAGCCATGCACGACGACCCATTGGCCGGCGGACACCTGGCCCCGATCCACTATGGCTCTGAACGATGTAGCGAAACGGCAACCCAGGCTGGCAGCCGTTTCAAAACTCATCTCTGGTGGCAAACGAACAAGATTGACGTCGGCATAGTGAATCGCCACGTATTCGGCGAACGAACCCCAATGAGTAAAGCCTGGTTGAAACTGGTGATCACAGACCTGATGGTTCCCCGAGGCGCATTCAGGGCACTTACCGCAGCCGCCAACAAACGGTACCGTAACCCGGTCACCCACCTTCCATTGGGTAACCTCATCACCCACAGCCTCCACCACGCCGGCCAGTTCATGACCAGGAACATGCGGTAGCTCGATATCCGGATCATTTCCCTGCCAACCGTGCCAGTCACTCAGACAAACACCGCTTGCCATGACTTTCAGCACCACGCCATCACTGCGCGGAATCGGGTCGGGCAGTTGCTCTATTTCGGGCCGCACTGAAAATGCCCTGTACATGACCGCTTTCATTTGTTCAGTCTCTCACGTTGTGCATCGACAACTACGTGATATTCTTATTTTCTCCTGAGATCAAACAAGTATGCGATTACCTTCTAACAAGCTGCTATCCGTCATATCGAGCAACATTCGATATGACGAGCCGCAGGACAAACAACATTGCTGGGAAAATCGTAGAGACTTTCTCGCCAGTTGTTTGCTTGAATATTGTCCCGACCTGCTTGCGACTCAGGAAGGCAAGCACCCACAGCTTCAGGATATGGCTGATCGCCTGACTGGCCTCCGTTGTGCGGACACGCACCGTCGATGGGAGGCATCTCTGATGTACCCCTGCATCTTCTACAACCCCGACACCCTGACCCTCCGCGAGTCCGGTGATATCTGGCTGTCGGAATCACCGGCCACCATCGGTTCGTCCTCATTTGGCAGTCAATACGCACGGCTCTGTACCTGGGCCTTTTTTGATAACGACCTGCTCGCGGTCAATGTCCATCTCGACGACCTGAAACCCGACACGAGGCTCCACCAGATCCGGGTATTGATGGAACAGGTAGACGCTTTGGGAATGAAGAGTTCAATGTTGTTGATGGGCGACTTCAACGAATCGCCAGAGGGCCGTGTTCGAGCTCTCATTAACGAGATCTGGCCAACTCTGCAAGATCCCTGGCAGGAGCTCGGTCAGGAAGAGGAGCCCAGCCATCACGGTTTTCTTGAAGCAATCGACTACGCGAGTCGTGTTGACTGGATTCTGACCGATGCCGCGTTGCAGGCGCAGGAAATCTTACTGGATAAGTCGCGCTCTGAGCAGGGCCTTTATCCATCCGATCACTATTTGTTGAAAGCGCGTTTTCTCGTACCGGACTAGCGCTTCAGAAGTCCAGCCTGAAGAACCCAAAAACTTCCTGTGGCGGAATAAACTCTTCGCTGGTCGTCAACAGGCCGAACGGATTACTGAAGCGTGAATTGACACCGTCCTCATCAAACAGATTTGATGCGCCCAGGCCAACGCTGAGATTCCTATTGGGCATATGGTAGTCGAACGACAAGTTGAAAATATCGTAGGGAGGTACCGTATCGACCAATGGATTATTGTATACGCGGTACTGATACTCGCCACGATGCACGTATTCAAATCGCGACGTCAGTACTCCGTTACCCATCTCGTGGGTATTTGTTAACGCCATACGCGCTGAGAAATCCACCAACTTGGGCGGTGTGTTGCCCTTCAGGTTTGTGGTCTGGCTCAAATTCAGGCGTACATTGAAACCTTCAGGCGTAAACAGGCCGACGAAGCCCGGCACCAACGCTTCGCGAAAATCCACAACGTCAAGCGTGAAGTGGTCATCGTTAAATTCACCGTCCAACCACGTCAGGTGACCGTCAAGTCGCCAGGTATCCGATAGCAACCAGTTGAATTCTGATTCAACACCGTAGACATCTGTCGATGGAATATTGCCGGCTCCGCCTGCGAAGGGCACCGGGTCCTCTTCCATGAATTGCAGGTTTTCGTAGTCGTACAAAAATGCGGCAATGTTCAATCGAAGGCGACCGTCTGCGAGCGTGTTCTTCGAACCGAGCTCTAAAGCGCTTACTTCAGCCGCTTGGAAAACTACCGGCACATTGATTGCACCGTTGAGCGCTCCCGGGTTTGTGCCACCGTTCTTCCAACCTGTCGATATCAAACCGTACAACAGGTGGTCGCCAGTAAGCTGGTAGTCGAGTCCGAGCTTCCAGGTGAACTTGTTATTATCCAGCATCTGGCTTGATGGAATGGAGAAGAACTGTACTGCTTCATCCAGCTGATCTTCAGATTGATATCGGCCACCGGCCACGAGTGTGGTGCGCTCACCCACATTGATCCTCGCCTGTGCGTAAGCTGCCCAATCTTCGCGAGTCACCGTGCGGGCTTCAACGAAATTGAGCACCGACTGGAACGGTGGCAGCGTAATCGGGCCAGGGTCGGCCAGCGCGGGGATTGAATCCGAGAACGGCGCGGGACCGTTCGCCTCAAGGAAGTGGTTAAAGTTTTCGTGATCCAGATAATATGCGCCCACGACCCAGTCAACAGAATCTCCGGTGTACGAGAAGTTGATTTCCTGGCTGAAGGCCTCTGAGTCGTTGTCCCAGAACGTCAGCACGTCCCAGTTGGCCGTTGTGACGAAGAAACCGAGGATGTCGGTGGCTATCAAGGCCTCATTCATGCGGTCGCCATCAACCGATTGCCGTTTTTCGAGTTCCTGATAACCAGTGATCGATTTGAGGACCGCACCGGAGGGAAGTCGCCACTCCAGGATCGCCGAAAAAACATTGTTATCAAGATCGAAGATGCCGGGAAAGTCTTGTGATAAGTCACGCACGCCACCCAACGGCTCGTCGATATTTCTTTGCGCCGCAGCGTGTTGTGACGAGTTAGAAATGAAAGCCGTCACATAGGCCGAGAATGCATCGGACGGCTCCCAAAGGTAGGCGAGCTTTCCTGTGAATGAATCCGCATCATCGAGGTCATAGCCATCGAATGCACCACCCGAGATTTCCGAGAAGCCGTCGTGCGAGTATTGCTGGAACGACGCCCGAATAGCGGAATTCTCACCAACCGGCACGTTCACTGCTGCGCGCGCCCGGACCATGTTGTAAGTACCAAGCGTAACGCCAACATTACCGCTGACTGCTTCCGAGTCTGGCCGGATAGTAACGAGATTTATTGCGCCACCCGTTGTTCCCTGGCCAAATTCTGTTCCCTGTGGACCGCGGAATACTTCAATGCGTTCGAGATCACCGAGATCCGTGCCCATCGACAGCGGATTAGCTATGTAAACACCATCGACGTACATCAATACGCTCGGCTGAGTACTTAAGTTCTGAGAGGTTTCCCATCCGACACCGCGAATCGAAACAACGCGACCGGCACCGTCGTTTTTCGCGATGGTAAGCCCCGGCACGTAGCCGTTGAAATTATCAAGTCGACCGATATTGGAGTAATCGAAGTCTTCGCCGGATAATACCGAAACTGCGAGCGCAGCATCCTGCAGGCTCACCTCATGCCGTTGAGCGGTAACGGTAATCTCTTCGAGTACCTGATCGGTTTCCTGCGCCGCCAACGGCGCCGTCAATGCGAGACTGAGTATTGCTGCGAGTAACAACGGTAAGTCGTCTTTGAGTTGTTCTTGTTTTTGCATGTATTGAATTTCATACCGCTAAGCTTGGAAAGACCGTGAATCAGTCGCACGGTTCAGTCGAATTTTGGTCCATCAATGAACCTAATGTACGGGCGCTAGCAATCTGAGTCCAAAATACAGACAATCAAGGCCTGCATGGCCGAGATTTCCCAGGGAGCACCTATGACGATCGTGGTTGTTGGTAGCATTAACACTGATCTCACGATTCAGGTACCGCATTTTGCGGTTGCCAACGAAACAGTACTTGGTCATGGCGACTTCACGACCACACAGGGTGGTAAAGGTGCAAATCAGGCAGTTGCAGCTGCCGCAGGTGGCCTTCCGGTGCATATTGTCGGCAAAGTTGGTGCGGATGCTTTCGGCGACGCGGCTATTGAGGACCTCCGCTCGACCGGCATCGATTGCAGCCATGTTACTCGTGATGCAGACCACGCGACGGGACTGGCTACCATTTTCATTGATCCAGAAGGCGACAACTCAATTACCGTCGCTCCCGGTGCGAATGCCCGTATTACGCCGGAAGATGTGCAATCAGCAGCGAATCTGATTGCCGAGGCGAGCATCGTCATGCTGCAGCTTGAGATCCCGCTTGCCGCAGTGACCGAGACCATACGTATCGCAAATCAACATGGCACGATGGTTATGCTCGATCCAGCACC
>CAYWBZ010000006.1:0-3400 GCA_964456535.1 uncultured Woeseiaceae bacterium | reverse complement strand
GTAACGCGAGCTGGAGCCAGAGCCAATCTGCCAAGCTGGGATGAGGTGCAGGCCTTTCTGAGTGCTTAGCGCTGTACCGCCAATGTTGGTGGTCGCATCGTGACTACCGCAACCAAAATGACTGCCAACACCACAGCGTACGCCTGAAATACACCAGCAAACCCACCGTAGTGATCAGCCACGTAGCCACCAAGGACCGGGCCAAACATGGCCACTGTAGTAATCAGGTACATGGTGCCCATGGTTTTCGGTGCTTCCTTTGGCCCATAGTAGTTAACCAGCAAGATTGTCGTCGCAAACATGCACATGCCAAAGCCATAGCCTTCTCCGATCGCAAACAGGACGATCATTGTCATGTTGTCGGCATGGGACAGTGCCAACATACCGATGACCTCTCCCACCAGCGCGGAAGCCAGTAACCATTTCGGATCGACGGAAGTTGCAAGTATTCCGCCAAACGCGCGAGATGAAGAGTTAACCAGTGCTTGCGCGCTGAGTGCACCGGCCGCGATGGCAACCAGGATACCGAGATTGCCCATATGGCTAACCGCCCAACTGTTGGTAGTTACTCCTCCAAAGAGCGTCATCGTCATCGCTGCAACGATGATGTAGTACTGCGGTGTTCGGATTACATCTTTGAAATGCCATTCGAACCGTGTCATGTAAACATTATCCGAATGGGTTTCGGCCGACAGTGTCGACTTAGCATCCTCGTCTGCACTTGCGGGGCGGCTCTTGAGTAGAGCGACCGCCAGCACAGTCAAAACACCGATCAATCCGGCCATCAACCACCAATGCCATCGCCACGAACCTGTCGCTGCCACAATGCTGGTAACAAAAAACGGGCCTGCGACACCGCCCAATCCACCAATCATCATGTACGCACCAATTGCGAACGAACGACGGTGCGGTAACCATTGGTTAATAACTGCGACGCCCGGTATCAACGCACACGAGGTGTAGCCCAATCCTGCCAAACCGGCTCCAACCACGTATTGATTTAGTCCGGTCGTAGTCGCCATCAGCGTCAGACCGATCACCATAATTACCCCCCCGATACCGAATGTCGCGCGTGCACCCAATTTCGTCAATGTCCAGGACGGCATACGGCTGGCGATGCCAACCATGAATGACAACATCGAAAATCCAAGGCCAGCACCGGACCATGACCAGGACATTTCCTCGATCATAAATGGCAAAGCCACGCCGAGGGAGGCGAAGGTCGCAGCCGTTACCTGAAAAAACAGCAGACTGACCAGTGCGAAATTAATCCAGCCCCGCCGGACAATACTCGTTGGCATACCTGCCGAAGGTGAGATAGACATCTAAGCTAATGTTCCTTAATTAGAGGCTTGTGCCGAGCTGCTAATGCGCCTCAGCATCCCGCTCCGCGAGAATCTTCCTGGCAATGGCGACGTCATTATTTATGTTCTCGATGAGTGCATCGATATCGGGGAAGTTGAGCTCTTCCCTGATCTTTTCCACAAATTCGACCTGAATTTCCCGCCCGTAAATATCTTCATCAAAATCAAAAATGTACACTTCGAGGAGCACCTTCGTGCCGCCAACGGTCGGACGCGTTCCAACGCTGGCAACGCCTTCAAGCACATCTTCCCCGAGACCTATCACTCGCACTGCGAATATGCCCATTAGAGCAACATGAATTCGATCCGGATCTATGTTCGCCGTAGGAAAGCCCAGCCTGCGCCCCAAATGCTGACCGTGAATCACTTCACCGGACATTTTGTAGTTCTGCCCGAGCAGCTCTGCGGCACGGTGCAGATTCCCCGACGACAGGGCATTGCGGATTCGAGTAGAGCTAACGATCGTGCCATCACTTTCGAGACTGGCCATTCCGCGCACCTGGAAGCCGTATTTTTCGCCAGCCCTCTGCAGCTCCGCGACGTCACCCGCGCGATCCTTGCCAAAACGAAACTGGTCACCGACGATCAAGTGCTGCACATTCAATGTTTCAACGAGTACCTCCTGGATAAACCAGTCGGGCGAACCACTGCGCATCCTGGTGTCGAAATCCAGGCAACAAAAAATATCGATGCCATACTCTTCCAGCGCCTGACACTTCTCGGAAAAGCGCATGAGCCTCGCAGGCGGACTCAGTGGCGAGAAGAACTCCAACGGGGTAGGTTCAAAGCACATGACAACGGCGGGCAAACCAGAAGCCCGGGCTTGCTCAAGCACGCTATCGAGTAACATCCGATGCCCCAGGTGCAGGCCATCGAAATTACCAATAGTCACGATACTGCCAGCAGACAGTCCGTCGATTTCTTCGCCGTCAAACGTGCGAATTACCTGCATAGTTCTTGCTGCCTGTCCGAGTCAACGTCGAGAATCACGCATGATATACCAGCCCGCCAGAAAGGATTAGTGTTAGTGAACCGACGTGCGGGTTGCAAGCTACCGAAGCAAGTCACTGACCGCCCGATTCGCCTCCTCGATCGCAACCTCCGTCATCGCTTCGGATGCGGCGTCTGTCCCGGCGAAAGCAATGTTCCCGAAGCGTGTTCGTGCCCTGAGCCAGGGTTTGTCTTGCTCTTGCCAGTTGGAATACTCGAACGCGACCTTCTGGTTTACCGTGTCATACCCGTATGCATAACCGTGTGGCCAGCGATTTACGGTAATGGCCGCGATATCGCGCGCCGGGTCGAAGCCACCGTCGCCCAGCATTCGACCCAACTGGTCTCTTACATTACGTTCGAAAGTTTCAAAGGACGTCGTTAATAAATCCCTCCGGCCTGCCGCGAACTGATCCTTCGCGCTGAGCCCAGGCTCAGTGGGCACTCTGGTCAGATGCAGGATCATCGGTTCCTGCGGTGACTTCGGGCAGGAGTAATCACCAAGGCTTACAGGATAGTCGAGAGTCGCCGAATGATGGTAACTCCCCGGACAAAACGCGTACTGCAAGCCAAGCTTCGCAAAACTTGTCCAGTTTCGAATAAGGACATTGGTATAAACAAGTGGTGCTCGTGTCGCGTTCGATAAGGCGCCTGCTTTGTCTTCGGGTAATTCCGGGAAGATATGCGGAGCTATCGCATGGTAACCCGCCATCACGACCTTTTTGGCAGTCGCGAATTGCGCTTCCCCGTTTCGGACATAGGTAACCCGAACGTCGCCCTGCAAGTTCTTCTTTGCATGTTCCGCATGAACTACCGTGCTGTTGAGTCGAATTCGAACGGCTGAATCCGGACTATCAAGTTCCCGGTACTCGAATCGTGCAGTAACGATATCTTCCATACTGTCGCCAGCGGCGACCGCAGGAATCATACGACGAACGAGAAGACGGGCAACCGATGCATTGCCATCCGGAAAGTGAAAGATGAAAGGTTCGTCATCTTCCTTTTTATACGGTTCGAAGCCGAGATCAAGGTCGCCAAATCCGGGA
>CAYWBZ010000005.1:18943-31337 GCA_964456535.1 uncultured Woeseiaceae bacterium | reverse complement strand
AGTATCAGAGCCCCGGAAGGTTGGTATAAGTCGGTTCCGACATTTTGTCGCGGCCCCACTTCAGAAATATCGACGGATGGGCTGCAGGATCGATGTTTACATTGTCGAGATCGCCATCGATGTGTGGCAATTCCATCAGCCTCTTGTCCATGACTTTGAACCAGAGCCAGGGTATGTAGGCGAGGACGTACATGCCGAAGTAGCCATTCGGAAGTTGCGGCAAGTTCTCAAAATGCCGCAACGATTGGTAGCGTCGCAGTGGGTGAGCGTGGTGATCCGAATGACGTTCCAAATGGAACAGGACGAGATTGCTGAAGATGTGGTTGCTGTTCCAGGAATGATGCGGTTCGCATAGCTCCAGCTTGCCGTTGTCGTTTTTCTTGCGGAGCAAGCCATAGTGCTCGATGTAATTAGCACTGGTGAGTTGCCAGTATGCGAACACATTGTGAATCAGCAGGAACGGAATCACTTTCCAACCCAATGTCACAAGAAAAATCAGACTCATCAATGCAGTAATTGCATACGACTGCAAAATCTTGTTATTTGGGTGCCAAATTGATTTTCCGCGACTAGTGAGACGTTCTTTTTCGATCGCCCAGCCACCGGCGAACGCGCCAGGTACTTCTCGCAAAGCAAACTTGTAAATACTTTCGCCCATACGTGAACTCGCCGGGTCTTCGAATGTGGAAACGTATTTATGATGGCCACGATTGTGTTCGATAGTGAAGTGGCCGTAGGCTGCAACAGCAAGCACTATTTTCGCGAGCTGCTTTTCGATATTGGAGTTCTTGTGTCCTAGTTCATGACCTGTGTTGATCGCAAGCCCGGCCGTCATACCGGTGAACGCGGCCAATAACGCGAACGCCCACCAGCTCATGGGCTGGGTCGCACCGTACCAGATGGATACGATCAGGGTGATGTAGTGAAGTGGGACCACTGCGTAAGTTAGTCGGCGGTAGTACAAGTCCTGATCGAGTTGCATGACCACTTCTTCAGGAGGGTTGTTCCTGTCCACGCCAACGACCCAGTCGATCAGCGGGGCCAAAACGAAGTTAGTGAAGAACGGCAGGATGAACCACGCTTCGACGCCAGTCTTGGCATGCAAGGCGATCGTGATGAAAGGCTGCAACGGGTACACCACGGAGAGAAGCCAAAGCCAACGCTTCTTGTCAACATAATGAACCGCCTGACCATCGGCCAATACACCTGTGTAGCCCTTCATCGCATTCTATCCATTACTTTCCTGTCGGCAAATTATACAAAACATCGGCACCGGGTACGGCCAGGAATTATAATAGCGTCTAAAATCAAAACGATGAAGCGCTGGCCCGGAAATTGCTCTATATTTTAGGCTGGTACTGGTTTTGAGGGTTGGCCTTGAATAACTTCTCCAATCGATTAACAGTCGCAGCGGTATTAACGCTTCTGGCAGCTTGTGGAAACGATTCTCAGGACAAGCTGTCTGAGGAACAGGAGGTGACGCATTTGTCAGCGGCAACTCTGGGTGAACAGACGGTTTTAGGTGTCTCGGAATATTTGGCGCTTGAACAGTATCAGTCTGCCAATAGCAATAAAGGAGAGCGGCAGGCGATGATTTGCAAAGCCTGTCACAGCTTAGATGCAGGCGGACCTAATATGATAGGCCCGGCGCTATTCGGTTTTTTTGGCAGAGGTGCTGGTGAGCAGGCAGGATTTGATTACTCGCCAGCGATGCAAGCAGCCGATTTTATGTGGACGCCGAGGGCGCTGGATGCCTGGCTGGCTCAGCCTGGCCGTTTTTTGCCCGGTAACAGAATGACGTTTGGTGGTGTGCTTGGGCAGCGAGATAGAGATGACTTGATCGCTTATTTGCTGATGAATACAAGCGCTGAAAGTAGTAATCAAGAGTAAAAGGAAGCAGGATCGAATGGAAGCTAGTCGCGCAGTATCTGATAAACGTGCCGAGACCGATCGCCGCATAGTCACATGGCGGACGGTATTGTTCGGATTCCTGCGATCTCGTCGTCATGACCATCGTCGCGTAGTTGATGAGGAAGTCATATTTCTGGACTGGCACCACCCATGGTTGTTCTTTCTCGCAACCGGCACCATGTTGCTGTCTTGCGCTGACGCCTTCCTGACTCTGCAATTAATTGATCTCGGGATGATTGAGGTGAATCCTGTGATGAGTGCGGTCATGGCGCACAGCACGGCATTGTTTACGAGCATCAAGCTCGCAATGACCGGTTTCGGGATCCTGGTGTTGGTATTTCTCGCAAAATCACGGTTCTTGAACAGTTTCCGAACAGGTCTCTTTCTGACCGTATTCTTCAGTTTTTACGCCTGTCTGGTCTGTTACGAGCTTGTAAACCTGTTCAAAATGCTCTGAGCCGGATTTGGGCCTAATGCGTTCCTTCTGGTTGGCGCTTGAGATAAACTAGCGCCCCTTTTTTACGCTCTGGCCGGAGTCGCCGTACTCCAGAATGCCAGGGCTGCATAAGCTCCTGAAAAGATGAGTCATTCTCTCAAAGATCAACTGGCCTCGACGCCGCTATTTGGCGGCAATGCGAGCGCTGTCGAGTTGCTGTACGAGCAATACCTCGAGCAGCCGGATTCGGTGACTCAGGAATGGCGTGACTATTTTGCAGCGATGGGTGATCCCGATACGGAAATCGCGCATTCGGCGATCAGGGAACAGTTGCTGCAGGAATCACAAGCTGGCCGCAAGGCAGGTCGGATTCTCAAGACCTCTACCGGTAAGGCCTCGACATCCGGTGAAAAACAGGCGGCCGTCTCCAGGCTTATTCAGGTCTACAGCCTTCGCGGACACCAAATCGCTGATCTGGATCCTTTGGGTCTGATGGAACGACGTATGCCGGGCGTCCTCAAGCTGGATTATCTCGGTTTGACTGAATCGGATATGGACACCGAATTCTTTACCGGTGGGCTGGCGAGCACAAGTAACGAGCGTATGAAGCTGCGCGATATCATCGCGCTGTTGCAAACAATCTATTGCGGCAAGATTGGTGCTGAGTTTGCTCACGTCTCAAGGGCACGTGAGCGTCTCTGGCTGAGAAAACGATTCGAGAAAGGTGTTGTAGCCAATGTACTCAGCGACGAAGAGCGACTTTATATCCTCGACAGACTGACCAGTGCAGAAGGCATCGAACGTTACCTGCACACTCGCTATGTCGGTCAAAAGCGATTTTCTCTGGAAGGCGGCGAAAGCCTGATTCCATTGCTTGATGACATCATTCAGCAGGGTGGTGCGTCGGGCATCAAGGAAATCGTATTGGGGATGGCGCATCGCGGCCGCATCAATGTACTGGTCAATATTCTCGGAAAATCACCGGAAGAACTCTTCGAGGAGTTCGAAGGTAATTATGATCTGGAGGAACTGAAGGGCTCCGGAGACGTGAAATACCACAAGGGCTTTTCTGCCGATATGAAGACGCCTGGCGGCAATGTTCACATCGTGCTCGCGTTTAACCCGTCACACCTGGAGATAGTGAATCCTGTTGTCGAGGGTTCAGTACGAGCTCGCCAGCAGCGTCGCGGTGACGACGAGCGGCAGGAGGTATTGCCGGTTCTTATTCATGGTGACGCAGCGTTCTCAGGTCAGGGCGTTGTGACTGAAACTTTTCAGATGTCGCAGATAAACGGCTTTCGTACTGGCGGCACTGTGCACATCGTCGTGAATAACCAGATTGGTTTCACGATGAGTCGACCGTCGGACTCCCGATCTACCGAGTACTGCAGTGACGTTGCCAAGATGATCGAAGCGCCGATCTTCCACGTTAATGGTGACGATCCCGAGGCCGTTATTCTCGTCACACGTCTGGCGCTGCAATACCGACAGAAATTCAAGAAAGACGTCGTTATCGATCTCGTGTGTTATCGACGTCTTGGACACAATGAAGCCGATGAGCCCTCAGCGACCCAGCCGGTCATGTATAGCCAGATCAAAGGTCAGAAAACAACGCGGCAGTTGTACGCAGAACGTCTTGTTACATCTCAGGTAACGACGGATGCCGGTGTGAGCGCACTGCAGGATGAATACCGCGACCGCATGGACCGAGGTGAGCATGTGCAGGCCGCATCACTTGGCATGATCGGCAACGAATTTACAGTCGACTGGACACCGTACCTGCATACGAATTGGGATGACCCTGTTGATACGACGATTAGTCCAAAGACAGTTGTTGATATTGGCGAACTGCTAACCACAATTCCACCGGATGTGAAACCACATGGTCGCGTACAACGCATCATGGACCAGCGTGTAAATATGGTGGCGGGCGACGCCGACCTGGATTGGGGCTTCGCCGAAACGATGGCGTATGCGTCGCTTTTGCGGGAAGGCCATAACGTACGCCTGGTCGGACAGGATAGTGGTCGCGGTACGTTTTTTCATCGCCATGCAGTCATACACAACCAACTCAATAATCGGGAGTACACACCGCTGGAGCATGTCGTTGACCGGCCCAATGCGTTTCGTGTGATCGATTCGTTTCTTTCAGAAGAAGCGGTCCTCGGTTATGAATATGGTTACGCCAGCACCGAGCCAAATACACTGGTGATCTGGGAAGGTCAGTTCGGTGACTTCGCAAACGGTGCGCAAGTGGTCATTGATCAGTTCATCAGTTCCGGGGAAGCCAAATGGGGTCGCTTGTGTGGTTTGACGATGTTTCTGCCACACGGCTATGAAGGGCAGGGACCGGAACATTCATCCGCACGCCTTGAACGATTCCTGCAACTTTGTGCTGAGCACAATATTCAGGTCTGCATTCCGTCAACTCCTGCACAAATGTTTCACATGATCCGACGCCAGCAGGTGCGGTCGTTTCGAAAACCGTTGATCGTGTTGACGCCCAAAAGCCTGTTGCGTCACAAGATGTCAGTCTCGCCAATAAGTGAGCTCTCTAGTGGCCGGTTTGAGTTGATTATCCCCGAAATCGAGGCGATCGAGGTAGAACAGACGCGTCGTCTCGTCTTCTGTAGTGGCAAAGTCTATTTCGATCTGCTCGAAGCGCGAGAAGTTCATGGTATTAAAGACGTGGCGCTGATCAGGCTGGAACAGCTTTACCCTTTCCCGATCGATGACTACGCGGACCTCATCAAGCAATACAATCACGTCGAAGACATTGTCTGGTGTCAGGAGGAACCTCTTAATCAAGGCGCCTGGTATCAGATCAAGCATCGTCTGCAAGAACCGTTGCAGAGTCATCAACAACTTTATTACGCGGGACGGCCCGGTGCGGCAGCGCCTGCGTCCGGCGTTTTCAAGATTCATCTTCAACAGCAACAGGCATTGGTCGAAGCGGCGCTCGGTATCAAGTCCGAGGCCAGTAAAGTTACCAAGCCCGAAAAAACAAAACGGAAGTCCAAATGAGTATAGAGATCAAGGTTCCGCCATTGCCTGAATCGGTCAGCGACGCGATGTTGGTTGCGTGGCACAAGAACGTTGGCGAGTCGGTATCGCGTGACGAAAATCTGGTCGATCTGGAAACTGACAAAGTCGTGCTGGAAGTTCCGGCGCCGGCATCAGGGACGATTGCCAAGATCGTTGTCGAAAATGGAGCGACGGTAGAAGCAGGTGATGTCCTCGCGATTCTCGAAGAGGGCGAAGTGTCGGCCGAACCACCGGTCGCAGCAAGTGTGGCTCCGGCGGAAAAGGCCGCTGTAACCGTGGCCAAAGAAAGTAGTGGTCCGATCAAGACCAGTCCCGCGGTCCGCCGTCTGCTCGACGAGTATGATCTGGATGCGACGATGGTTATCGGTACCGGCAAAGATGGTCGGATTACAAAGTCGGACGTCATGTCATTCCTTAAGTCGGATGACAGTGCCAACGTCACACCAGGTGACCAGCAGCCAGCTGTAACTGAAAGCGTCGAGGTTGGTCTCGAACGGACTGAGCAGCGCATGCCGATGACGCGTTTGCGCGCCCGCATCGCCGAGCGCCTTGTCGACGCTCAGCAAACTGCGGCGATGTTAACGACGTTTAATGAAGTTGACCTGACCAAAGTCATGGCCTTGCGAAAGAAATACAGAGAGTCTTTCGAGAAGAAACACGATGTTCGTCTGGGCTTTATGTCGTTTTTTGCCAAAGCGGCCGTCGAAGCACTGAAGCTGTATCCGGTTGTTAACGCGTCCGTTGAAGGTACGGACATTATTTATCACAATTATTTCGATATCGGCATCGCGGTATCAAGCGAGCGTGGATTGATGGTACCCGTGATTCGCGACGTTGATCAGATGAGTTTCGCGGACTTCGAATCTGCATTGAATGACGTAGCGGCCAGGGCGCAAGCCGGGACTATCAGTATGGAAGACCTGACCGGCGGAACGTTCACGATTACTAACGGCGGTATTTTCGGGTCGATGATGTCGACGCCGATTCTTAATCAGCCGCAAAGCGCGATACTTGGCATGCATTCTATTCAGCAGCGGCCAATGGTTGTTGATGGCGATATAGTTGCCCGGCCGATGATGTATCTGGCGCTCACCTATGATCACCGAATAATTGATGGCAAAGAGGCAGTTCAATTCCTCGTTTCGATCAAAGATCAACTCGAGGATCCGGCGCGCCTGCTGTTGCAGGTTTGATCGCATTCTCTACTAAGGACTTATGAAAACAATGAGCAAGAGTTTCGATGTAGTTGTAATTGGTGCCGGACCGGCAGGATATGTCGCGGCCATTCGAGCGGCGCAGCACGGTAAGACCGTTGCCTGTATCGATGAATGGAAGAATAAAGATGGCAAGAACGCGTTTGGCGGTACCTGTTTGAATGCGGGCTGTATTCCGTCGAAAGCATTGCTGGAGTCTTCCGAGCTATTTCATCGAGCGCAACATGAATTCAAGAAGCATGGGATCAAGACCGGCGAACTTGAACTGGACCTGGCCACCATGCAAAAGCGGCGGGCCAGTATTGTCCGACAGCTAACCGGCGGTATTGCCGGGCTACTGAAGGCCAACAAGATTGAAGGATTGATCGGTCATGGCAAGTTGTTGGCTGGCAAGCAGGTGGAGTTCACATCGGTCGAAGGAAATGTTGAGGTCATTGATGCGAAGAATGTCATCCTGGCGTCTGGCTCATCGCCGATAGAAATCGGGATTGCCCCTTTTGACGACGACAAGATTGTTGATTCGTGGGGTGCGCTGGAATTTGATGCCGTACCGAAGAGACTCGGTGTTGTCGGCGCAGGCGTTATCGGCCTGGAGCTCGGTAGTGTCTGGTCGCGACTCGGAGCCGAAGTCACTGTACTCGAAGCAATGGACGATTTCTTGTTCATGGCTGATCGCGATGTAGCGAAGGTTGCCGCGAAGGAATACAAGCAGCAAGGGATCGTTATCAAGCTCGGTGCCAAAGTATCTGCAGCGAAAGCCGGCAAGAATGGCGTTGAGGTTTCATACGACGACAAAGACGGATCGCAATCAATTGAAGTCGATAAGCTTGTCGTTGCTGTGGGACGCAAGCCGCACACTGACAACCTGTTTTCTGACGATGCCGGCATTCATCTTGATGATCGCGGTTTCATCATTGTCGACGATGAGTGCCGCACGCGCGTTAAAGGCGTTTACGCCATAGGCGATTGTGTTCGCGGACCGATGCTGGCCCACAAGGGTTCAGAAGAAGGTGTGATGGCAGCCGACCTGATTGCTGGTGAAGTAGCCGAGGTTAACTACAACGTTATTCCGGCAGTGATCTACACTGCGCCGGAGATCGCCTGGGTCGGCAAGACAGAGGCGGAGGTCAAGGAGTCGGGTCGTGCGTACAAGACCGGTTCTTTTCCATTTGCCGCGAGCGGACGTGCAAAGGCTATGGAGCAGACATCGGGCATGGTCAAGATTATTTCATCGAAAGATGACGATGAGATTCTAGGTGTCCACATCGTTGGCCCGATGGCCGGTGAGCTGATATCGGAAGCTGTATTAGCAATGGAATTCTCAGCCAGCACAGAAGATATTCAACGCACCATTCACGCGCATCCAAGTCTGGCGGAGGCTATACATGAAGCATCGCTGGCCGTCGATAACAAGGCGCTAAATTTCCCCAATAAGTAACGGGTCTATTTCTTCCAGAAGTCCGCGTTCCTGATCCCAAGCGCCTCGGGGTCGAACGTGTATTTCTCAACGCCTGCATTTTTCTGTTTTTCGTAGTCCCTGAGCGCCTTGATCGCCGGACTACCCATGAAGAACAGGATCAAGATTCCGATGATGTTGAGCCAGGCCATCAAACCCACGCCAATGTCACCCATCGCCCAGGCAAGATCTGCCGACCGTACGGTGCCGAAAAATACCGACGTCATCAGGACGAGCTTCAACACGACTAGCTCACCGGGGAAGCGAATGGTGCGCCGGATATACGCGACGTTGGTTTCGGCGATGTAGTAATACGCGAGCAATGTTGTAAATGCGAAGAAGAACAATGCAATCGCGACAAAGACCTTTCCTGCTGGTCCCATGACGCTCTCAAGCGCTAACTGTGTGAATGCCGGGCTGTTGGCGGAAATATCGGAGGCAAGCATCCCACCGCTGATTTCTGCGCTGAGGTCTGTAACGTAGTACTGCTGGGTAATCAGAATCATGAAAGCCGTCGCCGAACAGACGAACAGGGTATCTACGTAAACGGAGAACGCCTGCACCAGCCCTTGCTGTGCGGGATGGTCGACTTCGGCGGCCGCAGCGGCGTGCGGTCCTGTTCCCTGTCCGGCTTCATTCGAATAGACACCACGCTTCACACCCCAGCCGATCGCCGCACCGAATCCGGCCATAGGAGTGAAAATGTCTTTCATAATTAATTCGAATATTCGCGGCAACTCTGCGAAGTGATACAAGATGACGCCGAGAGCGATCAATATGTAGCCCAGTGCCATGAACGGGACGACGATCTGCGTGAAGTGCGCGATTCGTTTTACGCCGCCGAAAATAATGAAACCGAGTATCGCTACAACGCCAATGGCTGTAACTATTTTTGCGAGTGGAATGGTGTCACCGAGAAAATCGATAGTGGACTCGCCGCCAAATGCCAATTCGGCCGCATTGCCGATGCTGTTGGATTGCACGCCAGGTAAAAGAGCACCTACGGCGATGATTGTTACAATGGCGAAAATCCATGCGTACCACTTTTGCCCCATCGCCTTCTCGATGTAATACGCGGGGCCGCCTCGATACTGGCCTTCGTCTTCTTCTTTGTAGATCTGGCCAAGCGTTGATTCGATGTACGCCGTAGAGGCGCCCAGAAACGCCACTACCCACATCCAGAACACGGCACTGGGACCGCCGAATCCGATGGCCGCTGCCACTCCGGCAATGTTACCCGTGCCAACGCGGCCTGAAAGCGAGACAGCCAGAGCCTGAAAAGAAGATATACCCTGATCCGATTCTTTGTTCGAAAACAAAAGCCGCAGCATTTCTTTGAAATGCCGGACCTGGGCAAAGCGAGTAAGGATGGAGAAGAACAGCCCGGCGCCCAGGCAAAGATAGATGAGTGCCTCGCTCCAGATAATCCCGTTCACGCAACCGACGTAGTCAGCAAATCGGTCGGCCCCTCGAAAACATACGGCAGGGTCCTGCCAGAAGACTCGCGTGACCCAATCGATGATTGCCTGCATGCCAAACCCCTTTGTTTTTAATTATTAGCGGCGCCCGGAATGTTACCGCATATTGGGACGATGTGAGCTGCTTTCAATCTGCCGTGAAAGATCAAATCGCGATATAGTAGCGGCTTGCTATCAAAGGGGCGGAGCTATGACCTGGTGGGGATGGATGATACTTGGCGCGGTTATTCTCGGCGCTGAACTCTTCGCAATCGATGCGCAGTTCTATCTTGTGTTTCTCGGTGTTTCGGCGGCGCTTGTGGGTCTGGCAGAGATGCTCGGCATCGGGATGCCCGAATGGGCCCAGTGGACCGCATTCGCAACGCTTTCGCTGATTTCGTTTTTTACCTTCCGCAAGAGCTTCTATGAAAAAATCAGGGGTGGGGCGAAGGGATTTCGCGCGACTATATCGGGCGACACCGTCAATATCGTCGAGGAGCTCGCGGCTGGTGGTGAAGCACGTGCTGAATATCGTGGCACGGACTGGACCGTCAGAAATACCGGTGCCGCGGTCATAGCCGCCGGATCACGCGTTAAAGTTGTCAAGGTTGATGGCCTGACGCTACATGTCGAATCAGAATAAGAGCAAGTAGGAGTAAATTATGGAATCACTTATCGTTTCACTTGGGTTTGTATTTGTTGCGATCATTATTCTGCTCAAGACAGCAGTTGTCGTTCCGCAGCAGAATGGATATGTCATTGAGCGACTGGGTAAATACGCCAAGACACTCAATGCGGGTTTTCACATCCTCATTCCGTTTCTTGAGCGAATCGCCTACAAACACACGCTTAAGGAGCAGGCGGTCGATATCGCCGAACAAATTTGTATTACAAATGACAATGTTCAGGTGGGTGTTGACGGCGTTCTGTACATGCAGGTACTGGATCCAGGGCGCGCTTCGTATGGCATTGGCAATTACATGTTTGCCATTTCACAACTTGCACAGACCACGCTGCGTAGTGAGATCGGCAAGATTGACCTGGATCGCACGTTCGAAGAACGTGGCACGATCAATCAGAATGTTGTATCGGAGCTGGACAAGGCGAGTGACCCTTGGGGCGTAAAGGTGCTTCGCTACGAGATCAAGAATATTAACCCGCCGCAAGATGTTCTTAGCGCCATGGAAAAACAGATGCGCGCCGAGCGAGAAAAGCGCGCTGTTATCCTGACATCGGAAGGTGAGCGCGACGCGAAGATCAACGAAGCCGAAGGTGAAAAGCAGCAGGTGATCAAACAATCCGAAGCTGTAAAGATGCAACAAATCAATGAAGCTGAAGGTGAAGCAGAAGCAATCCTGGCGGTTGCGACAGCAACCGCAGAAGGCTTGAAGAGAGTCGCCGCCGCTGTAATCGATAAAGGCGGCCCGGATGCTATGCAGCTTCGAATTGCAGAGCAATACATAACGCAGTTCGGGAATCTGGCAAAGGCTGGGAATACATTTGTCGTACCGTCAAACCTCGCGGATTTGACGTCAATGATGGCGTTGGCAACAGACATCGCCAAGCGCAAGCCGGGCGGCGACAAACCAGTAGCCTAAGGGACTGTCTGTCGGTCAGGCCTTGCGCCTGACCGACACTACGTTGGGTAACTGCTCAAGTCGATTTATTGCCGTACTCAGGGTCGGCAAATCCTTGATCTCAACATTCAGATCCATAATGACCTGCATCGACTCCGTGTCGGTATGGCTCTTCAGGTCCAGCACATTTGCATCTTCATCAGCCAGTACGGACGTGATGTCTCTGATCAGGCCACTGCGGTCGAACGCATGCAGTGTCAGGTCAACCGGGTAGACGCCGGACTCTGAATCACCCCAACTCGTTTCCAGCACGCGCTCCGGATGCCTTCTGTTGAGCCCCAGAAAGTTGCCGCAGTCCTGGCGGTGGATACTGACTCCACGACCTTGTGTGATATAGCCGACGATCGGCTCTGGAGGCACCGGTCGGCAGCAGCGCGCGAAATTACTCAACAGACCACCGACACCGGTAACCGCAATCGAGTCTGCTGCGGTGGCTTTTCGCTTTGACGCTCGTCGAGCCTTGTTCGCTGGCCGTTCGATGCCACGAAGATTTTGCAGCGCGGTGGCAATCGATGCGGAAGTCAGGTCCCCGGCACCCAATGAAACGCATAGCGCTTCCGTGCCCTTGTGTTTCAGCTGTTTGGCGATATCGTCAGTTGCAACGTCTTTTTCCGATAGTCTGGCCAGCTCCCGGTCGAGAATTTCACGACCTTGTCGTAAGTGCTGATCACGATCCTGTAAACGAAACCAGTTGCGTACCTTCGATCGGGCCCGAGCTCCTGCGAGATACCCAAGTTTCGGACTTAACCAGTCGCGACTCGGATGTGCCTGACTCCCGGTGATGATCTCAATCTGATCGCCGTTCTCGACGTGGTAGGTGAGGGGAACGATCCGGCCGTTGACCTTCGCTCCGCGACATCGATGCCCGACCTGTGTGTGGACGTGGTACGCGAAATCGAGTGGTGTCGCCAGAGCGGGCAACTCAACCACATCACCTTTGGGGCTGACGGCGTACACGCGGTCTTCGAAGAAATCGTCCCGAATCTGATCGAGGAGATCCGCGCCATCATCTGCTGGCTCGAGTAATTGTCGCAGGAAGCGAATTTTCTGGTCGAAGGCGGCCGGTGTAGCACCACCCTCTTTGTAGCGCCAATGCGCCGCTACACCGAGTTCGGCGTGATGGTGCATGTCATGCGAGCGAATCTGGATTTCAACGGTCTTGCCTTCTGGCCCCATGACGGCGGTATGTAACGATTGATAATCGTTTTCCTTGGGATTGGCGATGTAGTCGTCAAACT
>CAYWBZ010000005.1:3211-18843 GCA_964456535.1 uncultured Woeseiaceae bacterium | reverse complement strand
GTATGTAACGATTGATAATCGTTTTCCTTGGGATTGGCGATGTAGTCGTCAAACTCACCCGGTATGTAAGACCAGAGGTTATGCACGATACCCAGTGCCGCGTAGCACTCATTGACGTTCTCAACGAGGATTCGTACAGCCCGGATGTCGTATATCGAGTCCAGACCACGGTCTTTACGCTGCATCTTTCGCCAGATGCTGTAAATATGCTTCGGTCGCCCTGAAATATCAGCGGTGATGCCGTTACTCTGTAGCTCACCTTGGAGCTGTGATTTTACCGCCTCAATGAATTCTTCCCGTTCTGTGCGTTTCTCATTAAGCGCCTTTGCAATGTCACGGTAGGTATCGGGATCAACGTATCGAAACGCCAGGTCCTCAAGCTCCCACTTAAGTTGCCAGACGCCAAGACGATTGGCGAGCGCAGCGTAGATTTCGCGCGTCTCGATAGCGAGTGAATATTGAACCTCATGCGGCGCTTCTCTCGCTTCGCGTAAACGAAACAATTGCTCAGCGATGCGTACGAGTACCAAGCGTACGTCCGAAACCACCGCAAGCAACATTTTGCGAAGTGCTTCGGACTGCTGCACAGCCAGCGATTCACCCGGTTGCCATTTTGCGGGTAAGGAGAACTGGTTTAGTTGCTGTAACCCTATAATGAATCGAGAAACATCATTTAACTCATTGTTTTGTAGATCATTAGATTTGAGAATGTTCTCGCGAAATAACGGGTAGGCATATACGGCCGCAACAATTCCGGCGGGCAGTCCCAGCGGTTTGATAATCGCAGCAATCTGTTCGCCTTCATTGATCGCGAGCTCCAGCCCGTCTTTATTCGGCAGCGCGGCGAGATATTGGCGCACTTCGGCGACGATATCGTCCGTATCGCTGTCGTTCGCTTGTTTTTCAGTATCGGTTGCCGACATTTCCCAAACTTCAGTTAAGTGCCTGTTTGCTCAATACCCGTTATCATACGCGCAGATTCGGCCAGCTTGTCTGGTCGGAGTTTCACTTGGGCATTGTAGAAGCAGGGCGATATGGCAGGACATAGTAAATGGGCGAATATCCAGCACCGTAAAGGCGCACAGGATAAGAAACGCGGAAAACTCTTCACGAAGCTGATCCGCGAGATCACGATTGCAGCGAAGATGGGTGGCAGTGATCTTGACGCGAATCCGAGGCTCCGTCTCGCTGTCGATAAGGCGAAAGGGCAAAGCATGCCCAAAGACAATATCGAACGGGCGGTCAAGCGCGGTGCCGGAGAAACCGACGGTGCGGATTATTCGGAAATTCGCTATGAAGGCTATGGACCTGGCGGCACCGCTGTCATGGTCGATTGTTTGACGGACAACAAGAACCGTACAGTTGCTGACGTCCGCCATGCGTTTACGAAGTTTGGTGGCAATCTTGGCGCAGACGGCTCTGTAAATTACCTGTTTAACCACGTGGGGCAGATCATGTTCCCTGCGGCTAGCGACGAAGACGCAGTGATGGAAGCAGCCATCGATGCCGGTGCAGAGGATGTTGTTGCGGATGATGACGGCTCTATAGAGGTCTTGACATCACCCGGCGATTTTGAACGGGTTCGCGACGCGATGGTCGCTACCGGAATTGAGGCCGATTCCGCTCAGATCACAATGCGTGCCTCGACCAGTGCAGAACTGGGGGTCAAAGAGGCGACCTCCATGATTAAGATGCTCGATGTGCTTGAGGACCTGGACGACGTTCAGGAGGTCTACAGCAACGCGGATATCAGCGAAGAAGTACTTGCACAAATCTGAGACTGATTTGACAACAAGAAAACGCATACTCGGAATCGACCCGGGCTCCCGCCTGACTGGCTTCGGCGTCATCGACTTCGTGGGCGACAAAGCGGCGTACGTCGCGAGCGGCACGGTCAAAAGTATTGACGGCGCGTTTGCAGATCGCCTCCGGCAAATATTCGAGTCTGTCGGTAGCATTGTTGACGAATATCGTCCCGATATCGTTGCTGTCGAAAGCGTCTTCATGCACAAGAACGCAGGTAGTGCCCTGAAACTGGGTCACGCCCGGTCTGCAGCGATTTGTGCCACTTTCGCACACGGTATTGAAATCCACGAATACGCACCGCGAGAGATTAAACAGGCTGTTGTCGGTACGGGTGCGGCAACGAAAGAACAGGTGCAGCACATGGTTGTTTCGATCCTGACCCTGGATGGCGTACCTGCCGAGGATGCGGCGGATGCGCTCGCTGCAGCTCTGTGTCATGGCCATCAACGGCGCATCCAGACCCAGTTGGGTACAGATAATGCCATTGCAGGTGCCCGATGATAGGTTCACTGCGTGGCCGACTGTCGGCAAAACAGGCGCCGCAGATCGTCATTGAATGCAGCGGAATCGGGTACGAAGTCGAAACGCCGATGTCGACGTTTCTGGACTTGCCAGAGCTCGGAACGGACCTGTTTCTCTATACTCATCTTCTGGTTCGCGAGGACGCCCAGATTCTCTACGGTTTCGCCACCGAAGATGAAAGACTGATGTTCAGAACCTTGCTTAAGGTCAATCGGGTTGGGGCCAAGCTGGCGCTCGGAATATTGTCAGCCATGTCGACGAACGATTTTCGCCGCTGCGTCGAGCTTGAAGATACGACATCGATGTCGAAGATCCCCGGTGTGGGCAAGAAGACCGCTGAACGTCTGATCATTGAGATGCGTGACCGAATTGATGCGGCAGCACCTGGTGGCGGCAAGTCGGCACCGTTAACTGTAGAGGCCAGCGCACGGAACGAAGCGGTCGATGCGCTGATCGCGTTGGGATACAAGCCCAAAGAAGTGCATAAGCTCATCTCTAAACTCGATATTGAAGACAAGTCAGCCGAGGACATCATTCGCCTGGCGCTGAAGCAGGCGGTGCAATAAATGAGTAATGTCGAGCACGATCGCCTGACGACTGCCGAGCCAGTCAGCGACGATAAAGCATTTGATCGAGCGATTCGCCCGAAGACACTTGCGGACTATCGCGGTCAACCCAGCGTCAATCAGCAGATGAGTATTTTCATTGAGGCCGCACGCCGACGTGAAGAGGCTCTGGACCACGTCCTGATTTTCGGCCCGCCCGGGCTGGGTAAGACCACGCTGGCTCACATTGTTGCCAATGAAATGGGCGTCGGTCTGCGCCAGACATCAGGCCCGGTGCTTGAGCGCCCGGGTGATCTGGCCGCGATACTGACTAATCTTGAGCCGAATGATGTTCTTTTCGTCGACGAGATACACAGGCTTAGTGCGGTCGTGGAGGAGGTGCTTTATCCGGCGCTGGAGGATTTTCAGCTGGATATCATGATTGGTGAAGGGCCTGCCGCACGCTCGATCAAACTGGACTTGCCGCCGTTCACGCTGGTTGGTGCAACGACTCGCGCGGGTTTGTTGACCTCACCGTTACGGGACCGATTCGGCATAGTGCAACGCCTTGAGTTCTACTCGGCCGGCGATTTGGAAGGCATCACGCGACGTTCTGCCGGGATACTGAATCTACCGATAGAAGATGATGGCGCCAAAGCCATTGCGACGCGCTCTCGTGGCACACCACGAATCGCCAACCGGTTGCTTCGACGTGTGCGAGATTTTGCAGAGGTGAAGGGCGACGGTGTTGTTACCGGAACGGTAGCAGAGGAAGCAATGGACGTGTTGCAAGTCGACCCGCATGGCTTTGACGCACTGGATCGGCGATTGCTGCAAACGATTATAGAGAAATTCGACGGTGGTCCGGTTGGTATCGAAAGTATCGCGGCCGCCATTGGTGAAGAACGTGGAACTATTGAGGATGTATTGGAGCCTTACCTGATACAGCAGGGTTTCATGATGCGCACGGCACGGGGCCGCGTCGCGACGAAAAACGCTTATCTACATTTTGGTCTGCGGCCGCCGACGTCGTCCACGAATCAGGACTTGCCCTTCAATGACTAAACCCTTTGAGCTGCCAGTACGCGTTTATTACGAGGATACGGACGCACAAGGCGTTGTGTATTACGCGAACTACTTCTGCTTTATGGAGCGATCACGGACGGAATGGCTGGAGGCGATGGGTGTCGACCACGTGACATTGATGAATGAGGACAACCGCATTCTTGTTGTAACCGAGGCGCACGCGAAGTTCCTGATTCCGGCACGGCTGGGTGACAGCTTGATAGTAACAGCGAAGCTTAGTCGGCTTGGTCGAGCGACATTTGAGATCGAACAGAACATTTTTCGTGGCAGCCTGGAGGGCGAACTGTTGATACAGGGAGGCGTTACCGCTGCGTACCTTGCTGCTGACACGATGAAACCGAAACGCATACCGCGTACTTTTTTTGAGGAAAATCCATCATGACCGCAGATATGTCTGTCATCGGCCTCCTTTGGGAAGCCAGCATGCCCGTACAGATCGTAATGCTCTTACTCCTGGGCGCATCGCTCATGTCCTGGAGCATCATTTTCACCAAGCGGCGGCTGATTCGGCGCACAAGAGACGCGTCAGATGAATTCGAGGCTGCTTTCTGGTCGGGTGGTGACCTCAATACCCTGTACCGCAGCGCCACACGGGCGAAAGGCGGCAGTATCGGCATGGCGAGCATTTTCGAAGCGGGCTTTCGCGAATTCAACCGGGCATTGCAGGCGGGTGGAAATAGCACCGACAAAATCGTCGAAGAATGCCGGCGTGCCATGCGAGTAGCGCAGATGCGCGAAGTTGACCGGCTTGAACAGGGCCTTGCAACGCTCGCGACCATTGGCTCAACGAGTCCCTATGTCGGTTTGTTCGGAACGGTCTGGGGAATCATGGGCGCCTTCATGGGCCTGGCGAATGTGCAATCAGCCACTCTGGCAGTGGTTGCGCCACCCATCGCGGAGGCACTGATTGCCACGGCGATGGGACTGTTCGCCGCTATCCCCGCTGTCATCGCGTACAACCGATACGCAGACAAGGTGGTGCGACTGGAATACCGCTACGACGGATTCACGGAGGAATTCTCGAGCATCCTGCAACGTCACGCACGCGCCAAACAGGGGGTGTGAGGTGGCTACACCGCTGCAAAAGCGCAAGTTAATGAGCGAGATTAACGTCGTGCCGTACATCGATGTGATGTTGGTGCTGCTGGTTATCTTCATGGTGACGGCGCCGATGCTGACGCAGGGCATAGAAGTCAGTCTGCCGAAGGCAATCTCTGAACCGATTGACGATGTACCGAACCATCAGCCAGTGGTGCTGAGCGTCGATGCCGAGGGCAATCTCTACTTAAGCGTTGGTGACAACGAAAATGAGCCAACGACAGGAAAAGAGGTCGTAGCTCATATTGGCGCCGTACTCAGAAATCGACCGGATACACCTATCCTGGTGAAGGCAGACCGTGCCGTTCCTTACGGCAACGTCGTTGGTGCAATGGTGTTGCTGCAGCAAGGTGGGGCGCTGAACATTGGCTTCGTGACCGATCCGCTGGACAGTTACCCGGTACCGGAGTAATTCGACGAGTGGCCCGCAACGGCAACAATTTTGTTCCAATCAGCATGGCGGTCGTTCTGCACGTCGTGCTGCTGTCATCGATGCTCGTCGCTTTCGATTTCGCCAGGCCCGTGCCGATCACGCCAATGGCGATTCAGGCCACGCTGGTCACCGAAATACCTGAGGCACCGGCGCCGGTCGTCGAGAAACAGCCGGAACCCGAGCCGGTGATCGAAGAACCTGAGCCCGAACCCGAACCTGAGCCCGAACCTGACAACAGCGAGGAATTGCGTAAACAGGCGGAAGAGGAAAAACGCGTTCAGGACGCGTTAATCGAGAAGGACCGGCTCGAGAAGATTCGGCAACAGGAAGAGGCAGATCGCAAGAGAAAAGAGCGCGAGGAAGCGGAACGAGAGAAGCAGGAAGAGGCACGCAAGGAACGTGAGCGCCAGGAATTGGAACGTAAGCGCCAGGAAGATATTCAGCGGCAGCGAGACGAGAACGAGCGGCTTCGGAAAGAGCTGGAGGCGGGGCAGCGAGCCGAGGAGATCGAGGACGAGGAGCGCAGGCTGGCGGCAAATAGCTCTCCGGCTATGGCCGCCTATCAGTTCGCAATAGCGCAGAAAATTCGCCGCAACTGGTCGGTGCCGGCAAGTGCCAGCCCTGATACATTATGCGTTGTAAACGTAAGGCAACTCGCCGGTGGCGAGATTGTCGGAGTGAACATAATTAGTTGTAATGGTGATGATGCCGTCAAGAGGTCGGTAGAGGCCGCGATCCATCGGTCGTCACCCTTGCCGGAACCATCAGATCCTGACCTGTTTAGACCGCTATTAGAGCTAAACTTGAGGCCGGAACAGCAAAACTGACTCACCGAGGTGAACGTGTTTAAGAAACTCTCATTCGCAATTGTCGTTATTGTCTTTGCCGCAAACAACGCGGTTGCCCAAAAGCTGCGCATTGACGTGCAGGGCGTCGCCCAACCCACACCGGTTGCGATCGTACCATTCGGCTGGGAGGGCAATTCTCCCGCTATGCCGCTCGACATTGCCGAAGTCATAAAGGGTGATTTGAAACGCAGCGGACGATTCTCCCCGATCCCTGAGAACGATATGTTGCAAAAGCCGACGGACGGCGCGGATGTCGATTTTGGTGACTGGAGCATCCTCGGCGTAGAGGCAGTCGTCGTCGGCAATGTCACACAGGTCGGTGTAAACGCCTATTCGTTGCGATTCCAGCTATTCGACACCTTCAGGCAGCGGCAACTGGTGGGTTACCAGATTCCGGCCAGTCGCGGAACCATGCGCGGTGCAGCACACCGGGCTGCCGACATGATTTACGAGAAATTAACGGGCATCAAAGGTGTATTCGGCACCAAAGTCGCCTATGTGACGGCCGAACAGCAAGGGCGGGATCGTCTGTACTCATTGATTGTTTCCGATCAGGATGGTGAAAACGAATTCAAGATCATGGAGAGTAAGGATCCGATCATGTCTCCTGCGTGGTCGCCTGACAGTCGGCAACTGGCATACGTTTCTTTCGAAGGCTCAAGGTCGTCCATTTTCATTCAGAGCCTGCGCTCGGGTAATCGATTCCAGGTCTCGAACAAGCCTGGAATCAACGGCGCGCCAGCATTTTCACCGGATGGACGGAAGCTGGTGGTCACATTAGGCGGCGTGGAAGGCAATCCGGATATCTATGTGCTTGATATTACGTCGCGACAGGTCAAACGCCTCACGACGCATCGTGCTATCGATACTGAGGGCACCTGGTCGCCAGATGGACGTCACATCTACTTTACGTCGGATCGCAGCGGTGGCCCGCAGATCTACCGAATATCGGCAAACGGTGGAACTCCCGAGCGCGTAACGTTCGAAGGGAGTTATAATGCGCGGCCGCGTTTATCGCCAGACGGTACAAGGCTGGCGATGGTGCACAACGATCGTGGTAATTACCGTATTGCGGTAATGAACATAGAGCGCAAGGACTTACTGGTAGTGTCGGCGGGCCGACAGGATGAGTCACCGAGTTTTGCGCCGAATAGCGATAGCCTGATCTACGCAACCAGGCAGAGCGGTGACGGGGTACTCGAAACGGTGTCTGCCGACGGGCTGATACGGCAGAAGATGGCATCGGGACAGGGCGATGTTCGCGAACCGGTTTGGTCGCCGTTTCCTAGATTTACAAAATAGAAATTACATTAATTTACATACACTAATTGTTGATATTTAAAGGTTTTATTATGTCTTACTACAAGATTTTTGCAGTTGCTGTACTGGGCGCGTTACTGGCGGGTTGTCCCTCCACACCGGTCCCGGATCCGGACCCGAGCGATACTACCTACGATGGTAGTGATAGTGCATCCACGGACGGAATGGACGGTTTTGATGGCCGGGGCGGCACGGATATTCTAGATCCGTTCGAGCAGCTGGGAGTGGTCATTTACTTCGACTTCGATTCGTCTGAAGTTCGCGCAGCAGACCAGGACCTGGTTGCCGCACATGCGATCCAGCTCAACGATGACTCCTTTGCGAGCGTGCGCCTTGAGGGTCATGCTGACGAGCGCGGTTCTCGTGAGTACAACATTGGTCTCGGCGAACGTCGCGCACAAGCGGTTCGACAAATGCTGATGATTCAGGGCGTCAAGGCATCGCAAATTCAAACGGTGAGTTTCGGTGAAGAGCGTCCGGATGCTATGGGCAGTTCAGAGAGCGACTACGCACGAAATCGTCGTGTTGAGCTTCGATACACAGATTAGTCGAATCATGATCTCGAAGATAAACAGGCCACTTCTGCTAGTGGCGCCAGCACTGGTCCTCAGCGGTTGCGAATTGATGCCGCCGTCGGAGGACCCGGTGCTGATCAAGCTTGAGGAGCTGGAGAGTCGACTGCAGAACATTGAGCGGGTTGTTCAAAATCAAAGCCTTGTAAGTCTTACGCAGCAGGTCAGTGCCGTTGAGCGTCGCGGTGACGAAATGCAGGGCAAACTGGAGCAGCTCGAGCACAGCTCGGAAAGCACGACAGATCGACAAAGACAGCTGTACGTTGACCTGGATACACGTATTCAAGAATTGGAGACGGCGGTTCGCGCGCGCAATTCAGTCAATGTTATGGACGGTGGCACGTTGCCTCCGGGCCAATTGCCGGTGCCGGGTGGTTCAGACAGAGACAACTATCAGGCGGCGTTTGAGCTCCTGAAAGAGCAGCGCTACGAGCCTGCTGCTTCGGCGTTCGAGCAATTCCTGGTGACGTTTCCTGACAGCGAACTGGCTGACAACGCCCAATACTGGCTCGCAGAGTCGCACTATGTGACACAGCAGTTCGATCAGGCATTGGGTGAATTCGAGATCGTCATCAAGACGTTTCCGAATTCAAGAAAAGTCCCGGATGCCCTGTTGAAAATGGGGTACTGCAACTACGAGTTACAACGTTGGGACGCCGCACGCAGCTCTCTGGCTCGTGTGCAGACAGATTACCCGGAAACAACGGCTGCTCGCCTGGCAGGCCAGCGGCTGCAACGAATGGGGGAAGAGGGCGTTTAGGCTCACCTGCTCCAAGTCGCCAAAAGACGTTTGTAATTTAGTCAGTATCGGGTATCATGCCGCCGGCATTCTGGTGGCATCCCGATCATCAGGTTCCCAGATGGGGCGTTAGCTCAGAGGTAGAGCATTCGGCTTTTAACCGACCGGTCGTAGGTTCGATCCCTACACGCCCCACCACTTTTTCACTTCCAGACGGCCTGAAAGACGCTATCTCGGCGTTGCGAGCAGGCAAAAAATGCTCATGTACGCGTTTGTACACTGCGCTTTTTTCCCTTCCCGCGCCTTGATCTAGCGTCTTTCAGGCCGTCTGGAAGTGAAAAAGAGTTCTTGTTGAACCGCGTCGAGATTGGTTTCTGATAAAACAGGCGACTGCGTCCTTAAGTGCCGTTATCATTCACGGTTTTGGGCTCTGGGCTTTGTGACAAGTGGCGATCAAGCGGTGGAAAATTCATAAGTTTGGCGGTAGCAGTCTCGCGGATGCGACCTGTTTTCGACGTGTGGCCGGGATTCTTTTGGCCTATGACGACAGTCGCATGGGCGTTGTCGTTTCTGCCATGGGCGGGATGACCGATGCACTGATCAATTTAGCCGTGCTCGCCGAACAGGGCAACAATGATTTTGAGGCGGCCCTGCACACTATCGGCGAACGATATTCCGAAACCGCAAGCTCCCTGCTAAAGGGAGATGCTCTCGTCACTATCCTTGATGCGTGGAGCAAAGACTCTGCTGAAGTGGTCGACATTCTCAAATCGATCGCCCTCGTCAAGTCCGCGCCACGGCGCAGCCGGGACATCGTCGCGGGGTACGGGGAAATCTGGTCTGCTCGTTTGCTGGCGGCCCTTCTGCAGCAGGAAGCCCCGGAACGCGGTGGAGCCTGGATCGATGCGCGCGAAGTAGTGACTGTTCGTGACACCGAGCTCGGTCCGACCGTATTGTGGGATGAGTCACAAACGAGGATGGACAAAGCACTACCCGCCGATTTTGAAGGCATCGCTGTCATTACCGGCTTTATCGCAGTTGATGAAGAAGGGTTGCAGACAACGCTTGGGCGCAACGGCAGCGACCATTCAGCAGCGATATTCGCCGCACTCACAAAAGCCTCCGAACTCAGTATCTGGACCGATGTAGACGGCGTTATGAGCGCTGATCCGAGGCGTGTTCCGGAAGCACAGGTGATCGAGCAATTGACCTATAACGAGGCCATGGAACTCGCGTACTTCGGTGCCAAAGTCATTCATCCGCAGACGCTGGGTCCGGCGGTCGATAACGGTATCCCCGTCATCATCCGTAATAGCCACAAGCCAGCACATCCGGGTAGCAGGATTGAGGCAAAGTCTGCTCCTGCTGACAACATCAAAGGCATAACTGCAGTCGGCGGCCTGGCTCTGGTTAACCTGGAAGGTTCCGGAATGATCGGTGTTCCGGGTACGGCAGATCGCCTGTTTGCATCCTTAAAAAGGGCTGGCGTGTCTGTAACGCTGATTTCACAAGCGAGTTCCGAGCATTCTATTTGTATCGCCGTGCCAGAGGACCTCGCCGAGCGCGCGCGCGAGGTAATTACAGAGGCATTTGCTGACGAACTGGAAAGCGGGCAAATCCACAGCGTTGAAGTTACCGGGGCACAAAGTATTGTCGCTGTGGTTGGCGACGGCATGGCGGGAACACCGGGGATAGCGGCACGGTTCTTCGGGACACTGGCGCGTGCTGGCGTAAACGTTCGTGCGATTGCCCAGGGTTCGTCGGAAAGAAACATTTCGGCCGTGGTTGACTCCGAAGAGGCGACCAAGGCACTGCGTGCGGCCCATTCCGGCTTTTATCTTTCGGCGAAAACTCTTTCGATAGGGTTGATCGGACCCGGTACGGTGGGCACGGCTCTATTGCGCCAGATCGACAAACAAAGTGAGAAACTGGCGCGGAATTTCAATCTCGATTTGCGTGTTCGAGCGATATCGAGATCGCGAAAGATGTTACTCGCCGACCGTCGCATCGATCTCGCGAGCTGGGATGAGGATTTCGAGTCGTCGGCAGTAGATGCGGATCTTGATGCGTTCGAAAAACATCTGAAACCGGATCATCTTCCTCACGCCGTTATTATTGACTGCACGGCCAGCGACCAAATCTCGTCAAAGTATGCCGACTGGTTGTCGCACGGTATTCACGTTATTACCCCCAACAAGAAAGCGTTCAGTGGCCCTTACAGTGAATACAAGGGACTGCAGGACGCGGCCGATGAAGGCAGCTCGCATTATTTCTACGAGACAACGGTGGGAGCGGCGCTTCCCGTCATTACGACACTGTGTGATCTGATCCACACAGGCGATGAAGTTCGTTCCATCAGCGGAATATTCTCTGGCACGCTCGCGTACCTCTTCAATGTCTACGATGGCACAACGCCATTCTCGGAAATTGTCCGGGTCGCGAAGGAAAGCGGCTACACAGAGCCGGATCCGCGCGATGATCTGTCTGGAATGGACGTCGCTCGTAAACTGACAATTCTTGCGCGTGAACTCGGCCAGAAAATCGAGATCGGTGATTTTCCGGTTACGAACCTGGTGCCTGAAGCTCTGCGGGATTGCTCGATCGATGAGTTTCTCGAAAAACTCCCCGAGTACGACGATGAGATGCTGGGGCTTTACCAGGCGGCTGCGGCCGAGAGCAAACAACTTCGCTATGTCGCAAACCTGGACGCCGATGGCAATGCGTCGGTTGGGCTGGAGTCGGTTGCAGCCGATCATCCATTCTGCAATATCAATCTCACAGACAACATTGTGCAGTTTGAGACCGAGCGCTACTCCGCCAATCCGTTGGTCATTCAAGGTCCGGGTGCCGGTCCTGAGGTAACAGCCGCTGGCGTATTTGCGGATTTGCTACGACTTGCGAACTTCTTGAGTACCGGTGAAGGGTATGTCTGATTTCATAACTGCGTTCGCACCCGCGTCTATTGGCAACGCTGGTGTTGGCTTCGACATGCTGGGTCTCGCGCTTGCGGGCGCTGGTGATCGTGTTCTAGCCAAACGCACGGATGGCGATCGGGTGACCGTCTCGGAAGTACGCGGCCTGGACGGCGAGATCCATCCTTATCTGTCAACAAATGCTGACGAGAATACGGCATCCATTGCTGCGCAGGCGCTGTGGGATGCTCACGGCGATGGCGGCGGGGTCGAACTCAAAGTACATAAAGGTATTCCGTTACAGTCGGGCATGGGCAGTTCTGCCGCGTCGGCTGTGGCAGGCGTGGTGGCAACCAATGCGTTGCTTGCGGCACCTCTCGATATTGAAGCATTACTGCCATATGCGCTCGAGGGTGAAAAGTACGCCAGTGGCGGTTTGCACACCGATAATGTCGCGCCCAGTTTGCTTGGCGGTCTTGTCCTTTGCCCCGCAGTGCTGCTACCGGAAGTCATCCAGCTACCAACGCCTGCAGGTGTCAGTGTTGTCTTGCTGCACCCGGACTTACTCGTCAATACAGCGGAGTCACGTCGTGCATTGCCGAAGTCAGTCTCAATGAAGCTCTGGCTTGAACAGCAGGGACTGTTGGCGGGATTTATTCATGCCTGTGAGACCAATGACGTAGACCTGATCGGCAAGACGTTGCGCGATGTCGTTATTGAGCCGCATCGGAAAGGTAACGTGGCGTGTTTCGACGGCGTGGTTGCAGCAGCGACCAAGACAGGCGCTCTCGGTTGCACACTATCAGGTAGCGGTCCCAGTATTTTCGCCCTTTGTAAAGATAACGACGCACGTAATGTTGCCAGTGCAATGGAGCAGGCATGCAGGGTGCAAGGCATTAGTTGCCAGTCCTGGGTGAGCACGATGAACGCACCTGGCGCGTTTGTAGAGAGCTAGTATGAAATACTTCAGTACTCGCGGCGCTGGCCCGGTCAGTCTTGATGAGGCCCTCTGCAAGGGCATAGCGAGCGATGGCGGACTCTTCCTGCCGGAGCAGTTACCGACATTTGCAGTTTCCGATTTCGATGCAGCTGAATCGATTCCGGAAGTGGCTGCGATTCTGCTCAAACCATTCTTCGTTGGCTCTTCGCTAGCGAGTGAGGTTGAGGGAATATTGGATGAGACCTTTAGTTTCCCGATACCAGCAACAACATTACCAACCAACGTCCAGAACGCCTCGATGCTGGAGCTCTATCACGGCCCAACCGCGGCGTTCAAAGACGTCGGAGCCGGATTTCTGGCGGCGTGTTTGTCCAGGCTTGAAGGTGATGTCGCGAATCCATTGACCATACTCGTCGCAACATCGGGCGATACCGGCGGGGCGGTAGCAGCTGCGTTCGACGGTCGGCCAGGCATGCGAGTAGCGGTCTTGTTTCCAGAAGGGAGAGTATCCGAGCGACAGGAGCACCAGCTTTGCTGTTGGAGCGACAACGTATTGTCGTTGAAAGTTCGTGGCGCGTTCGACGATTGCCAGTCTATGGTCAAGGCTGCGATGGCAGATCAGGAATTGTCATCCGCCCATCGATTCAGTTCTGCGAACAGCATCAATATCGGCCGTTTGTTGCCGCAGAGTACATATTACGCTGATGCGAGTTTGCGTCACTTCAGGCGTACAGGAAACAAGCCCGGATTTATTATTCCAACCGGTAATCTGGGTAACGCTTTTGCCTGCATCATGGCGCGCGAAATGGGCCTGCCGATCGGTCCGATCATTCTTGCGACCAACGCAAATCGAACCATCCCCGATTATTTTGAGTCGCTGGAATGGCTGCCGCGCGCCAGCCTGCAAACGTTGGCTTCGGCGATGGACGTTGGCGATCCGAGCAACATGGAGCGCTTGCGGAAACTCATCGGCGAAGCCGATGTACTGCGCGACCAGCTGGGTGTGGCATCCGTGAGTGATGACGAGATCAGGGCCGCCATCCGTCAGGACTTCACAGATTTTGGCTTTGCGACCTGTCCGCACACGGCAACTGCTACACACACCTGGCGTCAATTGGCGCCTGGCCTTGCCAGACAACACGACTGGATACTGGTCGCGACGGCACATCCCGCGAAATTCGAGACGATTGTCGAACCTCTAATCGGCGAGCAGGTGCCCCTGCCGCCGGAGCTGGAAGAAATATTGTTGCGCCCGGCGCACTCGATAGCGATTGAGCCGAATCTGGCATCGCTTGCCGCTGCCTTGGATGACGTAGGATAATCAAATCCTATGACTGAGTTCTTTCAACCCGTCGATAATCCCTGGCTGTTGCCGCTGGCCGCCGTTGCATTGCTGCTGCTCGCGTGGCTCGTGTACCGGTTTGTGCGTGGCAGAAGTGGCGGACTGGAGGGGGCATTGGCTGACATCAGCTTCGATCGCATTGAGGGTCTTATAATCCCCAGTGCTGACGAGGGTGAAATTCTGGTCGATTACCTGTTGCTGACCGCAAAAGGGTTGCTGATTCTGGAGGTCAAGGACAATCAGGGGATCGTGTTTGGCGGCGACAAATTGCAGGACTGGACAGTCATCAATAACGAACGTCGTTACACATTTACGAATCCTCAACCGGCACTGTACGACCGTATCGCGGCTGTTCGACAAATTGTTCGCGAAGTTCCGGTCGCAGGCAGAATTCTGTTTCTGGATGGCGCAGATTTTACGAAGGGCGTGCCAGATCTGGTGACGAACCTTGCAGAACTCGTGAGCGAGTTTGGCGAGCCGGACAAGAACGCGGCAAAGTTCAAGATTGAAGCCTTTAAGCCCCATTGGGCACTAGTTCGCAAGGAAGCGTTAAACAGTAGCTCTCAGTAAGCGCCTATGCCGACACTGCAAGCAATACAGGCTGATATTGCGTCCCTGACGATCGACGCAGTTGTTAATGCCGCCAACGAATCACTATTGGGCGGTGGAGGAGTGGATGGTGCGATTCATCGTGCTGCAGGGCCCGAACTACGCGAGGAATGCAAATTGCTGCGCGGGTGTGAAACCGGGCAAGCGAAAGTCACCGCCGGTTTCGGGTTAAAAGCCAAATTCGTGATTCACACGGTCGGGCCGGTCTGGCAGGGCGGGCAGCAAGGCGAAGCAGAGTTATTGGCATCGTGCTACCGGCACTGCATTGAATTGGCAGAGCAGCACAATATTTCTTCGATCGCTTTTCCAGCCATAAGTACTGGTGTATTTGGTTACCCGAAACAGGCAGCGACCGAGATCGCAGTGGCGACGATATCGGAGGCGGTACAGGGAACGGCTGTCATTGGCGAAGTGGTTTTTTGTTGTTTCTCGACATCGGATCTGAAGCAATACCGCTCTGTTCTAATGCAACCGACCTGAGACGCAATTGGTAGCAACAATTTTCGCTCAGGTTTGTCATATACTGGCAGTGATGATGTCCACATCCCAAAAGCGTCGTGCCGCCTTCCTTGCGGCAATCCTGATTAGTCTCGTGGCTGTGAATGTACATGCGGCGGCTCATTTGGGCGCTGGCAGCGTCGAATGCGAATTTTGCTCAACTAACCACGATCCGTCGGATGTCATCGTAGCTGCCGAGGCAAACAGCCTGCTGCTACCACCCACACCGAGACCATTCGAACAACGAATGCAGTATTTCCGGGTGGCTCCTTGCTTCTCGGTTCAGCAACGCGGCCCTCCGTCATCCATTAGTTAAGCCTGAACCTCGTCACGATACAGCGGCGAGATGTCTTTTCTAGTGA
>CAYWBZ010000005.1:0-3111 GCA_964456535.1 uncultured Woeseiaceae bacterium | reverse complement strand
GCGTTGCCTGCAGGCTTTGGCGCCCGGTTTGGTCGCTTTTTCTCGGGTATTGGCTATCTGAATGGTAAACATGCCCATAGCTGGGACTTCGCCGACCAGCCATTGCCGTATCAGGCGTTCCTCGCGAATCAATACATTGATAATGGTGTGCAAGTTCGCTGGTTGGCTCCGTCCAACCTCTATATGGAGTTTGGTGGCGAATTACTGCAAGGAGACGGATACCCGTCCGCTGGCAGCGCACATTCAGGTGCAGGCAGTTACACGGCGTTCGCGAATTTCGGTGGTGACGTTGGGGTTAACAACAGCTGGCTGGCCGGTGTTTCTTACCTTGATGCGACGGCGATAGAGCGTCCTTCAGGGGATGAAGATGATCCGCTGTTATTTAGCGGCGAGTCGCGCCTGGCAACAGCGCAGTTCGTCTGGAAGTGGACCCCGGACGGAAATTGGAAGAATCGAAACTTCGTCCTACAGGCCGAGTATCTGCAGCGTCGCGAACGCGGAGAGTATTCGTCATTGAGCATGGCCCCCGCCGCTTATAACGTCGATCAGGACGGTTGGTATTTGCAGGCTGTTTATCAGCCGATACCTCGTTGGCGAGTAGGAGGCCGAATTGATGCGTTGTCATCCGACGATCCGGGTCCGGCATTCGATGGAACCTTGCTGGCGACGCCTGGTAGCGATCCCCGACGATTCAGTTTCATGGCCGATTGGTCGAACAGTGAGTTCAGTCGCCTGCGCTTGCAATTTACCAAAGACGAATCCGGAATCATTGACGGCAATCACTGGGGCCTTCAATACATACACAGTATCGGCGCTCACGGCGCCCATTCGTTCTAGGAGGGATGGTCATGCTACGAACTATTCAGTTACTGATGTTGCTTGTTCTCCCCATAGCCGCGCAGGCAAAACTTGAGATATTCGCGTGCGAACCGGAATGGGCTGCGCTGGCGGCCGAAATTGGCGGTGCTGAGGTGAACACTTACAGCGCGACAACGGCATTGCAGGATCCACACTACATTCAGGCACGACCGAGCCTGATTGCGAGGGTTCGCAATGCGGACCTGGTGATTTGCAGCGGTGCCCAACTTGAAATTGGCTGGTTGCCCGCGTTGCTGCAAAAAGCGAATAACAGGAATGTGTTGCCCGGGAGCAGTGGATACCTTGAAGCGAGCGCTTATGTTGTTCGCCTGGACGCGACGGGCAACGTTGATCGTGCGCAAGGCGATATCCATCCGCAAGGTAACCCGCATATACAGACGAACCCCCACAATATCGCGGCGGTTGCGAGAGCACTGCGAACACAGTTGGCAGCGTTGGACCCGGAAAATGCTGCAATTTACGAGGCCGGTTTCGCTAGTTTCTCCGAACGCTGGAAGAATGCGATCGTCGACTGGGAGAGCAAGGCCGCAGCACTTAGGGGTACGCGAGTCATTACCCATCACAAGTCATGGGTTTATCTTGAGCGTTGGTTGGGCCTGTCTGAAGCGGCAAACCTCGAGGCTGTGCCCGGACTACCTCCGACTGCAGCGCACCTTAGCCGCTTAACCTCACAATTCGGTGATGGTGGTGCAGATGTCATTATTTACTCGCCGTATCAGGACAGCAAGGCCGCCGAATGGTTGTCAGAGCGCACCGGCATAACTGCAGTGATGTTGCCTCTCACGGTGGGCGGCACAGAAAACGCGACAGATCTTTTTAGCTTGTTCGATGACATTATTGATCGATTAATTGGGGCAACTGGCAATGAATGACCTGATTGACCTGAGCATTGTCGGGCCGGCTTTGTTTGCTGGATTGATAGTTTTGAGCACGCATGTGCCGCTTGGCCAGGAAGTACTGAAACGCGGCATCATTTTCATCGATCTCGCAATTGCACAAGTTGCAGGCCTCGGCGTCATCGCTGCTCACGCAATGGATTGGGACCCGAACGGGCTGGAGGTGCAGATCGCAGCTGTTAGCACTGCTCTTGCTGCGGCGATCGGTTTGAACTGGACCGAGAAGCGTTGGCCTAAAATTCAGGAACCACTGATCGGTATTCTATTTATCCTGGCAGCGACAGGTGGCATTCTTTTGTTGTCCGGAAACCCGCACGGGAGCGAGCATCTAAAGGAACTCCTGGTCGGACAGATCTTGTGGCAGAGCTATTCGTCGTTGCTACCGCTGGCACTGCTGTACGCCGTGACATTGATATTCTGGTTCACGGCACGTGAGCGATTTGGGCCGCTGATGTTTTACGTTGTATTTGCGATCGTCGTGACGGCGTCCGTACAGGTTGTCGGTATCTACCTGGTATTCGCAAGCCTGATAATCCCTGCGTTGGCAACAACGGGGCTGCGGCGAGGTAATCGACTAATGGTTGGCTACTTTATCGGCGCGCTGTCTTACCTTGTTGGAATTGTCCTGTCCGTTTATCTGGATTTGCCAACTGGCGCAGTAATTGTCTGGAGTATGGCGCTGATCGCCGTTTCTGCAGGCTTCGTTATCTCCGATAAACGTGGAGAGGCATGACACCTACGGCAGTGCGAAAAACCGTTTCGCATTTGCCGAAGTGATTGCAGCAATGTGATCTTCGGTTTGGCCGCGCGCCTCAGCAAGCACACGCACCACCTCAGGCAAATACATAGGCTCGTTGCGGCGACTCTTCGGTCGTGGTCGTATCGTTCGCGGCAGAAGATACGGTGCGTCGGTTTCGATGAGTAGCTTGTCGTCAGGAATGATAGAGACGATGTCGTGCAGGTGTTTGCCGCGCCGTTCATCGCAAATCCAACCTGTCACGCCGACGTAAAGACCCATTGCGATATATTCCCGGAGTGATTCTCCTTCGCCGGTGAAGCAATGCGCTACCGCTCGCGATAAGTCTGGTAGTGCAGGCTCCAGGATTTCAACAAAATCATCATGGGCGTCACGTTGGTGCAGAAAAACCGGCAAGCCCGACTCTTTCGCGATGTCGAGCTGTCGTTTGAAGGCACTAAGTTGGGCTTCGCGTGGCGAGAAGTTGCGAAAGTAATCCAGACCACACTCGCCAACTGCGACGACGCAGTCTTTCTTGATCAGCGAGCGGATCAATGCGTCGCTGTCATCCGTGTAGTCGGATGCGTGGTGCGGGTGAAC
>CAYWBZ010000004.1:27688-32552 GCA_964456535.1 uncultured Woeseiaceae bacterium | reverse complement strand
TGCCCATGCAGACAAATAACACAGATGTTTTGATCTCGTTTTCGTCCATTCTATGTAGTTTCTTCTACTCCAATCGGAACACATCGTACTAGGTTTCGCCTGATCATATCGAGTCGATCCCGTCGCCGATAGTTACCGCAGAACCCTGCGTTTCTCCCGTATTCCATCAGTGTATTTGACTGTGGTAGAGGTAGCTTGTTGTTTCCGAATTTGACCCCTGGAATGGAGAAGCGCGATGTCCAACAAGGCCATGAATGACAAAGACACAATTCTCGCCATCCTGGAACTCGACTCCGACCCTGACAATATGATCAATCGAGTCACCTGGATTGCACAATCATTTGACTACCGCGTACACCTGGTGCTGTTTGAGCCTGAAAATGGCGCACTGCTTGGAGGATTTGCGATCTCCAACGAAGCTGATGTCATTCGACAAGAGTTGCGACGTACTCAGGACGAAATTGTGGAGTCGTATGCAGCGAAATTACGGGACAATGGCATCGACGTAATGACATCCGTTCTGCGGCAACGTCCGTTGGACGATGGAATACTGGCTATTGCGATGTCGGTTAAGGCCAAGATGATAGTCAAAGCCATCCGCTTCCACAGTATCGCCGAGCGCGGAATTTTGGTTGATACGGATTGGCAATTGATGCGCACTTCTGCTTACCCGCTTTGGTTCGTGAAAACAGATCAGATGCCGGAGAACCCAGTCGTCGTGGCTGCGGTCGATCCAAGCAACGATCATGACAAACCGGCAGCACTGGACCGTGAAATCACGCAGACAGCGAAAGCGGTCGCCAAGGCTATCGATGGAGAAGTCCATCTCCTGCATACGTACGAGCGAATTTCGGGAATTGGCAAAGCAGCGAACCGAACTTTCAAACCGGTTAAATTGCCGATTGACGAAATTGACGCACGGATCAAGAAAGAACACCGTAATGCTCTTGACGCACTCGCATCAGATTGCGGAATTGATGCCAAACACACACACCAGTTACCAGGTATTACGCAAGACATCTTGCCGACCTTTGCCCGAAGTCATAATGCAGGACTCGTCGTCATGGGTGCACTTGCACGTTGGGGCGTTAAACGGATGCTCATCGGGAGCACGGCAGAACGGGTGATTGATCATCTACCCTGCGATGTGCTGATCGTACGCCTTAGCGAATACCAGCTGTGGGACTAAGTAGCGATCGACAGCTGAGTACTGCGATCGAGCACCAAACGACGCTTCGCAGCGTCATCGCAACTACGGTACGCATCTCAAAGGCCCCGCCGCTGAAAACATGCGCGCCAAAAATCGCGAATACGCCAAGCGTGGCGGCCGCAATGACGAGCGCTACGCCGGCCGCCCATGGCCGGACGAACAGCAAACCAACACCGGCGATCACGTAGGCGAAACCAGCCAGGAAATTGAACCAGAGAACGAACGGCACGTAGTCACCTGCAGCAACCCGCGCTGGGCCATCAACGAACAGTACAGCACCGCCTTCGCGAATGGTCATTAGCCCAAATAATGCTCCGATGACTCCTGCGACACGAACCCACGTTAGTCGTGACCTTGGGTCGCGCTCGGTTGAAAGTAATGTAGCCATTGGAAAGCCCTCTTACGCCGCTAGAATTTGCGCACAAGAGCGAGGATACGGCAGAGATGTTTCCGGTTGATTTCGGAAACGAACTGATTTGTTACAAGTCGTTTCCGATCAACTTCAGCGGCCCCGGATTAGAGGAAATCAGAATAGGCGCTGACATATTTCGCCGCGTTGTCGGCCGAGATCAAAACGGCCCTGCCGGTTTTGGGAAGATCTGCGTGCAGTGCCGCGTGCAAAATCGCACCGGTGGTTGGGCCCACCATGATGCCTTCCTTGCGCGCTACTTCGATGCCAGCTTTGAATGCCTCTTCGTCAGTAACAGAGACGAGACCATCCAGTAAGTTCGGATCAAGAATCTTTGGGTAATGCTCATCAGGCAGCCCGGTGATACGTTTCAGACCTGAAAGACGATGCTGACGACTGGCAGGCTCAACACCAATGATCTTGATGTTCGGGTTCTGTTCCTTCAGGTAACGACCAACGCCACTAATCGTGCCGCCCGTACCAATTCCGGCAAAGAAATAGTCGATTTCGCCATTTGTTTGCTTCCAGATCTCCGGACCGGTTGTGCGGTAGTGTGCCTCTACGTTGAGCTCACTCTCATACTGATTCGGGCTGACATATTTGCCGCCATAGGCCTCACTTTCGACCATACTTTTGACGACGCCGCGAGCGCCTTCGGACGGAAATACAGGGCAGAGTTCATCATCAACTTCGATCAACTCGGCGCCAAGAATACGTAGCAGTGTTTTCTGCTCTTCCGGCGCGCCGTCGGGAACTGCAATCTCGATCGGTGTGTTTTGAGCATTCGCCATGGCGGCAAGCGCAACACCCGTATTGCCAGCGGATGGCTCTACCAGGATCTGGTCGGGTTCGAGCTGCAAGCCTCTCAGCATATACAGCGCCGCGCGGTCCTTGATGGAGCCAAACGGGTTCATTCCTTCGAGCTTTAGCAAGACATCGTAGTCAGCATGTGAGTTGGAACGGTCGCTTAGCCGAACCATTGGCGTCGGATTGTCGGGACTGGGTGAAAGATCGACAATGTTGTCGTAGACATGCCTCTCACGTTGGTTAGGGGTTTCGCGTAGGTCTACAACTTTCTCTTTCAACTGCGCACTCATTGCCTGTGCTCCATTCATTTCGATGACCTCCGAGTATATGAACTCGTTGGTCATAGACAATGCCGCGCGGAGACTGATTTGTTATGGCTTCATTCCGGCAGGTTCTGAGCGCTCGTGACCGGGCGACAGCTGTGACTAACGCGGTCTAGAGAATGCTGCGACCGAAGGCACTTTGAATAAGGGTTACGGCACGTTCTGCAGATATGTTTGCCTGATCCAGGAAAGGATTCAGTTCCACAACCTCCATGGAGGTCATGCGTCCATTACTTGCACACTCCTCCAGTAGCAGGTGCGCCTCCCGGAAACTGACGCCACCCGGTACCAATGTCCCCGAACCGGGAATGACTTCCGGATCGCAGCCATCAAGGTCGAAGCTCACATGAAAACCTGCCGTGTCAGCATTGACAACCTCAAGCGCCCTGCGTGACACCTCGCTCATGCCGAGCTGATCTATGTCACGCATCGTAAATGCATTGATACCGGATCTATTAATAAACTCGCGCTCGACCCGATCGATATCGCGAATTCCAATCAAAGCCACATTCTCCGGCGCAACGGCTGGATCAGCACCGAGAATACTGGAAAGTTGCGGATCACCGTAGCCAAGCAGGTGCGCCAGTGGCATACCGTGAATATTGCCGCTTGGCGTGGTCTCCGGCAGATTCATATCACCGTGCGCATCGAACCAGATCAATCCAACTTTCTTACCTTCCTGTCGAAAATGCGCAGATGCCCCGGACACAGTTCCCATTGCTATAGAGTGATCGCCCCCAATGACCAACGGCGTCTCCCCGCTATCCAGAATGTCTTTTGTTTGCTCCGCCAGCTGCACGCAGACAGAGAGTATTTCGTCTTTGAATCGGGCGTTCGAGTCTTCCAGTTGACGTGTTTCCATTATTGGAACCGGAATATCTGTCTCTTCTGAAATCGTATAGCCCAGGCCACTAACCGCTTTTCGCAATCCGGCGATTCGAAACGCCGAAGGGCCTGCATCGGTTCCGCGACGGGAGGCGCCCAGATCAAGCGGCACATTGACGATGTGAACGGGTTTTTCTGTTTGGCTCATATTGATCTTCCGCTACCGGAGTAAAGTCGAAATCAAAGCCATAGTAGCTGGGTTCGACTTCGCTAAACAGCCTCAGGGAGCCTTACCTGAATCGCACCAACATCCAACAGCGCATTCTCAAGCTGCTGCCAGCGCTGTTCGACAGTGCCCGTATAGCCAACCGATATTCTCACCAAGCCCTCGCCAATACCGGCAGACGACATATCCTCATCCGTCATCTCGCTGGACGTACTGCTGCCCGGGCAGGACATGAGCGTATCGAAGTAACCAAGACTCACAGCCATGAACCCGAAGCCGTATTTGTTCTGCAACACATCCATAAGGTCATTGGCTTTCTGCTCGGTGCCCAGATCAAGCGTCAGAATTCCGCCGAAGCCGTAATCTTCACACCGAAGTTTTTTCATTAGTTCGAAATCCGGATGGTCCGACAAGCCAGGATAGGACACCGGTACACCCAGCTCCTGCAACCTCTGGGCAAAGGTCTCCGCTCGCCGAGCGTGCTCCTCGACGCGCAGTGCCAGATGAGGGATTCGTAAACTGATTTTCGCGGCGATGGTCGGATCCATGGTCGGTCCAAGCATCATTAACGGGCCCTGGTGCAAATCCATCAATCCCTGGATGAACTCAGTGGTTCCGCAGACCGCGCCGGCGATGATGTCAGAGGCACCGTTGATGAACTTCGTCATACTGTGCACGACGACGTCGGCACCCAGTGCCGCGGGGCTCAGGAGCAGCGGACTGAATGTGTTATCGATGACCAGTTGTATGTCATGCGTATGTGCGAGTTCGGCTAGCCGTGGAATATCGGCAACTCGCAACGTCGGGTTGGCAATACTCTCCGCATAAATGACTCGCGTCCTGTCCGTTATCGCCGCCTCAACTGCCGCCAGGTCCGTAATGTCGACGAAAGTAGAGTTGATATTCGCCTTCGTTGGCAGAAAATCATGCATTAACGCATAGCTACCGCCGTACACCGTATTCGATGCAACAATATGGTCACCGGAGTTACAGAGCTGCAGTATCGCCGCAGAGATTGCCGCCATACCACTGGCTGCACAGTATGCCGATTCAGTTCCTTCGAT
>CAYWBZ010000004.1:10533-27588 GCA_964456535.1 uncultured Woeseiaceae bacterium | reverse complement strand
AATGGAGGCGCTTGACCGAATCGACTACGAGATAGTCCGGCAATTACGAAATAATGCTCGGCTATCCAACAAAGAGCTCGCCTCGATCGTCGGGCTTGCGCCATCGAGTTGTCTCGTTCGGGTGCGTGGATTACAACGGGATGGAGTGCTTCAGGGCTTTCATGCTGACGTCAACCCAACGTCGCTTGGTGTTGGGCTACAAGCGATGATCTCCATTCGGCTACAACGGCATTCGAAGTCCATCGTCGAATCGTTCCGTACCCACACACTTGCCCTGCCCGAAGTTCGCCAGTTGTATCATCTGGCCGGAGCGAACGACTTTCTGATGCAGGTTTGGGTGAAAGACCCGGAGCACTTACGCAATCTCATAATGACGTCGTTCACGGCGCGCGAAGAGATTGCACACATCGAAACGGGCTTGATTTTCGAGCACACACATAGCCCGGACTTGCCGACCTTTCTGGAGTTCACTGCTGACGAGGGCTGATTGCTCAGGTTTCGACGACACCCTCCTCGCGCAGCACTTTCAGATAAAGGGCAGGTTCTGGACGAACCCGGTAGTTATCCGTCTGGTGTGACCACAAAATCTTCCCTCCCGCGCCGGTAATGACGACCGTTGGCAATACAGTTTCACTGTCATAGCCCAACACCTGCATTCCGGTCGGTAGCCCATTATCGTGTGCAATTCCCAGCTTGCGAGCGGCACGATTACCCTCGTCGGTCAGAAAATAAAACGGTACGTTGAATTTTCTGGCAAGGCTCATCGTGAACTTGTGCGGTTGTGGCGATATCAATGCAACTCGAACGCCCAGTTCGTGTATTTCCTGGTATTCACCAACCAGCTCTTTGATTTGCGCCATACAAAGTGGACACCAGTTGCCCCGATAGAAAATCCAGATTGTCGGTTTATCGATCAAAGAAGCCGAGCCCATCATTTCGTCGGCAACGTTTCTTACGTCAAATGCCGGCAGGTTCTGGCCAACCTTCAGGCTATCGCTGGAGCGATCTCCGAAACTGGAATACCAGTAGACATAGACGATGAATCCGGCCCAACCGACGAGCGCCAGTATGGGTGCATTAATACTTGCTCCCTGGAAGTATCCCCAGCAGGCCATAGCCAAACCCACCGTCGCCAATGCAGTCAGGATCGGAAAGTGTGCGCTTGTTCGGGCGATATTCTTGAACACCATAATCCAGCTGAGAATCAGCATGAATGGTGCCGCAACGAGTAACACGCCTCCCCACGTCACATAGTCGCCGGTAAGCCATAACGAATGCCCGGCGATGACAACGATCGCCATCGCGGCCATCATGTACATGCTGACGAATATAGATTTCAGAATATTCATGGTTCTCCGTCTTCCCCCTCGGGATACAATACTCGAATGACCGAAAAGCACATTCTCTACGGCACCGAATTCTCACTATACAGCGGCAAAGCTCGCTGCTATTTACGCTACAAGCGCATTCCTTATGACGAAGTGCTCTCGTCGCTAAGTGTCTATCGGGAAACAATCATCCCGAAGACCGGCGTTCGCTTCATACCGGTTGTGAAGACACCCGATGGTCGCTATCTGCAGGACACATCGAACATCATCGACTCTCTGGAGAAATCGTTTCCAGATCGATCTGTCATGCCAGACAGCCCATGCCAGCGTCTTGCCGCGCTGCTGCTTGAACTGTATGGCGATGAATGGTTGTTGATGCCCGCGATGCACTATCGCTGGAATTTCGACAACTTTCCGTTTATTTATGATGAATTCGGTCGCAGTTTGTTCCCTCGCTGGCCCGGATTTGTTCGACGAATTCTGGGTAAGCGTATTGGTGCGCGGTTTCGTGGCTTCCTGCCGTTGCTCGGAATTACCGACGCAAACCGAAATACGCTGGAAGGCTGGTATGAAAGAGACTTTCTCCCCGTACTAGACCGTCATTTCAAAGAGCACGACTTCCTGTTAGGAGGACGTCCATCCATTGGCGACTTCGGATTGATTGGCCCGCTTTACGCGCACTTGTATCGAGACCCCTATCCCGGAACTCTAATGCGACGCGACGCCCCCAACGTCGCAGCGTGGGTTGAACGTATGATCCAGCCGACTGAGCAATATGGCGAGTGGTTGGCAGATGATGAGGTACCGGAAACACTGACGCCAATATTCGAACGCATGTTTGCAGAGCATTGGCCGGTACTAACTGCGACCGCCACTGAGCTGGGACAGTGGGCAACAGAAAATGAGGGGCCGGAGGTGCCACGCAACATTGGTGAGCATCGCTTTTCTATCGGCGGTGCCGAGGAAACTCGTGCAGTGTTGCCAGGCAGCATCTGGAAAATGCAGCGACCTCTGGATTGCTACGCGTCGTTTTCCGACAGCGCAAGACAAAAGGCGGATGTATTCCTGGAGCAAGTCGGCGGACTGTCTGCTCTGCAATTTCGACCGCCAGCGCGGGTCACGCGAATCAATAACAAGCTACATCTGGATCCAGAAAACTCCTCAGCTATTATCGGCGCTGCGACAGGTCGCGCGCAGGACTGATCGAAAACGATCGTGTTCTCCGAGCAGTCGAGCGAATTTCGCCTCATGCAATCCCCCTTTCGCTCGCAGCAGTTTTCGCATCGATGCTTTCTCTTTTGCCGGCCATGCCGCCGGTTTTGCCGCTGCGACGATTGGTGCAATATTTTCGAACGCACGCTGCTCGGCACTCGACCAGTTATCAACCGACCTCATTCCCAAATCACGAGCGACATTTCTTGCAACACACCTGGCTGACTCTGATCGCGTCGACTCGCCAACAGCTGCCAATTCCTGTGTCCCCAGCATTGAACTCGTGGCTAGCCAGTCTTCATCGAAAAATTCACTTTGACGCGAACCTGGCAACGTCAGGTGCATGTCACAGCTGGATAGTTTGCGAAGTTTCCGTTCATCACTTCGATAAGCTGGATTGCGATGCCTCCTTGCCGCTTCCTGCTTGGCCAGCGCACGAACCCTGGAGTCGACCGGTCGAAAACCTAAATGGAAGTAAAACCAGAACGCACCACTGTTTAGCGCTTCTGAATTATCGGCACCAAACTGATACGGATTGACCACAAATCGCGTGCAACCCACCAGCGCATGGTAGACCCGCATAACCTGAACCCACAGAAACGACGCTTCGCTACCACGATACTCATCGAAGATATTGATTCCTGTGTTTACCTGCAGAAATAATGTGCTGGATCCACCGTAACCGACGGGGACACCGTTCGACAGGATGAGAAAACCCATGGTGCACTCAAGTGGATAACGATATTCCGGTGCCAAACCAAAAACAGCGACAGACACGCCCTCACCGACATCAGCCAGATAGACCTCGTCAGGATTCGCAAAGTTGAAGTGATTTGTTTCGCGATGCCTCACTGCGAGCGATGCCATCGCGACGTCCACTAACTTCGCGCCCTTACGTTTTGTCAGCTTTTCGACCACTGGCAGTGGACGCAAGATCTCTCTCTTTGGGCTACTCGGACGGCCCCGCATACCCTTGTCTCGTATTGCTACTTTGTTCACGGGAAAAACGTTTCGCGATTTGGAGAGATCACTTTCGCCAATGTGCCAAACCAGAGGCAAGTCCGCTGCGTCGTAGAGTTGTGCCCAGACCTTTTGTAAGCGCTTGTCCTGAAGCTGCGCCAGTAGCCAGTCGAAGTCAGTACCTGGAAAACCTGCACTCGCAAGTCCGATCCATTCCTCGCTGCCTACGTATCCACTATCGAAATAATCGTCCTCTGACGATTGCAGTATCTGTTGCAGCAATTCATCCAGACGTTCGCATGCATCATATTCCGGCCAGTCTATAGAAACGGTTCCAGGCGCTTTTCGCGCGAGCCACTTGGCGACATGAAAGGAAAACCGGTAATGAAGGCGTGTCCCCGCGATGCCACTATCCGCTAGTTTCTTACCAGCACGCCGCTCGAATTCACGCAGTTGCTGGTGAGCATCACGGTGCTCGCTCAACGTATTCGGGAATGCGCGACTGAAGCACAAGCTGTTGTGTAGTCGTCTCACTTTAATGGTACTGCATGGATAGTCATCAAACCCCAGAACCAGTCGATTTTCTGTCTCGTCTCGCCGATGATACTGAAGCCAGCGTCGCTGAGGCTATTTTTCAATTCAATAGTGTTAAACGTATGTACGTGGGCATGTTGAGTCCACGGCAACAAGCGATTTAGCACCTTCATCGAAATGTAGTTCCGACACCAGTCTGTAATGATTAGATTACCGCCTGGGGATATGACGCGGCGAATTTCTCGCAGTGCCCCATCGGCATCCGGAAAGTAGTGCAAAGCGTTGGTGCTGGTTACGAGCTGGAAGTGGGCATCTTCAAACGGCAAGTGTTGCGCCTCGCCCTCAAGGAAAGTGGCCTTTTTTCCTAACCTCTGCTTTGCCACTTCAAGCATTGCCGGCACCCTATCGATCCCAATCAACTCTGGTTGTGCTGTGCGCTCCGCCAGTAATCCCAGTAACTGTCCAGTGCCGCAGGCGACATCCAACACACGTTCCGCAGGCAGATCTGTCATCTGTTCCAGCGTCATTGTGAATGATGCGTGGAGATAACCTGACCACCGATCGTCATAGGATGGCGCGAGCGCCGTGTATTCTCTGATGAGCTTCTCTATCTGAACACTGTCGGCGCTCATCGCGAAAAGTGCTTCTCCGCACGACGCAGGTCCTCATTGGTATCGATACCAATACCGGGTCGCTCCGACGGTATACCAACGGCAATCTTCAGACCCATCGACAACGCGCGCAGCTGCTCCAGTTGCTCGGAGATTTCCAGTGCTGATGGTTCGGTGGCAACCAGCTGCTGCAGGACGTTACAGCGGTAAGCGTAGATACCGTGATGGTGTAATGCAGACTTTATCGCCAGTTCACTATGCTCTGCACTGCGAGCATGAGGAATGGCTGCTCGACTGAAGTAGATTGCGTGATCGTCGTTATCACGAACAACTTTGACACAATTTACGCTTTCAAAGTCTTCGCGACTCAAGAAAGGTGATGCCAGCGTAGCGATATGTGCGTTCGCATCCTCAAGCAACGCTGCACATTCATTAATCAAGGCAGCCGGCATTGATGGTTCATCGCCCTGTAAATTCACGACGATCTGATCATCGCTCCAATCCAGTAATTCGCAGACCTCGGCAATACGTTCGGTACCGGATCGGTGCTGGTTACCGGTCATACAAACCGTTGCACCGAATGCTTCAGCGGCATCAGCGATGCGTGTGTCATCGGTCGCGATTACGACTTCCGTTGCATTACTCTCGGTACCACGCTCATAAACGTGTTGTAGCATCGGTTTGCCGGCAATCTCCAGCAATGCTTTGCCAGGCAGCCGCGTAGACGCATAACGTGCCGGAATAACGACGACAAAGCCGTTCATTGCGCACCGCACTTTCGCAGGCGCGCTGCAATTCGTTCGATCAATGCGTTCGACTCCGCAGCATCCATAATCAAATCCACCGGGACAGACCAATACCTGTCAGAAAGTTTCCGGCCCAGTTTAACGGCATCCTTCTCTGTCATGAAGACCTCAAAGTCATCGCCAAATTGCAGATCGGCCTGCGTGAGCGCCGCGTGATCGGGAAAGCTGTGTTCGATGACTTGAATACCATAACCACGTAGCAGATCGAAAAAGCGTTTTGGATTTCCGATACCTGCGGCTGCGTGCACTGTTGTGTCTTTAAACCCCTGCAGCGGGCGCGCCAACGACCCGTTCAAGCGACACGCATCGATCGCCTGCAACTCGAACGGGATGGCGTTTGGCATATCCGTCGATCCATTGACCAGGACTTGATCGACGCTAGCCAGTCGACTCGGTAAGTCACGCAGTGGCCCTGCCGGGAGAAGTCGCCGATTTCCCAATCCGCGCTCACCATCGATCACACAAATTTCGAAGTCGCGCCGCAATCGAAGGTGCTGCAAGCCGTCGTCGGAGATAATCACATCCACCCCGTCGTCGACCAGCATAGCCGCTGCTTGGACCCTGTCTGAATCGACGGCTACAGGACATTGACCTCGTTGCGCCAGCAATACCGGCTCATCACCAACCACCGCAGGGTCGCTACTGGCATCGACTCGCATCGAGGTACCTGATTTGCTGCCACCGTAGCCACGGCTGACAATGCCTGGCGTAAATCCCTTCTCTCGCAATTCGTTAACGAGCCAGATTACGGTCGGCGTTTTGCCTGTGCCGCCCGCTGTAATGTTGCCAATAACAACCACCGGCGCATGGGCTTTATAGCTGCGATAAATACCATAGCGAAAAAATAATGCTCGCAGTTTCAGTAGCAGCCAGTAAATGCCACTCAATGGCAACAACACCCAACCGGATACCGCAGCTTCGTACCAGACCCGATGTATCCATCTATAGGTAGCGCTCACGGGAATTCGCTACTCGTCGCTGAACTGCATGCGATAAAGGGCCGCGTAATGACCGTCCTCTGCTACCAGCTCAGCGTGAGTACCCGACTCAACAATTCGTCCGGCATCAAGAACGATAATTCGATCTGCTTTCTCAACCGTTGAGAGTCGATGCGCGATCACCAGCGTCGTCCGGTCTTTCATGAGCACATTGAGTGCATCCTGAATACGTCGTTCAGACTGTGTGTCGAGCGCAGACGTTGCCTCATCAAGGATCAGCACCGGTGCGTTTTTCAGTAGTGCTCTACCGATTGCAATTCGCTGGCGCTGGCCACCTGATAACAATACACCGCGGTCGCCAACAACGGTCTCTAGGCCTTCTGGCAGGTCTTTCACAAAGTCGAGTATGTATGCAGCCTCGGCCGCCTTCATCAATTCCTCGTCTGAGCTCGCCTTGAGCTGGCCATAGGCCAGGTTATTTCGGATGGTGTCATTGAACAAAACAACGTCCTGACTCACCAGACTGATATTTCCGCGCAGACTGGTGAGCGTGAAATCACGAATTGAAACGTCGTCGATCAGGATATCGCCTGAGTCCAACTCGTAAAATCTTGGCAACAGGCTGGCCAACGTCGACTTACCGCTACCCGAGTGACCTACGATCGCGAGCGTCTTTCCCGCAGCGATAGAAACGCTGACATCGTCGATGACTGGTCCATCGTCGTCGCCATATGAAAACGTGACGTTCTCAAAACGAACGTGACCACGAACACGATCGATCTCCTGAGAGCCCGTATCGTCTTCGTCATTCTCGTCCATAATCATGAACAAGCTGTCGGCACCCGCAACGCCGCGTTGCAAGGTAGCGTTGACGTTGGTGATGCGACGGACTGGTTGCAGCATGAGCATCATGGCTGAGAAGAATGATATGAACTGGCCGGGAGAAAGAACACCCTCTATCGACTGTCGTCCCGCCATAAAAATGACGAGTGCGATACCGAAACCGAACACCACCTGGGTAACGGCAACGCCCATCGCACGAACACGTATCAATTTGAGATTCTGCTTGCGGTTGCCTTCATCCACTTCCGCCAGCCTGTCACGTTCGTACTCATAGCCACCGAACGCCTTGACCACAGAGTTACCACGAATGATCTCATCTGTGACCTGTGATACCTCGCCGACAGATTCCTGGATGCGTCCGCTATAACGTCGAAACGCGATGCCCAGCAACCAGACCAGTGCACCGACAATCGGAAAGAGGATCGCCACAAAAATGGTCAGTGTTGGGCTGTGGTACAGCATCACTCCGAGTGCCGCTATGACCGTCAACGTATCGCGAACCGCAATCGTGACGACGCTGGTCACGGACTCCGCGACCATCTCAACGTTGTACGTCAGTCGGGTCAGTAACGGACCTGCTGCCTGCGAATCGAAGAACTTGATCGGCAACGTCAGGAACTTGTTAAAAACCTGGCGGCGCAGATCGCTGATAACGCTGCGGCCGATCCATCCGAGCGATGTCTCGGTGGCGAAACCTGACAAACCGCGCAGGATAAAGATCCCCATAAACGCCAATGGAATCCACTTGCCTGACTCGACCTGTTTGGCGACCAGCGTATCGTCCATTAACGGTTGCAGCAGGTAAACAAGGCCCGCCTCAACCAACGCGGTAGCTGTCATGCCGACAACGGCTATGAAACCGATCAGCTTGTGCGGCGTTACATAGTGCCAGAGTCGGCCATAGACAACGCGGACTTCAGGGTCGATGCGTTTACTCACCTTGGCCTGATGACCTCGCTACTCGGCCGGATCATTGACGGTCGCAATACTGATCTGGGTGAACCCAAGTCGCCCGGCGACGTCCATGGCAGTGACGACATGCTGGTGTTTGGCGTTTGCGTCCGCGCTGATCGTCAGTGGCATTTTGTTATTCCCGTCCGCTACTTTTTGCAACGCGTTTCGAATTGTTTCCGGACGATTGTTAATCAGCTCACGACCATTGACCAGATAGGTCCCGGATGCCGTAATCATGATGTCGATTTGTTCGGGAGGCTCTTCTACGAGCGTCGAGCTTTCGGCTTCCGGCAAGCTGATGTTTATTTGCGATTGCTTCACAAAGCTCGTCGAGACCATGAAGAAGATCAGCAATAGCAACACAACATCGATCAACGATGTCATGTTCACCTCTGGCTGCGTACGTGGCCGCAGGCTGAGCTTCATTTTTTGTCCTTGTCGCCACGCCGATGCAGCGCTTCAACCAGCTTGATGGCTTCTTTTTCCATATCGACTACCAGCGTATCGATACGCGTGCGGTAATAGCGATAGCCAATCAATGCCGGGATGGCAACTGTGAGTCCGGCTGCCGTTGTGATCAATGCTTCGGCAATGCCACCAGCGAGAACGGTTGGGTCGCCAACACCGTGCGTCGTTATGGCCGCAAATACTTTGACCATGCCGATAACCGTACCCAGAAGACCGAGCAGCGGCGTGATCGCAGCGACGGTACCCAGAGTCTCAAGATAGCGCTCAAGCTCGTGAACAACGTGGCGACCGGTATCTTCAATCGAGTCTTTTAGAACCACCCTCTCGCGATCGCGATTCATCAGCCCTGCGGCAAGAATCTGCCCCAACGCAGAACCTTGATGCAAGGTCTGGATCTGTTTCTGGTCGAGCTGGTCCTTCTTGACCCATCCCCACACCTTACTGGTGAGATCTTCCGGGATGACACGCTTTTGCTGCAGCGTCCAGAATCGCTCAAGAATGATGCCCATGGCGATAATCGCGCACAGGATAATGGGCAACATCAACCAGCCGCCGGATTTGACTATCTCAACCATAAGAACCTGAACAATGGGAAAAATGGAAATATACAGTGACGGCGCTGAAATTTCTCGCTAATGATCCTACAAATCGTGCCAAAAGCGACGCTGCTGCAGGCGCTCCTCACGCAAGCGGCTAAGACCACCTCTCTCACAAAGGCGAAAACTTACGGCACCAGAACTCCCGGTATCGAGAACAACCGCACCCGCGCCCTCCCAGCGCTTCGTGACGCGCTCTTTCGGGAAGCCCCAGCGATTGGCGTAGCCTGTCGATGCGACCGCGAGTCCCGCTTGCAAACGATTCACAAATGCCGGGCTGGACGAGGTCAGGCTGCCGTGATGCGGTATCAACGCGACACTGACAGCTTCGGACGGCAATTGTGCCAGCACACTGCGCTCGCCGGCGGCTTCGATATCACCCGTCAGGATCAGATGGTGGCGGCCTGCACTGACCGTTAGCACACAGGACGAGTCGTTACCGCTAAGCGAACTGCCGGGCTCGGGATGCAGGAATTTATATCCAATGCCATCGGCTGCCCAGGTCTGTCCCTTCTTACAGCCAAAGACCGTGTGATCAATATCCGGTAGCTCTTCGCCAGCAAGAATTTGGCCGACTTCGATATGTTTGAGTAGCGTCGACACGCCGCCGGCGTGATCATCGTCAGAATGCGAAACGACGAGCCAGTCAATCGCCTCGATTCCTTTGTAACGAAGGAATGGGATGACAACCTGTGCGGCAGCACTGCCTCCGCCTCGGTACGACGCGCCTGTATCGAAGACGAGAGTATGCTCATTACTCTGCACAACTACGGCGAGTCCCTGGCCAACATCGAGAATATGCGCGTCAATACAAGCATGCTCGGGAGCCGCTGGCTTGTTGAGAATGAGCGCGATCATGGCCAGAACCGCGACCCGGCGACCCGGCCATCCGCGCGGCAGGATAATCCACAGTGCTGGCAGTAGTGCGATTCCCAGGATGGCACCGTCAACGCCCGCGACGAAAATATCGGCGATCGGCAGCTTTGCGAACTCACCTATGACCCACTCAATGCCGCGGATACTCGCTGCAGACGCCTGCAGAAACACAACACTAGCAGCATCCCACACGGGGCTTAACAGCATACTTGCGAGAGTCAGGGGTACCGTAATGAAACTAAACACGGGCACGGTTATAAGGTTTACCAGCGGTGCGGCAATCGCAATGCGTTGGAATATCAGGACTGTCAGCGGCATCAGGCCCAGCAACAGGATGAATTGCATGACAAGAAGCTGAAAAAAGCGCAGACCCGCACGAGGCTTCCAATAACGCTGTGCAAACCACAGCAGTACAACAACCGCGCCAAACGACAGGCTAAACCCGGGCAACATCAAAGACACCGGGTCGATCACGAAAACGAGCAATGCTACCGCTGCGAGAATTCGCCGGGGATCAGCAGGCCTTCGACCAAGAAATGCTATTGCGGCCAATCCAAGCATGATTATTGCCCGTTGCGATGGCACGGCGAATCCGGAGATCAGCGCATAAGACGCGGCCATACCCGCTGCACCGATGGCGGCGTGATCCAGGTGGTTGCCAGGCAAACGTAGTAATCCGGAAAACGCAGCGATGAGGTAAAACGCGGTGGCCGCAGCCAGACCAATGTGCAACCCGGAGATTGCCATCAAATGACTGCTACCGGTTATTGCATAGCGATCCCACTGCTGCCTTGATATCAGGTGCCGCGTACCGACACCGATCGCCGCGAGCACCGGCGCTGCGCTACCACCATGCTTCTTTGCACGCACGACGAAATCTCGCCGGTACGCCTCCACCGATGACAACTCCCCTGCCTGCAGCAAGCGGTTGCGCTTCCCGGCAACAACATATCCGGCAGCATGCAGCCGCTCACGAAACATCCAGTTTTCAAAACTGAACAAGCCCGGATTGCTGCTTCCGTGTGGCCGGCGCAAGCGCAGCTCAAACTCCCAAATTTCTCCAATGGCCGGAATTTGGGGTGGGTCGAACCAGGTAATGCGCGACCGCGGCGGAATCCGTTCGTCGTTAATGGGTTCGATCAGCATCGCGACCGAGACACCCGTCACTTTGGGGAAATCAGCGACCCTGACCTGGGTCAACATGCTCTCGCCGGCGAATGCTTCTGCAAGGCGAGCAGTGACGATGGAATTGCCCGCCTGCATGAAGAGTGTGAAGCCCAGCAGGGGAAACGCGAGCCAACGCACACGCCGAATCAATAAAATCAGCAAAGCTGCAACAAAAAGTACTGTGCAATGGTCCGAGCTTACAGGAACCCTGCTATGCTGCGCCGCGAAGCCTCCCGCCAGGACCAGCAGGCAGACTCGAACAATTGATGTCGCACAGGTCGGCACAATCCATCAAAACCGGACTGCAAGGTAATGCCAAGGCGCTTTTTCAGGAAATTCGCGTTCAAACGCCACAAGCTTAGTGAGCAGTGGTTCATGACGCCGTTTCGACACCTGCTACAGGATCACCGATTGTGGGGTATTCGCAGGCGTACGGTTGTCCCGGCATTCGCGATCGGAATTTTCATCGCTTTCCTGCCAACCCCCGGTCATACGATCATGGGCGTGCTGTTAGCGCTGGCGTTCCGGGTCAATATTCCGGTAGCCGCTTTGGCGACCTGGGTCAGTAATCCGGTGACAATGGCGCCGATGTACTACTTCGCGTATCGACTAGGGCGTTATTTGCTCAATACACCGTTGCAGGAATTTCAGTTCGAAATGTCATGGAACTGGGTTACTCACACGTTCCTGACGATCTGGCAGCCAATGTTATTGGGCTGCTTTATCCTGGGCGTTTTGGCGGCTGTCGTCGGCTACATCTCTCTGGATTTATTCTGGCGTTCGTCGATTGCGGATTACAAGACTCGCAAGAGAAACAGTCGACGCGACCGGGAGTCCTAGCTGGACGGTTTCAACGTCCCGTCTTCGAGCACCAGAATGCGATCCATTCTCGCGGCGATCGAATGATCGTGCGTCACGATGACCAGGCTGGTCTTTAGCTCCCGATTGAGCTCGAGCATTAAATTCAGCACATGCTCGCCGTTACCGGCATCCAGATTGCCGGTCGGTTCATCCGCGAGAACGAGCTGCGGCCTCGTAATCAGAGCGCGAGCCACGGCAGCGCGCTGGCGCTCACCACCCGATAGTTCGCCCGGCTTGTGATGCAGCCTCTCACCCAATCCAACACGACCCAGTAATTCTCGTGCTTTATCAATGGCCGAAGTTTTTGATTCACGACGAATCATAAGAGGCATTGCCACGTTTTCCTCGGCCGTAAATTCCGGGAGGAGATGATGAAACTGGTAGATGAAGCCAACGTTTTTATTCCGCAGGTCACCCTTTGCCGCTTCATCAGTGCCGTGCATTGCTTCACCGTTAATGAAGACTTCACCTTCGCTCGGTTCATCAAGACCGCCCATGATTTGCAGCAATGTCGTCTTGCCTGACCCAGATGTACCTATGATCGCTACTCGCTCGGCTGGCTGAACTTGCAGGTCAACGCCGCTCAATACAACCAGCGTCGAAGCGCCTTCGTTGAAACGTCGCACGACGCCGCGGCAGTCAAGTACAGGGTTAGTCATATCGTAGGGCCTCAGCCGGTGCTGTTCTGGCAGCAACCCAAGCAGGATATAAAGTTGAAACCAACGCTAGCACCAAAGCGATTACTGCCACCAGTACAACATCAGCGTACTGCAGGTCGGAGGGCAAATCGCTAATGAAATAAACATCAGCGGCGAGAAACTTGATACCGAAGGCCGATTCAAAAAATTCAATGATGGCCTCGAGATTCAACGCCAACAACATACCGAGACCGACACCGGCGAGTGTACCGGCGATGCCGACGATACTGCCCTGCGTCATGAATATCTTAAGGATGCTCATCGGGCGCGCGCCAATGGTGCGCAGTATTGCGATGTCAGACTGCTTGTCTTTCACCACCATCACCAGCGTTGAGACAATATTGAACGCAGCAACGGCGATGACCATCATCAGAATCACGAACAGAATCGACTTCGTAATTTGAATGGAACGGAAAAAATTAACGTGGCGCCGGGTCCAGTCGCTGACCAGCACGAGCTTGCCGTTCTCGAGTGCCACTTCGCGAACAATCGCCGGGGCCTCATAGATCTCCGTCACAGCCAGTCGCACGCCGCTAACTGAATCACGCATACGATAAAGCTTTTGCGCATCACCAATATTGATAAACGCGAGACGCCGATCAAATTCATACATACCAACGCGGTAAATTCCGCTTACCGTGAAGCGTTTGGTTCGCGGCATGATGCCGGCTGGGGTGACTCTCCCCTCTGCCAGGGTCACTGTCACTTTGTCACCAACACCTACTTGCATGGCGTTGGCCAACTCTATGCCCAGGACAATATTAAATTCACCACTGGCAAGCTCGGCGAGTTCACCTGACTGCATAACGCCGCCTATCCCGGAAACTGCATCTTCCATCTGTGGATCGATGCCACGCAGCTCGGCGCCGCTGATCTGCTTCTCAAACACGAGCAGTGCCTGCCCGTCGACGTAAGGTGCGGCCGCACTGACACGCGAATTATTGCGCGCAATCGCAATCAGCTCATCAGCATTCATCAGCTGACCGTCGGTCCCCTCAATGCTCGCGTGCGCTGTCATGGCCAAAAGTCGATCCTTGAGTTCGCGCTCAAAACCGTTGACGACGGACATGACAACGATCAGCACCATCACTGCTATCGCAATACCCAACATTGAGATGGCTGAAATCAGCGAAACAAAGCTGTTCTTACTACGCGATCGTACGTAGCGACTGCCGATCCAGTATTCGAAGTGCTTACCCATCAGTCGCTACTCATATCGCAGTGCCGCTGCCGGATTAACGAGCGCGGCACGCCTCGCCGGATAAAGTGTGGCAAGTGACGTCAGTACGAATGCGGAGATAGCGATTACCAGGACATCCTGAGTTTCGAGTTCTGATGGAATTTTCGTAACGTAATAGACATCTCCGGGCATTATCTGAAAACCGAAGAACTGCTCCAGTACCGGTACAATCGTCGGCACGTTTATGGCGAGGACAACACCCAGAATTACACCAATCGCAACACCGGCCCAGCCGATAATGGCGCCCTGAACGAAAAATATTTTTACCACGCCTTGCGGGCCCATCCCGAGCGTCCGCAACACGGCGATATCGGTGGTCTTGTCCGTCACAACCATGACCAGGCTGGCAACAATATTGAATGCGGCCACGCCGATGATCAGCGACAAGATCAACGACATCATCATTTTTTCCAGCCGTATCGCCCGGAAGTAGCTGCCATTTTCGATCGTCCAGTCACTGCTTACGTAGTCACTCCCCAGTTTCGCCTGCAGTGAACGAGCAATTGTCGGAGCTGCCATTACGTCGTCAGCCCGGAATCGAATTGAGTTAACAGCCGCGCCAAGCTCAAGAATGGCGGCGACGTCATCCGCGTGAACCAGCGCCAGTACGGCATCATGATCCTGCAATCCCGCCTCAAAAATCCCTCGCGTTACGAAGCGCTCAAGTACGGGCCGCAATGTGCCGTCACCGACCGGTTTAGGAATGAGTAACACGACACCGTCACCAATGCGTGCGCCCAGGTCATAGGCCAGCATCCGACCGAGAATAATGCTGCGTTCGCCGGGCTGCAATACGTCCAGGCTGCCCTCAACCATGTTTATCATGTCGCCCGATAATTCGCGTTCATAGCTCGGTTCAACGCCATGCACCAAAACAGCGACGAGATCCCTGCCCGACTGGATCATGCCCTCCATTTGAATGAACGGAGCGGCGGCCGTCACGCCAGGTTCTGCCGCCACCTGATCCAGCACCGACTTCCAGTCTTCTGTGCTACCGTCAGCCGCCGCCACCGAGCCATGGGCTGACATACTCAGCAAGCGGCCGCGCAGCTCGCCTTCAAAGCCGTTCATAACAGACAAAATTACGATGAGCGCAGCCACGCCCAGAGATATCCCCAACAGGGATATCAGCGTGATAAATGACACGAATTTGGTGCGCCGTTTAGCCCTCAAATAGCGCAACCCAACAAAGAGTTCGACAGGATTTAGCATCGGCTGGCATTAAACCACATTCAACGACTTGTGACGCAGTTCGCATGGGGTAGTAAGGGCAGCAGTGATATAGTTCTGAAACCACACATGGGAGTAGTACCAATGATGAAACTGCGAATCGTATCCGCAATCGCCTTGCTCGCAGCCTTTGGCGCGATAGCGAATGCTGAAACCGTCAATATGAGCGGCGTATCGGCAGGCTCGGACAACGGACGCCCGACTCGTGGAATGACGCAGGCGAGCGTTGAATCCAGGTACGGCAGCCCGGTTTCGATCGAGGCAGCAGTTGGTGAGCCCCCGATCTCACGCTGGGTCTATGCAGATTTCGTCGTATTTTTCGAGTACGACAAGGTGATCCACGCTGTTGTAAAGCGCTAGTCGATTACAAGATTTAGAGCCCGGGTCGGAAACGGCCCGGGCTTTTTTGTGTCTGTGTAATAATCGCGACCCGCAGACATTATCTGACCGAATATCACAGTGACCGATACGCTACTTCTTTCCGCCAACTTCAAGCTTCCGCAAGCCGGCGACGATACAGCCTGGGGCCGCTTGATCGGCGCCAGCGGCTCCCTGGCGGCCGCTGAGCTTGCGCAGTATCTCGCAGCCAGCAGCCAGCGTCCGTTGCTGATATTGGCAGAAGACCCGCGGCATGCAGATCAGATTGAAGCCGAGATTCGTTTCTTTTCGGACGATACGATTCCGGTTGAGCATTTCGTCGAGTGGGAAACGCTGCCCTGGGACAGCTTCTCACCCCATCAAGACATTATTTCGCAGCGACTCCGGGTGCTTGCGGCACTGCCCAACATGGTTGGCGGTGTCATTATCGCGACCGTCGGAATACTGCATCAGCGTTTGCCGCCTCTCGACTACGTTGCCGCTCGCTCTCTGTCGCTCGTAACCGGTCAGCAATTACCACGCGGAGAATTTACGAGGTCACTGATCGAGGCTGGTTATTTGCGCGTTCCGCAGGTTTCCGAGCACGGCGAATTCGCCGTCAGAGGCTCGTTGATCGATATATTCCCCATGGGCACGGACGCACCCGTTCGTATCGACTTCTTCGACGACGATATCGAATCACTGCGCTTCTTCTCGCCTGAAAGCCAGCTGTCAGGTGAGAAAGTCGATGCTATTTCAATTCTGCCAGCCAGGGAGGTTCCGCTGGATGCTGAAGCGATTGCTGCTTTTCGCCACAGCTACCGCGAACGTTTTGAAGGTCAGCCCGGCAAATCTCGCGTGTATCGGGACGTGTCTGATGGCATCGCTCACGGCGGCATCGAGTATTACCTGCCGCTGTTCTTCGACACCACGGCCTCATTTGCAGACTATTTGCCTGGGAACACCGTTGTCCTGTCACCCGATTCCATGGACTCATTACTCGAGCAATTCTGGGGCGAAACACGAGAACGCTTCGCGATGTGCAGCCTGGACAAGGAACGCCCTGTCCTGACCGCTGAAGAAACGTTCATAAGCCCTGAGAAAATTTCATCGCGAATGAACGCATTTTCGCGCATCCGGTATTCAACGCAATCTCTCGGTGGCAACGCAATCGATTACGCCACCCAATTGCCGCCCGCCATGAAGATCGAAGCGCGCTACGAAGATGCCGCAGCAGCACTCGTACAATTTCTGCAATCGTTTGATGGTCGCGTGCTTTTCAGCACGGACTCACCGGGTCGGCGAGAACAGCTGCACGACCTGCTCGCAGGACGCGGACTTGATTTAGCGCGTGTCGATGGTTGGCGGCAGTTTCG
>CAYWBZ010000004.1:0-10433 GCA_964456535.1 uncultured Woeseiaceae bacterium | reverse complement strand
TTCAAAGACCGCTTCGCAGACTGGCCTGTTCGCGTAGAAGTGCTGTCTCGTTTCCAGTCCGCGAAAGAGGTTAAGGAGATCGTTGCTGGCCTGCAATCCGGAAACGTCGATGTCGTCATCGGCACCCACCGTTTGCTCGCGCATACCAAAGATTTCAATGACGTCGGGCTCGTTATCATCGATGAAGAGCATCGTTTCGGTGTCAGGCACAAAGAAGCGATCAAGTCGCTGCGCAGCGAGATCGATGTGCTGACCCTGACAGCGACACCCATACCACGGACGCTGAATATGGCATTTGGCGGTATTCGCGAAATGTCGCTAATCACGACACCACCGTCTGAACGACTTGCCGTCAAGACGTTCGTTTTGGAATGGAACGACGTCGTCATTCGCGAGGCATGTCTACGCGAAATCAAACGCGGTGGTCAAGTGTTCTTCATTCACAATCGGGTCGAGGACATTGGTCGAATCGAGCAGCAGCTGCAAAAGCTGGTACCTGAGGCAAACATACAGATCGGCCACGGACAGATGCGCGAGCGAGATCTCGAGCAGGTTATGCTCGATTTTTATCATCGACGCTTCAACGTTCTGTTATGCACAACTATCGTCGAAAGTGGTATTGACGTGCCGACGGCCAATACGATCATCATCAATCGCGCAGATCGATTTGGACTTGCGCAGTTGCATCAGTTGCGCGGCCGCGTCGGTCGCTCGCATCACCGCGCCTACGCTTACCTCGTGGCCCCGCCGAAAGCTGTGATGACGGCCGACGCCGTGAAACGACTTGAAGCAATCGACTCGCTCTCGGAACTCGGTTCTGGATTCACGCTCGCCACACACGATCTCGAGATACGGGGTGCCGGAGAGCTATTGGGCGATACCCAGAGTGGACAAATACAGGAAATCGGTTTTTCGCTGTATACGGAGCTTCTGGGCCGGGCTGTGGACTCGCTCAAGGCTGGCAAGGAGCCCAATCTCGACGCACCGCTCGATACCGGCGTCGAAATCAACCTGCATGTGCCCGCTCTATTGCCGGACGACTATGTTCCAGATGTTCATCTGCGCCTGATGCTTTACAAACGCATCTCGGCCGCTGAAAGTCCTGCGGACCTGCGCGAGCTGCAGGTAGAGCTAATCGATCGTTTCGGACTGCTGCCGGAGGCTACCAGGAATCTGATCCGCATTGCCGCTATCAAGAAATCGGCGCTCGCGCTGGGAGTCGAGAAGATCGACGCCGCTGACCGCGGCGGATACCTGGTTTTTGCCGCCGAAAGTCATATTGACCCTGTCGCCCTCGTACAATTAGTGCAAAATGACAGCCGTCATTATCGTCTGCAGGGTTCACATCGATTGCAAATCACCGCTGAACTTGACGATATTGAGAAACGATTCCGCGCGGTCGAGGATCTTTTGCAACATCTCGCGGTCAAGAACAGCTAACAGGATGATCCACTGCATGAAAAAACGCATCTTTCTTTTGCTACTGCCGCTAATGGCTGCTGATGCACTCGCACAGGACACTATTGAGGAAGAAGAGCAGCTCGACGTGCGGCGCTACACCGTCGAGATCATCATTTTTTCTTACGCACAAAGTGTTTCCACCGGGTCGGAAATCTTTCCACCTGACTTACCGCCCGATGTAGAAATCATGGACGACATTCCGCTCGGAGAAGGACTGGAGGATGCGAGTGCTCTCGAATCCATTCCGGAAGTCGTCGACAAGCCTGAAACTGTTGAGGACCTGCAGGAAGAAACTCCCGACAAATACGAACTCGTGATGCTCGCCGAAGAAGATTTTGGACTCATCGAAACCTACGAGCATCTGGAACGACTCGATGCTTATGAACCGTTGATGCATTTCGGCTGGACGCAACCCACCTATCCGGACGAGGAAGTTGAGGCCCGCCCGTTAAGCTCATTCGCTACACCACCCGCTGGTCTTGAGGGCGAGCTAACCATGTACTTGAGTCGCTATTTGCATCTCGCGGTCAAACTTCAGCTGGACGAATCTTTTGCGGAAGAGCCTGTCGAAGACGAACTTGAACGAACAACAATTCGAAGCAGCTTCGATGATGGCTATTACGACTACGACCGGGAAGAACCTGTCAGCTATCCGGTACGTTTCCGTATCGATGAAGATCGAATATTCCGCAATGGCGAATTACGTTATTTTGATCACCCCAAGTTCGGCGTACTCGCAAAGATCGCGCGTGTCGAGGAAGAAGAAACCGATCCTGACGCTGATGAATTCACCGATGACATGGAAATGCTTGGCGACTAAATGGGTGTGTCTTTAGTTACCGGCACCGACATCAAGCAAATCCGTCAGAAACTCCCGTGCATCGCGTTTGTCGGTACTGACATCAGCCACTGATACGTCGTACGACACAGTTACGAATTTCGACGAATGAGAACGCGGATGATGCAATCCAAGTTCACGCACTGCGATTGAAATTTTCGCCGCGAAGTCGCGCACGCCATCTTCGTCAGTGGCATGTGACAAGACGACGAAGCGCTGTCCATCCGGACGCGCGACAACATCACTGGCTCGTCGCAAACATCGTCTGATCGCTTGCCCTACCCGGCGTAAACAGGAATCGGCTGCGTGCCGGCCGAAAACCTCCAGATAATCCGAAAAATCATCCAGCGTAAATGTAACCAACGACAACTTGCCGTTCTCCCTCGCAGCAACCGCCCAGTCGTGTTCAAACACATCCGCGAATGCGTGCCCGTTGAGGAGCCCGGTAACCTGGTCGTCACGTGACAGGTCCCGTATACGGCGCTTCGCTTTGAGCAAAGCGTGGTGCATCTCTGCGCCTTCGGCTGTTCCAGCGCCGGCACCAATCCGCCAGTAAGCAACATAGAATCTCGCCGTTTCTTCACTGGCAAGTTGCAGCGGCCGCAACGCAAGCAGGTACTCACGACTATTCGCTTCGATCGGCAAACTTGTTTCCTGTTGCGATCTCACTGTTTCGCTGACTTCGAGCGCCAGTTCTCGCCCCGCGAGTCCTTCGATAACATCAGCGAAAGGCTGCTTGAGTACCGTGTCCGTCGTAATCGTCTCGAATGCAGGATTCGCGAGCACGACAGGCCAATTGGGCTGGTCAATGGCCACGACGAGTAGCGGCTCTGTCGTCGCCCCAATAACCAGCTCCAGAATATCTCGATTGACGTTCTTGGTCTTAGGCATTCAAATGCAACTCCGGCCGCTCGCTCCAGTTCGAAAACAATGAATTCGCTTCTTGCCATTCGTCGCTCGCGAGTAATGTCTCGCGCAGCTGCTGCCCGGTGCCATGCAGTCTCGCCAAACGTACAAGCGATAACGGATTGGAGTAATCATTTAGCGAGTCAACAGCCTCATGTGCCGCATCGCGGTCATTACAGACCAGAATCATGTCGCATCCGGCGTCGAGCGCGAGGCGCGCACGTTCTGGCATGCGACCATAACTACTCGTTGCCTTCATGGTCAGGTCATCGCAGAAAACCGCTCCACCAAAGCCGAGCCTTGAGCGCAGTTCACGCTGAATCCAGTATTCGGAAAAACCTGCGGGCGACGCATCGATCTCCGGATATACAATGTGTGCCAGCATGACGCCAGCAACCACACCGGTGTTCATCATGCGCTCATACGGCCGCATGTCATCGAGTATCAAACCGTAGTCGCGCCGATCAACCGGCAAACGCAGATGAGAATCCGCGACGACGGCGCCGTGCCCGGGAAAATGCTTGGCGACCGCTGCCATTCCTGCGCTCCGCAAACCACGAGCGAACGCTTCGGCCAGATCACTGACTGCGTCGGGCTTACGGTGGAACGATCGGTTGCCGATGATCTCGCTGATCCCCCAGTCGAGGTCAACACAAGGTCCGAAACTAAGATCGATTCCGGCCGCGCGCAGCTCTGATGCAATTAACCATCCCGCCTGACGCGCGATCTTCAAACCAGACTCACGATCTCGATCGTATTCCCGGCCGATATGCCGCATCGGCGGAATTTCGGTAAAGCCTTCACGGAAGCGTTGTACTCGGCCGCCTTCGTGATCGACCGCTATCAGTAAAGGTGGACTACGGAGTGCTCGAATCTCCGCAACCAGATCGGTGACCTGCTCGACCGATTCAAAATTGCGTGAAAACAGAATGACGCCGCCGACAGCGGGTTCTCGCAATAGATCGCGATCTGCCGGACTCAACGCCAGTCCCTCGATATCGAGCATTACAGGTCCCAATGACATTTGTTGCGCCTCGCCTGTCGTGGTCACGTTCGTGTAAATACCGCGATCGATTCTACATGTGCCGTGTGCGGGAACATATCAATGATTCCTGCAGTTTCGAGTCGATAGCCCTGCTCGTGCACCAAAATACCGGCATCGCGAGCCAGTGTGCCCGGATGGCATGAAACATAGACAATACGTTCGGGATTCAGGATTTTCATTCGCTCAACAACTTCAGCAGCTCCACTGCGCGCCGGATCGAGCAGCAAGCGGTCCCACCCGGCTTTCACCCAGGACTCGCTACCGTCAATCTTGCTGAGATCAGCAACACGAAACTCAACATTATCCAGACCATTCTTCTGCGCATTTTCCGCGGCGCGTGCAACGAGACTTTTTTCTCCTTCGATGCCAAGCACAGTCCCCGACTTGCGCGCCAGCGGCAACGAAAAATTGCCAATCCCGCAGAAGAGATCCAGCACCCTGTCTTCCGGGCCGGGGTTCAATTGCTCGATCGCAAAATGCACCATGCGTCGATTGATTTCGCTGTTGACCTGTACGAAGTCGATCGGCTCGAAATCAATCCGGATATCAAACTCCGGAAGCGTGTAATAGAGCGGCTCACCCACACCTTCCGGTTCGATCAGTTGCAAAGAATCCAGTCCGCCGGGTTGTAGATAGATTCTGCAATCGTTGGCCGCACCAAATGCGATCAAATGTTCCTTATCGGCCGCATTCGGCTCATCGAGAACGCGGAACACCATCGCCATGGACTGTTCTGCTACAGCGATCTCGATTTGTGGCAAGCGGGCGCGTATCGACAGCCGGGCAACCAGCTCGCTCAATTCGTCAATCAAACCATCGACGGGGCTTGCAAGCACTTCGCAGCGATGCATGTCAGTGACGAAGGGTGCGTGGCGTTCGCGGAATCCAACCAGCACTCGCCCTTTTGCAGGCACATCCTTTACCGCAAGACGCGCCCGTCGGCGATAACCCCAAATCGGGCCGGTCATCGGCTCCAACCAGGATTGCGGTTCGACTTTGCCGATACGCTGCAGGTTGTCTTTCAGGGTCTGCTCTTTGATTGAGCGCTGGTAATCCTCACTGACGTGTTGGAGTGAGCATCCGCCGCAACGCCCAAAGGCCTCACACTTCGCATCGATGCGATCCTCTGACGGTTCGATGACCTGCAGCAACTCCGCCTCATCGAAATTACGACGCGACTTTCGGCGAATAAACTCAACCGTTTCTCCGGGCAATGCGCCGGCGACGAAAACCTTCTTACCGCTAACGGCCGCGATACCGCGACCATCATGAGTTGCGGATTCAATCGTCGCTATTTCCGGCTCTCTGCGCTTTTTTCTGGCCATGAATCGCGCTACGCAGGCCAGGCCGCAAGAAATTCATTCAAGTGCGGCTGATCCATGGACTCGAGTGTATTGCGAACCAGCTCGTACTCGCGATCCAGCTCAGCCTGGTCCAGGTTGCCGCGCATGAATTCGAAACGCAGGAAGCAAAGCCATGTATTGAGGACATCCGTCTCACAGTAATCACGAATTTCCCGAATACCGCCTTCCTTAAATGTGTCCCACACCTTGTCACCGCTCATACCCAACTTGCCCGGGAAGCCAAGCAGCATGGCCATCTGGTCCAGACTCGCGCGCCCACGCGGCTGAAAGCCGGCCAGTACATCCATCAAATCTATGTGCCGCCAGTGAAACCGGCTCATATAGTTATTCCACTTGAAGTCGCGGTCGTTCTCGCCCATTTCCCAGTATCGCGGCGCCTGAATCTTGTGTTTCATCGCGCGGTAATGGAGTACTGGCAGATCAAAACCGCCGCCGTTCCACGACACGAGATCCGGCGTATAGCGTTCGATGCCGTCAAAAAATCGCTGCACGATCTCCGCTTCGTCGGAGCCTTCATCACCCAGCGTCCAGACTTTGAAAGTGTCCGCCGTGCGAAAGGTTACCGAGATCGCCACAATTTGCTGCAGATGCAACGGCAGGAAATCCGACCCGGTCTGCTGCTGCCGCTTGAACATCATTGCGGTCGCAACATCCTCGTCCGGCAGGCCCTCAAGATCCCAATATCGTCGTCCAAATTCGACGTCCGGGACTGTTTCGATATCAAATGAAAAACAATGCATTACTCGATTCCAAAATTACTGATTGATGTCCGCTGCTTCGACCACAGCGAACGCCAGCACCAAACCTGCGTCATCCGTCAGGCTGACGTGTCCGTTGCCAATGCCCAACTGATCGCACATCTTCTGTCCGCGTTCCGACCAGATGATCAACGGCCTGCCCCATTCGTTGTTGGTAATACCAACATCCCTCAGCCAGACGCCGTGAGCAAAACCGGTTCCCATCGCTTTGACGGTCGCCTCCTTGCCGGCAAAACGCATCGCGAGAAATCGCGCGGGCTGTTTTGTCCGTTTGAAGAGTTCCATCTCCTCGTCCATCAGGATGCGACGCGCGAAGTGCTCACCAAATCGCTCCCAGGTAGATTGCATTCGGGACATCTCAACAATGTCGGTGCCGATTCCGAAAATCACTTGTCTGTCACTCTGCGCGCGCTTCGATCATCAGGTGTTTCATCTCGCTCACGGCCATTGCCAGCCCATCAAATACAGCTCGGGAGATAATTGAATGACCGATATTGAGTTCCACAATTTGCGGTATTTCCGCGATCGCGGTTACGTTCTGGTAATGCAGCCCATGGCCTGCGTTGATAATCAGCCCCAGCTCATGTCCATATTTCGCAGCGGCGACAACACGCTGTAGTTCGGCTGCCTGTTCGTCGCCAGCCGCATCTGCGTACGCTCCGGTATGTAACTCAACAACAGGTGCTCCGGCTGCAACGGCGGCATCCAGTTGTTCGCTGTCCGGATCGATAAACAAAGACGCGCGAATGTTGTCAGCAGCCAGCCGATCGCAGGCGGCCTTTACTTTATCCAGCTGACCTTTCACATCCAGCCCGCCCTCGGTCGTCAGTTCCTCACGTTTCTCGGGCACGAGACAGACGTCCGACGGCTTGATCTGAGACGCGATCTCGAGCATCTCATCGGTCACTGCCATTTCCAGGTTCATATGGCTGCGCATGACTTCATTGATCGCAGTCAGGTCCGCATCCTGAATGTGCCGACGATCTTCCCGGAGGTGCACCGTAATACTATCGGCACCAGCCTGCTCTGCCATCACAACTGCGTCGGCAGGCCGAGGGTAACTGGTACCTCTGGCTTGCCGCAGAGTGGCGACATGATCGATATTGATACCGAGTAACAATTGGCCGCTATTATTCAATTCCCTGATCACCGTGTTGCTTGCTTGATTTCGTAGCCGCGATTCTACCGCGATGCAGTTCCATCAGCACCTTGCGACTCTTGAGTTGCTTGCCGCCCAGATGGAAATCGATAATTTCCCGCAGTAATCGGTTCGCGGCTCGCAATATATCCGGGTCATCGAAGTGCTGCTCGGCGACGCCAACCAATATTGCGCCTTTGAAAACCAGAGATCCCGCCGCACGTTCGACTGCAACCAGGCCCTGTTCCATGCGGTATTGGTAATAACGTTCAACATCCAGTGGATCGTGGCTGCCAAATTCGTGATCCAGATTGACGGCATAGCCCAGCAAGCTCAGGAATTCGAGTTCGAATGATCGCAAACAGGCAGCAACACTCCCGGTACTGGCCAATGCGCCGATGACTTCTTCGTAGAGGGCGAATATTTCCGGTTGTGGGTCGTAACGATGCAAGAAGTACAGCAGCAGTTCATTGACGTAGAACGCCGACAACAGCGCATCGCCGACCATACCGGCTGGCGGACCGGCGGCCTCGGCACCGGTAAGCGTTCCGAGATCCGATTTCGCCACCCAGGAGACTTTCAAAGGCAGGAACGGTCGTAACACACCGGCAAGGCGTGACTTGGAGCCTCGGCTACCGCGCGCAACCACGGCGACCTTGCCGTGGTCCCGGGTCACGATATCAAGAATCTGGCTCGTATCGCGAAACGGGCGGTGATGCAGGATGTAACCAGACTGCTGCTGGACGCGCCGCTGAGAGCTCATACATTTGTCACAGGCTACGGTGCCTCGTAACCCAGGTTCATCAGGTCTGTCGCATTATCAGCCCAGTTGCTTTTCACCTTGACCCATAACTCCAGATGCACAGGCTGACCCAACAATTCCACAATTTCCAGGCGTGCGGACCGACCAACTTTCTTGAGTACGCTTCCATCCTTGCCAACTGCAATGCCTTTCTGGCTATCTCGCTCAACCCAGATCACCGCGTTGATGGCGATGCCCTTCTCTTCTTTCACCATACGCTCGACCTGAACAGTGAGCCCGTAGGGCATTTCCTGATGCAGCATCAGCGTCAGCTTTTCGCGAATAATCTCGGCGACATGAAATTCGTCACTACGATCTGTTTGCATGTCTTCGGGGAACAAAGGCGGTGACTCTGGCAGAAATGCCGGAATCATTGTCATCACATGGTCAAGGTTGTCATCCTTCAATGCCGAAATCGGCACAATTTCGGCGAAGTCCAGACGCGCTGACATCAGCGCAATTCCATCAAGCAGCTTCTCCCTCGGATGTACTTTGTCGATCTTGTTAAGTAATGCGATAACGGGAGCCTTACAGGATTTCAGTCGCTTGACGACATCGTCGTCTTCGGACGTCCAATGAGTTGCATCGCTGACAAATAAAATCAGGTCCGCATCGGCAAGAGCGTTCGCAGCAGTACGGTTCATCAGGCGATTCATTGCTTTCGCAGATTTGCGATGCAGCCCGGGAGTATCGACAAGAATTATCTGCTGTTTTGCTTCCGTAAGTACTGCAAGAATTCGGTGTCGGGTCGTTTGTGGTTTCGCCGTCACGATACTGACCTTGCGACCCATGACAGCATTGATAAACGTCGACTTGCCAACATTCGGTCGGCCAATGACGGCAACCAACCCGCAGCGGTAATCGTCAGGAATGTTCATTGTTGTTCCCCGATCAGCATTTCGATCATTTTTCGTGCCGCCTTTTGCTCGGCCTTGCGACGTGTCGTTGCTTCACCATCCGTAACCATCGACTCCTCGACGACCGTACATGTTACCGAGAATCTTCGCTTGTGATCCTGGCCGGACACATCGACGAGCTCATAGTTCGGCAGCGCCATTTTGCGCGCCTGTAACCATTCCTGTAAGTGTGTCTTGGGGTCTCTGAGATCACCTACATCCGGAAGGTCTCGATAGCGCTCCTCGTAAACTCGGTTGATAAGTACTTTGGCCGCGTCGAAACCGGCATCCAGAAATACAGCACCGAAGATTGCTTCCAGCGCGTCGGCCAGTATTGATCCGCGGCGGTGGCCTCCCGTTTTGCGCTCACCACTGCCCAGAATCAGATGCTCACCGAGACCAAGCTCAAGCGCAAGTTCGGCAAGGGATTCGTCTTTGACCAGCGATGCACGCAACTTGCTGAGATCGCCTTCGGATGCGTCTGGACGAGCAAGGTACACCACTTCGGACACAACGAAATCGAGCACCGCATCACCGAGGAACTCAAGGCGTTCGTTATTTCGATTGGTTGCACTTCTGTGGGTTAACGCCTGCTGCAGCAGCGATGCGTCTTGAAACCGATATTGCAGCGTCGTTTCGAGCCAGCTTTCGGCTTTGTTCAATGGATTCGCTCTGTTCGTATCAGGGTCGCTCGCCCTGAAAAATTATCGGCGCACTAATGTCCGCTTGTCGAAATCCACGATAAAGGAAACATTGGCCACAAACGGTGCCTTGTGCGAATAAGTAGCGGCTACTTCGTAACCACCGTCAACTTTAGTCACTTTAACGTCTCTGGCAGATATTACACCAACACTTTCAATGTCAAAACGCCGTGAAATGGAGCTGCGAATCATCGCACGAGTCGCGTTGGCGCCGTCGAACTCGTCATGTACGCCTGCAACCACGCCCGCTACTTTCATGTAATTGAGATAAATCGGCGTAAGGCGCAATCCAGCAAACGCAAAGGTACCAATGAAAGACACAAGAATAATCAGCCCAAGTGTCGTCATGCCGGACTGTCTTTGTTTCGAACGCAGCCCGCGGTGGGAATTGGCGTACATGCTGATTTCTCCGAATTAATGCGCTGTATTTAACAATATCAGACGGCAGCGTAGCGCGATCTTAGCCCCGAAATCAGTGACTGACGCCACATTATTCGATTTTTGTACCGATTCTGCCCCAATCC
>CAYWBZ010000003.1:24341-38807 GCA_964456535.1 uncultured Woeseiaceae bacterium | reverse complement strand
GCAGAGAAAACCCAGGCAGTTTGACTCGCGGTGAAGGCATAGGTGCCGGCCGCATCCGTCAGTCTCGCGGTGAAAACCGACCAGGCATAAATCGCACCTAGCGCCAGTTGGATCAATATTGCGCCGACTACGACGAGCCATCGATTGGGTGTTCTTTCTTCGTTAACCATGGTGCCTCTGACTGAAACGAGATAACAGTTTGATGTGTGCGGCAATCTTACTCAGAACCGTTGCTGAGACAGCGCGTTCTTTCCACAAAGCAGATTGGTACAAGCCACGATAGGCGAACTTTCGAGGTAACCCTCGAACAATTTGGTTGATCCGGTCGACTGATGAAACTGCGGATTGTGGTGAAGCAAACGGATGAAGAGTATTGGCTCAATCGCCTGCAATTTTCGGCGAAATATCTGTATTAGACCGCGACCGACTAATCTTTGGCGAGATACTCAAGCGCTCGCAAAACATCGCGCCGACTGATTTGCCCGATAAGACGATTGTTCCTCATGACAGGGAACCGACGGAACGAAGTTTCCGCAAACTCTTGTGCGAGATCGACGATATTCATTTCGCCGTCAACGGTTTTCACCCCATCACTCATGAAGTCTGAAACCGGACCACCCCAATTACCGTGGTAACCGGCTTGCAATGCAACTTTCATGCAGTCGAGTTCCGACAACATGCCGATAAGATTACCGGCATCATCCACAACCGGGGCGCCGGCAATACGTTTGCTTACAAGTACGTGCACGGCATCGAGTACGTCGGTGTCGGGTTTGAACGTCACCAGGGTTTGGGCCATGTAGTCTTTGACTACGCAGGATTTGCTAGTCATTGTCTTTCTCCTCGCGATCCTTGTCTTTGCAACTGCCATTGCCGCTGCAAAGCTCACATTTTCCGCCATTGATACCACCACAACTGCCGCTGATAGCACGCCGGCCGTTCATGACACCGACGCTCATTCCGGCGATGACGAGCAAGATGACGATGAAGCTAAGTGCTGTTGTGAGGATAACCGTATTCATTGTTGCCTCAATTGTGCGAATTGCGATGTTGATATTTCTTCGATGCCGCCTTCAGTTCGCACCAGGAAGTAACCGGCAAGGTTGAGTTGTTCTGCCAACGCGTAACCGTCCTCTGGTCCCAATACCAGTAACGCCGTTGCCATAGCGTCAGCATACGCTGTTGATGCGGTAATGACGGTCACACCCGTTAGATCATGCGTTACCGGATGACCTGTCCTTGGGTCGATGGTGTGTGAGTAGCGCTGGCCGTCGTGCTCATAGAAGTTTCGGTAGTCACCCGAGGTCGCGACGGCGACGTCGGATAGTCGCACGACAGAGTAATCCATCTCATTGTTTTGTAGTGGTTTTTCAACAGCGATTGCAAATTTTCGCCGTTCCGCGTTGTAGCCGCTGACCCGCAGCTCACCGCCAATTTCCACGAGGTAGTTCGTGAGCTCGCTGGCTTCCAGCAGTGCGGCGACCTCATCAACGGCATAGCCTTTGGCCCAACCGGACAGATCCACATAGACGTCCGCGATTGTCTTGCGCAACTTTGACTGTTCGCAGTCGGTTTGCAGCTTCAGATTTCCAACCTTGAGCTGCGCGGCGGCCACTTCCTCATCAGTCGGCAACTCTTGTTCTGACTGTGGCGGGCCAAATCCCCACAGATTGACAAGGGGTCCAACCGTAATATCAAAGGCCCCACCGGTCGTCTCACTGACGTCCTGCGCGGCGGCGACCATGTCGCAAAACTCGGGCGAGACTGAAACCCATTCTGTGGATGGATTGGCATTAAATAGGGATAACTCGGATTTGGCCCGGTATGTGGAGGCAATATTCTCGATGTGTTCGAGTTTTTCCTGGATGCTGCTCTGTAACTGGTTCAGGTTTGCGTCAGCCGGAGGTGCTACGAGCGTAATGTTATACGTCGTGCCCATCGTGTTGCCACGGAGGTCGTAGCTCGACAGCAGGCTGTCATCGTTGCTGCATCCGATCGCGACGACGGACGATAGCAATGACAGAAATAGTGCACGTCCGTTCATCCACCGAAGTCATCAAGCAGGATGTTTTCGCCTTGTACGCCGAGGCTGTCGAGCATCTTGATCACAGCGCCATTCATCATCGGCGGACCGCAAAGATAATACTCGCAGTCTTCGGGAGCGGGATGTCCGGCAAGGTATTCGTCGAGCAATACTTTATGAATGAAACCTACGTAGCCGTCCCAGTTATCCTCGGGCTGCGGTTCCGATAACGCCAGGTTCCATTTGAAGTTCTCGTTGTCTGCAGCGAGCTGGTCAAACTCATCGTCGTAAAACACCTCTTTGAGACTTCGTGCGCCGTACCAAAACGACATCTTCCGCGTGCTATGGCGGCGTTTCAATTGGTCGAAAATGTGCGCGCGCATGGGTGCCATACCGGCACCGCCGCCGATGAAGACCATTTCGTTGTCGGTCTCCTTGGCGAAGAACTCGCCATACGGCCCCGATACAACAACTTTGTCACCAGGCTTCAGGTTAAAGATAAAAGAGGACATTATGCCGGGTGGTATGGAAGCATCAGCACCAGGTGGAGGCGTCGCGATTCTCACGTTGAGTTTGATGACGTCTTTTTCGAGCGGGAAGCTTGCCATGGAGTACGCACGCGTTTCCACTTTCTTAACGTGTGATTCGTATTGCCATATGTTGTACCGGTCCCATTCGTCACGAAATTTTTCGTCGATATCGAAATCAGTGTACTTCAGGTCGTGCGGAGGGCACTCAATCTGTATGTAGCCGCCCGCTCTGAAGTCCAGTTCTTCACCGTCCGGCAGCGCCAAGACCAGTTCCTTGATAAAGCTGGCAACATTGCGATTCGATTTGACGGTGCAGTCATAGCGTTTGACGCCAAAGACTTCGTCCGGCACCTGCACCTGCATGTCCTGTTTGACCGCGACCTGGCACGACAAGCGGTAATGCTCTGCGGCTTCTCGTTTGTTCAGTATGGATGTTTCGGTCGGCAGGATTGCGCCGCCACCCGATAGCACACGAACGCGACATTGGCCGCAAGTGCCGCCGCCGCCACAGGCAGAGGGTACAAACAGGTCAGCGTCAGCGAGGCCCTGCATGAGTTTGCCACCGACCGGGATCTTCAGATCCATTTCGTCGTTGACCCTGACAGTGACCGAGCCGCTGGTAACCAGCTTGGATCGGGCGATCAGGATGATGAATACCAGCAGCAGGATGATCGCCGTGAACAAACCAACACCGAGCAGGACCTCAAGCAATACAGCGTTATCGATACTCACAACTGCACTCCCGAGAAGCCCATGAAGCCCAGGGACATCAGACCGACAATAATGAATGTGATACCGAGGCCTTGCAGGCCATTCGGAACATCGCTGTACTTCAGTTTTTCACGAATACCGGCCAGCGCGATTAGCGCGACGGCCCAGCCAGTGCCACTGCCAATACCGTAAACGACGCTTTCGCCGAAGTCGTAGTGACGCTCAACCATGAACAGTGTGCCACCGAGGATCGCGCAGTTGACGGTAATTAACGGCAGAAAAATACCCAGCGCGTTGTACAGCTTGGGCACATAGCGGTCGAGCACCATTTCCAGTATTTGTACGAGCGCCGCGATAACACCGATATAGCTGACGAGGCCTAAGAAACTCAGGTCGACATCCGGTAAACCGGCCCACGCGAGCGCGCCATCCGCCAGGATAAAGTTGTAGATAAGATAGTTAACGGGAACCGTAATGGTCTGCACGGCGATGACGGCAAGGCCGAGGCTGATGGCCGTTTCAACACGTTTTGAAATGGCCAGAAACGTGCACATGCCCAGGAAGAAGGCGAGCGCCAGGTTTTCGACGAATACCGCTTTGATAAATAGACTGACGTAGGCTTCCATTAGTAAACGTCCGTTCGATGCACTTCATGAATCTGGTAGTCGGCGTGTTCAACCTGCTGCTTGCGCCAACTGCGGATCACCCAGATGAGGCAGCCGATGATGAAGAAAGCGCTCGGCGGTAACAGCATCAGACCGTTGGCCTGGTACCAGCCACCGTCCTGCACCAACTCAAGAATCGGGTATCCGAGTAGCGTGCCGGCACCGAACAGTTCCCGTAACGTTGCAACTGTGATCAGGACCAGGCTGTAACCCAGTCCATTGCCAAGGCCGTCGAGAAAACTAAGACCAACCGTGTTCTTCATTGCAAATGCTTCGGCCCGGCCGAGTACGATGCAGTTCGTGATGATCAGCCCCACAAATACCGATAACTGTTTGCTGGTTTCGAACGCATAAGCGCGCAACAGCTGGTCGGTCAGAATAACCAGCGATGCGATAATCGTCATGTGAACGATGATGCGGATATTGTTCGGAATGCGGTTTCGAATAAGACTGATAGTCGCGGACGACAACGCGATAACGCTGGTCAGCGCAACACACATCAGCAAGGCAGGGAGCAATGATGTCGTCACCGCCAGCGCCGAACATATGCCCAGCATTTGTAATGTCACCGGATTGTTGTCAATCAACGGGTCGATAACGATTTTTCGCATTTCGCTCATTTATAGGTCTCCAGATACGGGCCGAATCCCTCAGGTCCCATCCAGTGCTGCACGAGTTTGGTGACGCCGTTGCCGGTTAGCGTTGCGCCGGAAAGCCCATCGATCTGATGCGCTGCATCGGGATTAGAGCCGTCCTGCAGAACAAAGCCGCGTACGACTTCGATGCGTGGTGAGCTGCTCCCGTCATAAATAGTCTTGCCTACCCATACCGCACGCCAGTCTTCTTTATCGATCTGGTCGCCCAGCCCAGGAGTCTCGGCATGTTCGAAGAATCGAATGCCCTTAACGGTATTGCCATCCGGTGCGACGGCGAGATAGCCACGCATGGTCGACCATAGTCCGGGGCCGCTGATTGGCAGTATTATTTGCTTTACTGTCCCGCCATCTTTTTCCAGGTAAATTTCCACACTTTCGCCGCTGGCGATTTCGACGTTGTTGGGCTCAATGGTAGCGAACAGTTCCGCGATGTCGGCATCAGGTCGCATCAGTCCAGCGACTTCGAGAATGATCCGCTGTCGATATTCTTCCGCGTTCTTGAGCTGTATGGGTTTCAGAATAACGGCGGCGCTGGCGACCAGAATCGAGCAGACCAGGCTGAGACTGATCGAAATGATAAGCGTGTTCGAGATGCTGTCGCGGTCAAATGTCTTTTTCTCAGGCATGTCGATTTCGCCTCCGTCGGACATTCGCTTGAATGACAAAGTGATCGATCACTGGCGCAAAAATATTCGCGAATAATATGGCCAGCATGATGCCTTCCGGGAACGCTGGATTGATAACCCGGATCAGCCAGGTCATGAATCCGATGAGCAGTCCGAATGCCCATTTGCCGGCATTCGTCTGCGCCGCGCTGACCGGGTCGGTGGTCATGAAAATCGCACCAAATGCGAAACCACCCAATACAATGTGCCAGTGCCATGGCATGGACATCATCGGATTTGCGCTGTCGCCGGTGAAAATCAATGCCGGAATGATGAGCCCGGCGAATGAGGCAACCATAATTCGCCATGACGCGATGCGGGTGAATATCAGGAATGCTGCGCCTAACAAGCAGGCGAGCGCCGAAGTTTCGCCGATCGATCCCTGCATCTGCCCGAGAAACGCTTGTGTCCAGGTCAGGCCGCTGGCCATCAATCCCGTCATGCCTTCGGTCGCGCTTATACCGAGCGCTGTCGCGCCGCTAAAGCCATCAACGGCCGTCCAGACGGCATCACCCGATATTTGTGCCGGGTAGGCGAAATACAGAAACGCTCGCCCGACCAAGGCCGGATTCAGGAAGTTCTTGCCGGTGCCACCGAAAACCTCCTTGCCGATCACGACACCAAAACTGATGCCAATCGCAACCTGCCAAAGCGGAATCGTCGCCGGCAAAATCAGGGTGAACAAGAATGAGGTAACAAAGAAGCCCTCATTAATTTCGTGGTTCCTGACGCCGGCGAACACGACCTCCCAGAGCCCGCCTGCCGCCATCGTAACAGCGTAAATTGGCAGAAAATAAAGGAGTCCGTGGGCGAAGCAGTCGTAGAAGTTCTGCGGATCGTACCCGGCACCGAGCAACGGCAGTACAAACCCGCGCCAGCCATCAATACTGCTTATACCCATCGCTACCATAGCTGTATTCGTCTGGAAGCCGGTATTCCACATGCCGACAATCGCAGCTGGTGTCACCGCAAACACCACCAGAATCATGACGCGTTTTAAGTCGAGCGCATCACGAATGTGCAGTGACCCGCGCGCCACATCCGGTGGCGAGTAAAACAGCGTGTCGACCATCTCGAAAAGTGCATGAAACTTGACGAAACGCCCGCCTGGTACAAATAGCGGTTCAATCCGATCTAAAAATGAACGCAATCGTTTCATCAGCCGTTCACCTCGATTTCGTGGAGACTCTTGCGCAAGTGCCGACCGTAGTCGTACTTGCCGTTACAGACGAATGAACAAAGTGCGAGATCTTCTTCGTCGAGCTCCAGACAGCCCAGATCGCGAGCTGAGTCCGTGTCACGAACCAGTAATGCTTTCAGTAGCGGGGTTGGCAGGATGTCGAGTGGCATAACTTGCTCGAAACTGCCAATTGAAACCATGGCGCGAGGACTACCGTTCTGCGACGTCGTCATAGAGTAACCACCAGAGCCGAACAGTTTGCCGACGAAGCCGCGTGTAAATGAAAACTTGCCGATACCCGGACGCATGAACGAAAGAAACTCACGTGGGCTACCTTCTTTCAATACAGTAATTTGATTGTCATAGCGCCCCAACCAGACGGCCCATCCTGCAGCTCGATGACCGCTCAGCACTGAGCCGGAAACGACGCGTACGTCAGAGTCGCTAAGCTCACCTTCGACGAGCTCTGTGGTATTCGCACCGAGGCGGGTGGATATCAGGCGAGGTTTTGACACGGAAGGCCCGCTGAGCGCGACGATTCGATCGACGGGCAGTCGGCCCGTGGTAAATAACTTACCGACGGCGATGACATCCTGATAGCCGATGTGCCATGCAACCTGATCTTCGTTAACGGGATCAAGCAAATGAATATGGGTGCCAACAAGCCCGGCCGGGTGCGGGCCAGAAAACTGACTGTGTTGAATGTCACCAGAATCGGAGCAGATGATTGAGCTATCCGCTGCGGTGCAGACATGGATCGTGCCGTCCGTCAGTGCCGCAATAACGCAAAGGCCTTGCAGAAATGCCTCGCTCTCACGCTGTATAACGACCTCAGGATCAGCGGCAAGCGGGTTAGTATCGATCGCCGTAACAAAAATTGCTGCGGGCACGTCGTCAGGCCGCGGAATCTTGCTAAACGGACGAGTACGAAATGCGGTCCACAAACCCGAAGCCAACAAGTTGTCTCGTACGTCCTGACGGGCGATGTTCTGCAGGTCATTTGCCGCGTAAGCAGTAAATTCCTCTTCTTCGTCACCGTCGAGATTGATAACGACAGATTGCAGCACACGACGCTCGCCACGATTGATCGCCTCGACAGTACCCGCGCCTGGCGACGTGAACTGCACGCCCGGGTTTTGCTTGTCGCTAAATAGCGGCTGCCCGAGTTTCACGCGGTCACCAACAGCGACCAGCATGCCCGGTTTCAGATCAACGGTATCGGGCCCCATCAATGCCACAGAAGACACATCTCTTCCGTTTGAAATTTCCTGTTCGGGGGCCCCCGAAATCGGAATATCGAGGCCCTTTTTTATTTTAAAAAACAATTTTGAACACCATGCAGCCAGCTAACCAAATGCATCCAATCGTATGGATGCCCAATGTCGATTCTATCGCTTTAGTTATTGCTTCCCGGTCCTGAATACCTTTGCTAATGGCGCTCGACGCACGCCAGGCTAAAAACAGGAGTCCAAGAGGTACGACAGGCGCCAGCATAGGCAGCATGTTCTGCAGAGTCATGTAAACGACGACAATTGCTGCTGCAGCGTGCAGAACGAAATAAAGTCGTGACGTGCCGGGGAGACCCAGTCGCACCGGCAACGTGTTCTTGCCAGTGGCGCCATCGGCCTCGATATCGGGTACTTCATTCATCAGCAGGATTGCCCCAACCCAGGCGCTAATCGGCAGCGAAAACAACACGAGTGCCGTGTCGATGGATGCGCCCTGCAGCCAGGCGGCGCCGGTTACGGGCAGTACGCCGAATGCGACCGCCACGGCGGTCTCTCCAATACCCAGCGAACTGAGTTTCACCGGCCCGAGAGAATAGAGGACACCAAGCGCGATGCCAGCGAGGCCGAACAGAAATATTGCGGGACCCTTTTCGATAAACAGAGCCAGCCCCAATAAGGAAGCTACGACCAGTAATCCGATGCCAAGACGCGCCATGCGCGATTGGCTGAGAATATCCATCTGGATAAAACGGGAACCACCAGTGTAGGGGTAAATTCGCTGTTCGTTTAATCGGTCGGTTCCGATTGTCTCGTCGCCGACATCGTTAAGAACGTTACTTGCGGCTTGTACGCACACAGTAGCCACCAACGCGAGAACGAAAACGTAGATATCTATCGAGCCAGCGACAAAAGCACCCCAGCTGGTACCGGCGATTACAGGTAGCGCGGAGGCCGGAAAGAATTGCGGTCGCGTCGCGTGAAACAGACGTTTGGCGGCGCGGGAGCCAGACGCTCCAGCGAATTCTTCGGGGACAGGATTAATGGGTCGAACGGATTCTTGTGGCATTTTTTTGGTTCCGTGTCTGGAGGATTCTTTATACCGATATTGCCACGCATAAACATACGCGGTAACCGAAAAACGAATCAGGGTTTCAGGCGGGGAACTTGTGTTTCCCGGAAGCCTCCAATTAGGGCATTTAAAAGCGGCTAGGGCAAATGCCCGGGGAATTAGATACAATTGCAATTAAATCACACTAGGGACGAGAAAAGTCATGAAATTCAGTAACTTAGCAATCATGTGCCTGTCGAGTATCGCATTTGTTGCTTGCAGCGGCACAGACAACGATGGGCAATCAACTTCGAGCGACGCTGCAGCTGAAATCGCAGTGACCGATGCCGAACTGGCGGGTAACCCGTTTATGGTTGAATGGGACACGCCGTACGGTGTACCGCCTTTCGCCGATATCGAAGATGGGCACTACATGCCTGCGATGAAGAAAGGCATTTTGGAAATGCGCGCTGAAATCGCAGCGATCGCTGAAAACCCGGATGCGCCGACGTTCGACAATACAATTCTTGCGATGGAGAAAGCCGGCAAACTGATCAACAAGGTAGCGAATACGTTTTTCAATATCACCGGCACGGAATTAAATGACGAGTTGCAGGTTCTGCAAACAGAGATTTCGCCGATGTTGTCGCGGGAGTTCGATGCGATAAATCTTAATCTCGATTTGTTCAAACGCGTTCAATCTGTTTATGCGCAAAAAGACGAACTCGATCTGGATGAGCAGCAGGCGAGATTGCTGGAACTGACTCACCGGGGCTTTATCCGTTCCGGCGCGGCATTGGAGCAGGACGTCAAGGATCAGATTACCGAAATCAATGCTGAGCTCGCAGGGCTAACCACCAAGTTTGGTCTCAATCTGCTCGCGGCAACCAAAGGCTTCAAGCTGGAGATCACCGATGAGGCACAAACGGCCGGTCTGAGCGACGACTTCAAGGCATCCGTGTGGGATGAAGAGGCCGGCGCGTGGATCATTGGGCTGAATCGTTCCGCCTACGAAACCTTCATGACGCAGTCTGAGGTTCGCGAACTGCGTGAGCAGTTATTCAATGGCTATCGCTTGCGTGCATCCTCAGGAGATATCGACAATGGACCGCTGGCCATCCGCGTTGCGCAATTGCGTGCCGAGAGCGCTGAGCTGAAGGGCTATGAGTCACATGCGCATTTCCAACTGGAACAACGTATGGCGAAAACGCCTGCGGGCGCTGAGGACTTCCTGCTTCGAGTCTGGCGTCCTGGTCTTGCACGCGCCAAAGAAGAGCTTGCCGATATGCAGGCTATGGTCGGCGACGAATTCAAGATGGCGGGTCATGACTGGTGGCACTACGCCGAAAAAGTTCGCAAAGCTCGCTTCGATCTCGATGAAAATGAAATGAAACCTTACTTCGAGCTGGAAGCTGTTCGCGCGGGCGCGTTTGAGATGGCGAATCGTCTCTTTGGTGTCACATTCGAGCCAGTTGAAGTCGCTGGCTGGAATCCGATCGTAAAATCATACGATGTTAAAGATGAAAATGGCAATCACCTGGGCCTCTTTATGGCCGACATGTACGCTCGTGATTCAAAGCGTGGTGGTGCCTGGATGAGTTCGTATCGCGACGCATCGAACATTGGCGGTGACGACATTCGACCGCTCATCACCAGTAACCTGAACTTGTCGACGCCACCGGAAGGTGAGCCGACGTTGATGCGCTTCACCGAAGTTACGACGTTATTCCACGAGTTCGGGCATGGTCTGCACGGCTTGCTGACGCAGGTTGACTACCCGACTTTCTCAGGTGTCGACGGACCACGTGATTACACGGAATTCCCGGCGCAGATACTTGAGCACTGGGCGGCAGAGCCAGAGATGCTGGCGCTTTTCGCGAGTCATTATGAAACAGGCGAAATCATTCCTCAGGAACTTGTTGAGCGCATGCTTGCGGCAGGAAACTTCAACAATGGTTTCGGCACAACGGAGTACATCGCCGCATCACTACTCGATTTACGCTGGCATATGCTGACCTCGGAAGAGGCCGCCAAGCTAACGGATGCGCGTGCGTTTGAGGAAGAAGTCTTGCGAGGTTACGGGCTGATCGATGAGATCGAGCCGCGTTACCGTTCGCAGTACTTCAGCCACATTTTCGCCGGCGGATATTCCGCAGGTTATTACGCTTACCTGTGGTCGGAAATTCTGGATGCTGACGGTTTTGCTGCGTTCAAACAGGCGGAGAATATTTTTGATCCTGAGACAGCAGCACGCCTCAAGAAATGGGTGTATGAATCAGGCGGCTTGCGTGAAGCGGATGAGCTGTACCGCAATTTCCGAGGTCAGGACCCGAGCATTGAGCCTTTGCTCGAAGGACGTGGGTTTGAGGTTACGGAATAAACCGAACGACCGCCCACCAAAAACCGACCAACCCGATTAAAGCCGAGCTCGGCAGTACGACGAATCGTCTGTACTGCCGAGCGCCGGTCGGGTCTTGCAAGATCCGGCGTAGTCCGAAGCCTAAAATGGCAGCGGCCGTTATCACGGCCAACTGGCCGATCTCAACGCCGACGTTGAAACTGATTAACGCACTCCAGAATTGGCCACGCGGTAATCCAAGTTCGCCGAAGAAGCCGGCAAATCCCATGCCATGTACCAGGCCAAAGCCGAACACAACAGCAGGACGCCATTTAGTCATTTCCTTGAAGAATAGATTCTCCACGGCCACAAAACCGATCGTCAATGCGATCAATGGCTCTACAACGGTAGGGGATGGCGTGATGACACCGCTTGCGGCGAGAGCCAGCGTCATCGTGTGCGCAACAGTGAATGCTGAAATCTGAATCAAGAGCGCCCGAAACCGAACAGAAGCCAGAAATATCGCGAGCACAAACAATATGTGATCGAGTCCGTCGGGCAAGATGTGTCGAATGCCAATCGTTATATAAAGTGCGGCAGTAGAACGATTACTGCGCTCGTTGCCGAACTCATCAAGCACGGATGGCATATCGGATTGTCGTATTTGGCCTTCCGCGCTATTGAGCTCCGCAAGCGCCGCACAGAGCGCTGGATCCATGCTGTCATCACCGGGCGAACAGAAATCATCCTCGGGATGGGCGAGGGCGACGTATGAGGCCAAAAGAAAAATCCATAAAATGGAGTAGCGAAGCAAATTGCGCATGAAATTCAGTACCGTTATCAACTCAAGCTTAGTACGACCTTACCCAGCGCACGACGTTCAGTAATGAGCTGAAACGCCTTTTCGAAATCTTCGATAGGAAATAATTCGGTGACCGCTGGCTGCAGCTTCCCGGCCGCAACCAAAGCGGTAATCTCGGACATATTTTGAATTTGCAGCGCCGGATTTTTCGCCGCCCAGGTTCCCCACCAGACGCCGACAATATGAGCTTCTTTCAACAGCGCGATATTGGCCGGAAACGAAGGTATGTCGCCCGATGCAAATCCTACGACCAGATACCGGCCGTGCCAGGCTAATGCGCGCAGCGCCTGTTGTGCAAGCTCGCCGCCCACTGGGTCGTAAACGACGTCAGCGCCGCCGCCGGTCAATTCCTTGACTGTTTCCTTAAGTGGCTGAGTAGAGTAGTTGATGAGCTCGTCGGCACCGGCAGCACGCGCGAATTCCAGTTTTTCGTCGGAGCTGGCGGCCGCGATGACGCGTGCGCCCATCGCCTTGCCGATCTCTACAGCGGTAATGCCCACGCCGCCCGCGGCACCGAGCACGAGCAGAGTTTCTTCTGCCTGTAGTTCAGCGCTTTGTTTTAGTGCGTGATAGCTCGTGCCATAAGTGACGGCAAAACCCGCAGCTTGTTCAAAACTGAGTTCGTCGGGTAACGGTAAAGCGGCATTCTGGTGAACTTTGCATTTTTCAGCGAACGCACCGCCACGCGGCGCTACGATGGCTTTATCGCCAACCGCAAACCTGGACACCTTCGAGCCTACTGCGCTTACAATTCCGCTGGCTTCATTTCCAGGGATGAACGGTGGCGGAATTTTGTCCTGATACTTGCCGGCAATGACGAGAATATCGGGAAAGTTAATGCCCGCCGCCTTTACATCGATGACCACTTCTTCGTCGTTGGGAACGGGATCATCCCATTCTTCTATCACGAGGTCCGCAACCGGACCCCAGGCCTTGCAGGTAAGAGCGCGCATAATTTTCTCGGGTTTCGGGCTGGCAATAGTCGCATACCCATCGGGAGCATCTCAATGCTTCGAGAAATTCGCGTATGCGATAAGTCAGTATCAAGACACGGGAATAGGTAGTGCTACTATTCCGGAATGAATAAATTCCCTTACGCAGTTGCGGTACTGCTGATAATCGCATCCTGTTCGGCTGAAGTGTCTGTCGAGTCCGCTGTCGATGAAAGCGCGACGGCCGACACAGCGAACTTTGGCCATGTCGACGACCAGCTCTTCTGGAATTACGAGCAAAAGGTCGCGGGCTTTCGCAATATGGAGAAGATCGGCCCGACCCGGCTAATTCCCGCCAGCAATGAACCGTATCCACTGCAGAGAAACGAATCAGATCTTGGCTCTGTCGAATTCACGTTCGACGATGCCGTTCTGTCCATTGATGAATACGTCGAGAGTCAAAAGGTCGCTGGACTCATTGTCGTCAAAGACGACGTGATCATTTACGAGCGATATGAACTGGGCAATACCGAAAAGTCACGTTGGGTATCTTATTCAGTCGCGAAGTCCGTTACATCGATGCTGGTTGGCGCTGCCGTCAACGACGGTTATATCGAAAATATCGATGAGATGATCACCGACTATATTCCGCGACTCAAGAACTCGTCCTATGATCAGTCCAGTATCCGCAACGTACTGCAGATGTCATCAGGCGTGGAATGGGGTGAAGACTACGCGGATCCCGAATCGGATATCAATGTGACGCCGTGGGAAACGCTTGCGGTCTATGACTACTTGCGGAACAAGCCGCGTGATTTCGAACCGGGCCAGGTATTCAACTACAACACCGCAGAAACCAATCTCGTTGGTGATGTTGTTCGTTCGGCCGTTGGTAATAACTTGTCGACTTACCTGGCGGAGAAAATCTGGAAGCCTTTCGGGATGGAACACGACGCCTACTGGGCGTTGACGGATCCAGGAGGTGGCGAGTTTGGTGGTTGCTGCATTAACGCGACGCTACGTGATTACGCAAGGATAGGTTTGTTCGCCATGAGCGGCGGAGTGCTGGCGGATGGAACGAGAGTCTTGCCTGACAACTGGATGGCCGATTCCACATCACCGTCGAAGGGCTATGAGGGTTACGGATATCTTTGGTGGCTTCTTGGTGAAGACAGGTACGCCGCCAGCGGCATTTTTGGACAACGCATCTATATCGATCCGGCGAATAGCATTGTTATCGCGCTGCATAGCGCACGTGATGACGCAAGCAATCCAGAGGATTGGCGAATGCTTGGCGTCGCATTCGCTGCACTCGCAGAAGCCACAAAGACTTTGGGAGATGACTTATGAGTAGATTAACAGCGATGTTGTTCCTGTTCCTGCCATTGAGCGGTTTGGCGGACTCAGTCGTCCCGATTGACGAAGTCGAAAACAATGTAAACATTCGTCTATCGCCGGATGGCTCATCAGAAATCGTTGGCAGACTTGATCAGGGTTCTTCGACCGAGCTTGTTCGCTCAATTGAGGGATGGCACGAAGTTCAGTTAGAGGGTGATGCTACCGGTTATATCAGCGCCGATTGGACGCGAGTAGTACCTGATGGGGAGGTTGTAGAAGAAGTCGTTGA
>CAYWBZ010000003.1:1207-24241 GCA_964456535.1 uncultured Woeseiaceae bacterium | reverse complement strand
GTCGTTGAAGAGGTCGTTGAGGAAGTCGTTGAGGAAGTCGGCGAGGCAGCTGTAGGTGTAATTGCAGAAGCTCCTGCCGACGCGGTCGCAGAAGCTACGGAGCCCGATGTTGGTGGAACCGCCGAGGCAACGGTCGAAGACCTGGTTGAGGAACCCGTTGCCGACGAAGTAGAAGAAACCGTCGTTGAGGAGGTGATCGAAGAAGCTGTGGAGCAAGCTGCAGAGGTGGTCACAGAGGTTGTCAGCGAAGAAGCGGTTGAGGACACCCCCGAAGTAGTGGTCCAGCCGCCAGATGAGCCGCTTGCCACGTTGAAGGGAACCCGGAACTTCCTCGTCAAGTTTAGCGACACCACGGAAGGTGGCAACTCGCAAATCTACGACGACGGCAACCAGATCGGTATTGGCACGACGGAACCGAAACAGCGTCTTGAAGTGAATGGCAGCATCCAGATTCATGAGCAGAACAGCAGTGTTGCGGGGTTGATGATCACGCAGTCGAGTGGCGACACTGGTTACATCATGCACAATCGCGCGAGTACGTTAACCATCGGCGCTGGCTCGCAGGATCGGATAACGATCGATCGCGATGGCAATGTCGGAATTGCTGTCGCACGTCCGGACCACCCGCTGGAAATGGCGAGCGGGGCGTATGTCTCCGCGGGCGGTGTCTGGACGAACAGCAGCTCGCGGGACAGGAAGGAAAATATCGCGACACTGCCAGCCGATACGGCAGCATCTGCCCTGATGGCTCTGGAGCCGGTGGTTTTTAACTACAGAAATGAGAGCGGTGAGGAATACGTTGGCTTCATCGCTGAAGATGTGCCGGAACTTGTCGCGACAGGCGATCGCGATGCGCTTAGCACGATGGATATTGTCGCTGTTCTGACTCGTGTAGTGCAGGAACAACAAAACAAAATCAAAGAGTTAGAGGCGAGGCTCGACGCTTTGTAAAACTCGCGCATTGTTGCAAATATGTGACGCCAGTCAAAGGTTTATTGGGACTAATTGACCATACTGGCGCCATACAGGAGCTCCAATGTCTTACTTCAGAATTCTCTTATTGTTGTCAGTGTTTTGCTTCGGCTCGGCCGCAGCTGATATATGGAAGTGGGTTGATGCCGAAGGCAAAACGCATTTCGTCGACACCAGTACATCCATTTTCACATGGGTCGAGGACGGCAATATCTTCTATAGCGACACGCCTGATCATGAGGATGCTGTAGCAGTGCAGCTGGTTTGGGTTTCCAAAGGCACGCTTGACGATAAGGAAAGCGCGGCGGGCAGTTCGGATGGTTATGCGTTCCCGGGCGAAACACCTGAGGAACGCGCTGAGCGTGAAGACTCAGAAGCCTATTACTGCAAGAGGGCTACCGAAATCTACGATTCCTATAAGAACGCACCGCGTCTTTATCGCACCGACGAAGCCGGTGAGCGTGAGTATTTGTCTGAAGAGGCCGCGAAGACCACTCTGAACGAGACAAAAACAAAAATGGACGAGCTCTGTAGCTAGACCGCTGTTACTGGCAAAACATTAAACGCCGCGACGAAGGATGATCAAGATGATCAGGCTGGCCTTATGGCTTGACCATCGCAGCTTTGTCCTCGTCCAGGAACCAGCCATTCTTGAGAAACGACTCTGTATTTCGAATCACCACATCGCTGCGCGTGATGTAGCGATGTGAATTGCCGACGATCAGAAAATCGTCCATACCACCGACCTTCGTGCTCGCCACGGAGACTTTGCCATCATCGGGGTCTGGCAGCATGGCTGATGCCACCACGTTGATCGTGCCAGTGCCGGCAATGACACCCAGTTCAAAATCGACGGGCCCGAGGCGGGACGGCATGCTATCGGTATCGGTGCCCAGTTCTGCTCCTGCATCGCCGGTGAACATCTCGAAGCCGGGCCAGTCACGAGTTTTGTCGATGATCTCGCTGCCGTTATTAGGTGGTCCGAGCATGACGACACGGCCGAGATCGGGAATAGGGTCATGCTTGTTTTGATAGCGTAGCAATATTCCGCCCAGGGAATGCGTCACGAAGTGAATTCGCGTCGCGCCAGTCTCACGGCACTTACGTAGCCCAAGCCCCACTGCAACCGGCGCAAGTTCCTCAATTGTTCCGGTCTGGGAGGGGTAGTCGACGTTCGTCGTGGCAAAGCCCGCTTCCTGTAACGCTTCCGCCATAGGCCGCATCGCTCGCCAACTTCGATTCATGCCGTGTAACAGCACCACACATTCGCTGGAGTTACTCGTTGCGACGACCTCAGTCCTGGCTTCTGTTGCGCAGGCGTTCAGAAAGTAGCAGAACAAAACCAGCGACATGCTTGTAAGTACTCGATTCATACCTTTAGTTTGCCAAAGTGCGATGATTTTCGCACGGCATAAGTGCGTATTGCTTTGTCATTCGCCCGGAATCAGTATAATCGGCCGTTGTCATCAGGGCCCCAGAGGTTTCATTGGAAACATCTCTTTTAGATCAGGGTATTACGCTCATGCTGGTTGGTATGGGGACGGTATTTTCGTTCCTGACAATCCTGGTAGTTGGCATGTCTGTGATGTCATCAATTGCGATGAGATTTGCGCCGGTGGAGAGTGACGACGGTCCCAGCGAAGAAGAGATTGCGGCCATCACGGCGGCGATCGCCCAACATCGAAACAATACGACGAAGTAGAATCAAATGACTGACAAGAAACCACTTGGTATTACTGAGCTGGTGCTGCGCGATGCACACCAGAGCCTCCTTGCTACGCGAATGCGTATCGAAGACATGTTGCCGATCGCCGGCAAACTCGATCAGGTCGGATTCTGGTCAATGGAATCCTGGGGTGGCGCGACATTTGATTCGTGTATTCGCTATCTGGGCGAAGACCCGTGGGAGCGCATACGGCTTCTGAAAGCCGCCATGCCCAATACGCCGCAGCAGATGCTGTTTCGTGGACAGAATATTCTCGGCTACCGCCATTACGCAGACGATCTTGTTGAGAAGTTCGTAGAGCGATGCGCTGTAAATGGCGTTGACGTTTTCCGAATTTTCGATGCGCTGAATGATCTCAGAAATCTCGATACGGCAATCAAAGCGACGCTCGCGGTCGACAAACACGCGCAGGGCACGATGTCCTATACGGTTAGCCACGTGCACACGGTTGATCTGTGGGTCGACATGGGTAAGCGTATTGAAGACATGGGCGCACACTCAATTTGTATTAAGGACATGGCGGGTCTCTTGCGACCGTATGTTGCCTACGAACTGGTCAGCCGGCTCAAGGCGTCGGTCGATATACCAATCCACATGCAATGCCACGCGACAACCGGGCTATCGACGGCGACTTACATCAAGTCCATTGAGGCGGGAATCGATAATATCGATACCGCGGTTTCGTCCATGAGCATGACCTACGGTCATTCGCCGACGGAAACGCTTGTAGCAATTCTCGAAGGCACGGAAAGAGACACGGGCCTCGACATCAACCTCATCGAGGAAATTGCAACGTATTTTCGTGAGGTTCGAAAGAAATACGCGAAGTTCGAAGGTTCGCTTCGTGGCGTCGATTCACGGATTCTTATCGCGCAGGTTCCCGGCGGCATGTTGACGAATCTTGAGGGTCAGTTAAAAGAGCAGAATGCGAGCGAAAAAATAGACGACGTACTTGAGGAAATCCCGCGTGTTCGTGCGGACCTCGGCATGTTGCCGCTGGTTACGCCAACGTCGCAAATCGTCGGAACACAGGCTGTAATCAATATTCTTTCGGGATCCCGGTATAAGACGATCACGAAGGAGACCGCCGGTGTACTGAAGGGCGAGTACGGTGAGACGCCTTTACCCGTCAACGCTGAATTACAGGGACAGGTTCTGGAGGGTGCTGATCCGGTGACCTGTCGCCCGGCCGATTTGCTGGAGCCGGAACTCGAAGTGCAAACAGCAGAGCTGCACCGCATCGCCAAAGAAAAGAACATCAAGCTGGCGGACGATGTGGTTGACGATGTCCTGACGTATGCATTGTTCCCGCAAATAGGCACGAAGTTTCTCGAGAATCGGGACAACCCGGACGCTTTCGAACCCGCACCGGGCGCAGAAGCTGAAGTCGCCGCGGCGCCTGCTGCTGCCCCGTCAGGAGGAACCGGCGTGTACTCGGTACGCGTTAACGGCAAGTCCTACACCGTTGAAGTCGCCGAAAGCGGGCAGCTGGCTGCCGTTGCCAAGGCACCTGTGGTTGCATCGGCGCCATCGGGAGCAGGCGAGGCCGTAAATGCTGTTCTCGCAGGCAATATTTTCAAAGTCCATGTTGTTCCGGGAGCGGTTGTCGAAAAGGATGATCCTTTGCTGGTTGTTGAAGCGATGAAAATGGAAACGGTAATCAGCGCGCCGAAGTCCGGCACGGTGACAGACGTCTTCGTCATAGAAGGCGACGCGGTGGCAGTTGGTGATGCCCTGGTTGCGATCGACTAACGATGGACCTGATCAGACAAATCTGGATCGAGTCCGGTATCTACCAGATTACGGCTGGACAGGTCGCGATGCTCGCAGTATGTCTGCTGTTGTTATATCTCGGTATCGTCAAGAAGTTCGAGCCGCTGTTGTTGGTCACTATTGGTTTTGGTGGGCTACTCAGCAACATACCCGGTGTAGAGATCGCGACAGGCAATGGATTGCTGCATCTCGCTTACGAAGTCGGCATTGAGACTGGTGCATTTCCGCTCATCATTTTCATGGGTGTCGGGGCGCTTACCGACTTTGGTCCGTTGCTCGCGAACCCGAAAACGCTGTTTCTGGGCGCCGCGGCACAGTTCGGTATTTTTGCGACCTTACTGGGTGCACTTGGCTTGACCGAGCTTGGCGTGATGGACTTTTCGCTCCGTGAGGCGGCGGCAATAGGCATTATCGGTGGTGCTGATGGTCCGACGGCGATTTATGTTGCCGGGAAGCTCGCGCCAAATTTGCTGGGAGCGATCGCGGTTGCGGCGTATTCTTATATGGCGCTTGTTCCGCTGATTCAGCCGCCAATAATGAAGCTGCTGACGACAGAGTCGGAGCGCAAGATAGAAATGGTGCAGCTGAGAGAGGTTTCGAAAGCCGAGCGCATCATCTTCCCGTTATTGCTGTTGTTGCTCGTAGCATTGCTGCTGCCGTCGGCAGCACCGCTACTCGGCATGTTGTGCTTCGGCAATCTCATGCGTGAGTGTGGAGTGGTCGATCGCCTGTCCGATACAACACAAAATGCACTCATCAATATTGTCACCATCTTTCTGGGGCTGGCTGTTGGTTCGAAATTGAGTGCGGAACAATTCCTCGACTGGAGCACGCTGAGCATATTGCTACTTGGCATAGTGGCGTTCGCGATTGGCACGGCGAGCGGCCTGTTGATGGGCAAGCTACTCAACAAGATATCCAGCACACCTATTAATCCGTTAATTGGTGCGGCGGGGGTTTCGGCCGTGCCCATGGCGGCCCGAGTCGCCAACAAGGTCGGGCTGGAAGCCAATCCACAAAATATTCTCTTGATGCATGCCATGGGCCCCAATGTCGCAGGAGTCATTGGATCAGCGGTTGCCGCCGGTATCATGATAATGTTCGCATCCTAACGGAAGAGAAACGATGTCTTTATCGATAGTAATCCCGGCCAAGAATGAAGGCGGCGCCATTGGTGCCGTTGTATCAAAAGCGCGTGAACAATATGCGGATGCAGAAATAATCGTCGTGGACGATGGTTCCAGCGACGACACAGCAGAGGTCGCCGCTGCCGCAGGTGCAACGGTAGTCAGTCACCCTGAGAGCCTGGGAAATGGAGCTGCGGTCAAGTCCGGTGCTCGAGCCGCTAGCGGTGACGTTATTGCGTTCATGGACGGCGACGGCCAGCACGATGCCGCCGAACTCGGACCTCTACTCGAACAACTCGATAACGGATACGAGATGGCGATTGGCGCCAGAGACACGGGGTCGCATGCAAGCGTCGGTCGTTTGTTTGCCAACGGCCTCTACAATGGTATTGCGTCGATGATGAGTGGTCGTAAGATTCTTGACCTGACGTCTGGTTTTCGTGCCGCACGAGCGGAGAAATTCAAACAGTTCTTATATTTGCTACCCAATGGATTTTCGTATCCAACGACGATCACGATGGCGTTCTTGCGTAGCGGCTATCCGATAACCTTTGAACCGATTACTGCAGCAACGCGTGTCGGCAAGAGTCACATTCGACCAATACGTGATGGTGTGCGATTTCTAATTATCATCTTCAAGGTCGCGACATTGTACTCGCCACTTAAGATATTCCTGCCTACCAGTGGGCTATTTTTTGCCACCGGCGTTAGTTACTACGCTTACACATTTCTAACAGCAGGCCGCTTCACCAACATGAGTATGTTGTTATTAAGTGCCGCCGTGATCGTATTTCTGATCGGGCTGATTTCCGAGCAGATTACAGCGCTGACTTACAGCAGGTCCTGAAGCCGCTTAGCGGTTGTAGTGATCTTCCAATACCTGGGCGACGCAACTCGTCAGACGCTTGCCGGTCTCGATATGCAGGAATTCATTCGGGCCGTGCGCATTCGATTTCGGCCCTAACAAACCCGTAATCAGGAACTGAGCTTCAGGGAATCGTTCACCAAGCATCCCCATGAACGGAATCGTTCCACCGGTTCCCATATACATGGACGGTTTGCCAAAGAAGGCTTCAGACGCTCTATGCATGGATGCTTCAAGCCAGTTAGCAACTTCCGGCGCATTCCATCCCGCCATCGTGGATTCGACTTCGAAAGACACCTTCGCGAGCGGCGGCTTGTCGGCTTCGAGTGCTGATTTGACAGCAGTGGCTGCATCATCCGCATCACAGGTTGGCGGCAGTCTAAATGACAGCTTCAATGTTACGAACGGCAGTAGCACGTTGCCAGCATCAACCATCGCTGGCAGACCCTCTGCACCGGTAACAGACAGCGTCGGCCGCCAGGTATTGTTCAGCAATATTTCAGTATGCGATTCGCTGGGTGATGGATTCTCAATAGCCCATGGGAATTTTTCGTAAGTCAGTTCCTGCAGTGTTTCCGCAGCGTATTTTGCCTGTTCCAGTCGTTGCGCCGGAATGTCGGCCTGCAACGCATCGACCAGGAGCTGACCCGTGTTTTCATCTTCAATGCGGCTCAGCAATTGCCGCGCAGTTCGAAAGCTTGATGGAACCACACCGCTTGCCGTACCCGAGTGCACACCTTCGGTAAGCACATCGACGCGCAATGAGCCGGTCAGATTGCCGCGCAAGGACGTCGTGCACCAAAGCTGCTCGTAATTACCGCATTCTGCGTCCAGGCAAACCACCAGGTCGGGTGAGCCGATTCGGTCTTCGAGTAAATCGATGTAATACGGCAGATCGAAACTGCCGCTTTCCTCACAGCCCTCGACCAGTACGACGCAATGCGCGTGCGGGACGCCCTGTTCCTGAAGAGCGCGAATCGCCGTCAGTGAACCGAAGGTTGCATAACCATCATCGGCGCCGCCTCGGCCATAAAGTTTGCCGTCCTTAATGACGGGCGTCCATGGATCGAGGTCGTCATCCCAACCGCTGAATTCGGGTTGCTTGTCGTAATGTCCGTAGAGCAACACGACTTCGTCCGAGTCTCCGGGTATGTCGATGAACAACAGTGGTGTACGTCCCTCAATACGTACAACCTCGATTGTCATGTTCTTGATTGCTTGCGTCTTGCACCAGTTCTCAAGCATGACAACAGCCATTTCCATGTGTCCGTGCCGTTCCCAGTCCGGATCAAAGTGAGGCGACTTGTTGGGTATCTTAATGTACTCGGAAATCTGCGGAATGATCTCGGAGTCCCACATACCATTGACGAATTCTGCAGTTTTCTTATTGTCCATTTTTTCTAGTCCGTGGTGAGCGAGCGGATGAAGGTACGTGTCATGCGTTCTGTTGTAATGAAGCCCCAGTTGTAGTCGTCGTGATAAACGCTCAACGGGTTAGCGGCCACAATATCTTCTTCGCTCATGCCCTTGTCTATAAGTGCTTTTACGCGAGCTTCCGCATCGATCAGCATTTCAAGATCTTGCTGTACGCCGGCGCGAGTGCCAACAGGGCCATGTCCAGAGATGAACTTCGTCTCGTCGTCCGACATGTCGATAAGTTTTTGCATCGCCGCTTTGTAGCCGGAAACATTACCCCCACTGTCGAGGTCGATAAATGGAAATATTCCGCGGAACAGCAAATCACCCGATGCGATTACATTGGCTTCCCGAAACAGGATCGCAGCATCGCCGTCCGTGTGTGCTGTTGGAACATGAAACACGTAGGCTTCCTGACCGTTGACATGAAACGTCATCTCGTCAGAGAAGGTAATGATCGGCAGAGCACCTGGCCCGGTGTTTTGCTCGGGATCACCTTCCATGCGGCTGCGCAAATTATCATGTGCAACGATAATGGCGCCATTTTCAGTTTGAAACTGGTTTGAGCCTGTGTGGTCGCCGTGCGCATGCGTGTTGATTATGAAGTCGGCCGGTCGTCCGGCCAGTTCTTCTATTTTCTCTAGCAGTGCAGGGCCGAGCGGAGTGAAGCTGTCATCAATAAGCACAACGTATTCGTCACCCACCAGCAATCCGATGCCGCCACCGGACATTTTGCCGTCGGCTCCGGTCAACATATAAATACCAGGCGTAACCTCAGTGTGATCGAAGGAGGTTGCCATCCAGTCCTGCGCCGACGCCAGAGGCGCCATAAGCATCAGTAGCAAGGCCAGTTTCTTCATTGCTGTCTCCAAATTTGGTGGGACAGCGATTGTACCCTCGAATGGATCGCTATTGGCGACCCGGGAACGAGAACTGGGCCTTTTCACGGACGCCGCCCGATGGCCAGCGCTGCGTGATGGTCTTGCGACGCGTGTAAAACCGTACGCTGTCGGGACCGTAGGCGAACAAGTCACCGAATAACGAACGCTTCCAGCCGCCGAAGCTGTGGTAAGAAACCGGCACCGGCAGCGGTACGTTGATGCCGACCATGCCAACCTGGATGTTGTCGGCGAAATATCGAGCAGCTTCTCCATCACGAGTGAAGATACAAGTTCCATTGCCGTATTCATGATCGTTAATGAGTTGCATCGCTTGTTCTTCAGACTCGGCGCGGACAACGCACAGTACCGGGCCGAAGATCTCTTCCTGATAAATACGCATTTCTGAAGTCACGTTATCGAACAGGCACGGGCCGAGGAAGAACCCGTCTTCGTGTCCTTCGACAACCAGGCTGCGGCCATCTGCGACAAGGTCAGCGCCTTCTTCAATGCCGAGATCGACATAGCTGCGTACCTTGTCATGGTGTGCCGCGGTGACCAACGGACCCATGTGGTTGGAAACGTCGGTTCCCGTGCCAACCTTGAGGTTGACGATCTCTGCCTGCAGTTTGCTGACAACAGAATCGGCGACCTCGTCACCGACACAGACTGCAACGGAAATTGCCATGCAGCGTTCGCCACAGGAACCAAAAGCAGCCCCGATAAGCGCGTTCACGGCATTATCGATGTCAGCGTCTGGCATCACGATGGCGTGGTTTTTTGCACCGCCCAGGGCCTGCACACGCTTGCCGTTCTTTGTGCCGGTGCTGTAGATGTATTCAGCAATTGGCGTAGAACCAACGAAGCTGATCGCCTGTACGCGATCATCATTCAGTAGCGTGTCGACCGCTTCTTTGTCGCCGTTGACGAGGTTGAAAACACCGTCCGGAAGGCCAGCCTCTTTCAACAGGCGGGCGGCGATCATTGGCGCGGTCGGATCTTTTTCCGATGGCTTGAGTACGAATGTATTGCCGCAGGCAATCGCCATTGGGTACATCCACATAGGCACCATCGCCGGAAAGTTAAACGGTGTGATGCCGGCAACTACGCCCAGCGGCTGGAAGTCAGACCAACTGTCAATTCCCGGCCCAACGTTCTTGGAGTACTCGCCTTTCAACAATTCCGGGATACCACAGGCGTAGTCGACGACTTCAACGCCACGACCAAACTCGCCCATTGCGTCGTCAAATACCTTGCCGTGCTCATCGGTGATCGCTGCAGAGATTTCCTTAGCATGTTCCTCAAGGAGTTGCTTGAACTTGAACATGATGCGCGCGCGCTTCGCCGGTGGTGTATTTCGCCAGGCGGGGAACGCGGCTTCGGCGGCTGCGATCGCGCTTTCGACAGTTTCCTGTGAGGCCATCGCAACCTGTTTGGTGACCTGCCCGGTTGCAGGGTTGGACACGGGTTGAGGACGGTTGTCATCGGCAACGTCTGCATTGTTGATGAAGTGGCCGAGAATCTTGGTAGCGTTCATAGTGTATCTCCGGATACGGCTTACTCGATTGAGTCGAGTACTCGACGGACGGCAGCAAAAGACTGCTCCATTTCGTCGGCGTTTGAATTCAAAAATGGCGAGAATTGCATCGTGTCCATACCGTTGCGGACGACGATCTTCTCATCCCAGAAACATTTCTTATGAGCCTCGCCGCCGCGCGCGCCCGGCGCTCCTTCGCGAGGCGCCATTTCAATCGCCCCCATGAGTCCGAAATTTCGAACGTCGATAACATGTTTTTGGTCGGCAAATGAATGCAGCAGATCTTCGAAGTGCTGTTCGAGCGCGGCGGCCTGTTCGAACACGCCTTCCTCGTCGTAGACATCCATTGTCGCCAGACCGGCCGCTGCTGCTACCGGATGACCGGAGTAGGTATAGCCATGGAATATTTCGATCATATTCTCAGGACCCTGCATGAAGGCATCGTAGACAGTGTCGCTTACCAGCACAGCACCCATCGGAATGACACCGTTAGTGAGTCCTTTGGCGGTCGTAATGATGTCGGGTGTTACGCCGAAGCGCTGTGCACCGAACGGCGCGCCCAGACGACCGAAGGCAGCGATGACCTCGTCAAAGATCAGCAGAATTCCATGTTGATCACAGATTTCACGTAGCCGTTCCAGATAACCAGGCGGTGGCGGAATTACGCCGGCTGATCCGGCGACAGGCTCAACGATAACAGCAGCAATATTGCTGCCGTCATGCAGTGCGCACAGCCGCTCCAGATCTTCGGCGAGCTCAATGCCATGCTCGGGGAGACCGCGTGAAAATGCGTTGCGTTCGATGTCGAGCGTATGGCGGAGATGGTCTACGCCAGGAATCAATGCGGCGCTGAATATTTTGCGATTGGGTACGATTCCACCCACAGACATGCCGCCAAAATTAACGCCGTGATAGCCTTTCTCGCGGCCAATAAGGCGGGTGCGGTTGCCTTCACCGCGTGCGCGGTGGTAGCCGAGCGCTATTTTCAGCGCAGTATCCACTGACTCCGATCCCGAGTTCGTAAAAAAGCAGTGGTCGATGCCTTCGGGCGCCATTTTGGTGATGCGGTCGGCCAAGTCGATCGCCTTGTTGTTCGTCACCTGGAAGGACATGCAATAGTCGAGCTCGGCGACCTGTTTCTGCACGGCTTCGACAATCTTCGGATGGCAATGACCGACGCCGGAGGTCCACAGACCTGAGAACATATCGTACATCTGAGTGCCGTCATCCGTGCTGTAGTAATGGCCGGACGCGCCGCTAATCACACGGGGATTCGCCTTGAAATCGCGATTCGCAGTGAAGGGCATCCAGTAGGCATCGAGTTTGCTGGCGGCTGTGGTCATGAGGTTTGCTCCGGGTACTATCGGCAAAGAAAAGGAATTCTACGCCGGGAGTAGGATGTTAAACAATCAGTTACATAGGAAATTATAAGCTATTGATTTTATTGTACAGAGCGCTGAAAATGTTTACTAAGCTAAACACTTTTGAAGGCAAAGACTGTGGACAATGAAATCGGCCAGCGCTTAAAGAGCATTCGCACACGGCTCAACCTGTCGCAGCGCCAATTAGCGCGACAGTCGGGGGTCGCGAATGCCACCATTTCGCAGGTTGAAGCGGGCAAGCTAAACCCGACCGTCAGCATGCTGAAGAAAGTCCTCGACGGAATCCCTGTAAGCCTCGGTGAGTTTTTTGGTGACGAGTTCGAGGCGCGTGACCGGGTTTTCTTCCGGGCAGAGGATTTGACGGAAATAGCCGACGGCGGAGTGTCGTTCAGGCAGGTCGGTGGCAATCTTGCCAACCGGGCGATCCAGTTTATTCAGGAGCGCTATCAACCGGGATCAGGAACCGGCAAGCATGCGATTACTCACGAGGGAGAGGAGTGCGGGATCATCCTCAGCGGGCGCCTCGAGGTCACGGTGGGGGAAGAGACGTCGATTTTGGGCAAAGGCGATGCCTACTACTTCAAAAGCAGCCAGCCGCATCAGTTCCGAAATACAGGCAGTGAGACTTGTGAATTGATTTCCGCGTGTACACCACCAACGTTCTGAAATGTCCTACCACAAACTTGCTATTTGCTCTGGCCAATCACTACCAAATAATGGCAAAGTTACGCCCCTTCAGATACCCAGTTGAGTTACAGATTCATGGGCCAGTTCGGCACAGAGTTTTGCGATCACATCGCGATCGCCCGTTATGAGAACGACGCCTGGCAGGCGCCGTCAATTGAGCCGCTAAAACCGTTATCTTTGCACCCGGCTGCGCACGTTTTTCACTATGCGAGCACGTGTTTTGAGGGTTTCAAGGCCTATCGCTGGGATGATGGAAAGGCACACATTTATCGCCTGCGCGATCACGTCGCACGCATGCAGAAAAGCGCAGCTTCGTTGCGATTACCGGTGCCGGATGCCGATATGCTCGCCAAGATGGTGATGGACCTCGTTGCGCACCACGTCGCCGATATTCCCGCGCCGCCCAGTTCTTTGTATTTGCGACCGACACTCATCGGTACGCTGGAGAACATCGGCGCAGCCGCTGACCCTTCTTCCGAGGCGACACTCTTTGTATTGGCATCGCCCGTTGGCGATTATTTCGCTGGCGGCGCGGCGGCTTTGAAGCTGCTCGTTGAAGATCAGCGTGCGCGCACCACCGAGCAACTCGGCAGCACCAAGACAGGCGGCAACTACGCAGCGGCATTGGGGCCGACGCTTGACGCCAAAGAGAAATACGGTGTTGATCAGGTCTTGTTCTGCCCCAACGGAGATGTACAGGAAACCGGCGCCGCCAATTTCCTGTTGATCAGCGACGATGAAATCATCACAAAACCGCTCGACAGCACGTTTCTGCACGGTATGACTCGGGATTCAGTACTTAAGCTTGCCGCCGAGAACGGCTATACCGTCAGCGAGAGAAACTTCAGCATCGATGAGCTTCTGGAATTGGTGAAGACTTATGAAGCAGCGCTGTCCGGCACAGCTGCTTGTTTGGCTCCGGTTGGTGCGCTGGTGTTCCACGGTAAAGAAATCAAGGTTTGTGATGGCAATCCGGGACCAAACACCGAAAAGCTGAGAAAAGCGCTGCAGGATGTCCAGTACGGGTTAGTACCCGACACCCACGGATGGCTGACTGAGATCGGTTAGTTCCCCGGACTAAATAGCTTTCGAAAATCGATTGTCGTTTTGTGCCTGGTCGATATAGCGATCAAAAACCATCGCAATGCTTCTGAGTAGCAAGCGACCTTTCTGAGTGATCACAATGCCCGACTGATCGAGCTCGATCAGGTCGTCGTCTGCGAGTGGTTGCAGGCGTTCAATTTCTGCGGCGAAGTACTGGGCGAAGTCGATATCGTGTTTGGCGCCGAACTCTTCGAAGGATAATTCGTCATAGCACATCAGTGCCTGAATAACGTCTGCGCGCAGCAGGTCGTCATCATCAACAGCGATCCCTTTGCGAATCGGTAACTGACCATTCTCGATCAAAGTCTCGTATTCCATGGTCGTAATGGAGCTTTGCGCGAAGACGTTGCCAATGCTGCCAATTGCGCTGACACCTAATGCGACGAGATCGCAATCGCGGTGCGTCGAATAGCCCTGAAAGTTGCGTTGCAACGTACCGTTCTTACGAGCGAGTACAAGCTCATCTTCGGGCAATGCGAAATGATCCATGCCGATGTACTCATAGCCGGAACCACAGAGACTGTCGATGGTGCGATGCAGAATGTCGAGTTTCACTTCTGGCGACGGAATGTCGTCATCGTTGATCATTCGCTGGCCCTTGAAGCGCCGTGGCAGATGCGCGTAGTTATAAACAGCCAGGCGATCCGGGCGCATACCGATAACGAGTTCCAGCGTTGTGTCGAAACTTTCAACGGTTTGATGCGGAAGCCCATAAATCAGATCGAACGATATGGATTCAAATCCGGAGTCACGGGCGGCCAGTACAAGCCCTAATACATCATCCGTCGTCTGCGCACGATTAACTGCTTCCTGTACAACGGGGTCAAAATCCTGAATGCCAAGGCTCAGCCTGTTGAAACCCAGTTCTGCAAGATGTCGAATATCGTCTTCGTCCACCGTGCGCGGATCGACTTCGATCGAAAACTCACGGTTGTCGCTCTCGTCAAATGTGAACGCGCCGCGCAGCTTCGCCATCAGGTCATCAAGTTGTTCCTTGTCCAGATACGTTGGCGTGCCGCCGCCGAAGTGCAGCTGCTCAATCTTGCGGCTCTTGTCGAACAGTTCCGACTGCATTTCGATTTCGCGATACAGCATTTCGATGTAGCGATCGACACGCTCCTGATTCCGCGTAATGATTTTGTTGCAGCCACAGTAGTAACAAAGCGTATGACAGAACGGAATGTGCACATACAATGACAGCGGTACGCCACTCGCATTGCTGGCCAGGGCGTTTTTGCGGTAATCGTCAGCAGTCAGCTCTTCGCTGAATTGCAGCGCAGTAGGGTAGGACGTATAGCGTGGTCCGCGTCCGCCATAACGAACGATTAAATCGGTATCAAAACAAACTTTCATCAGATACGCCTCAAGCTATGCAGGATGTAAAGGGAAACTGTGAACAGCAACATGGCAACTCCTTGATGCGTTGCACCGAGAATTACCGGTACCGACATCAGCAGCGTCGTAATGCCAAGCGCTACCTGCAACACGGTCGTGTGCAGCAGTGCATTGACTGCTAGTCTGCTGCGCGCTGGCAAGTCGGCCTTTCTCGCTTTGAACCAGAAGCCGATGACAACGAGCAGTGTCGTAATCGCAAGTACTCGATGATCAAACTGCACAGTGGTCATATTGGCAAAGAAGTTCCGCCAGAACGGCTCCAGCGCCATCGTTCCAGGTGGCACCCAGTAGTCGCCCATCATCGGGAAGGTGTTAAAGATCTTGCCAGCTTTGAGGCCGGCGACGAAACCACCTGAAATGATAGTGACGGCTGTCAATATCGTCAGCGCCAGAGATTTCCCGTACCAGGGGTGTTTGTTATTGCCGTTGGTCGGGAATAACAAGGACATGGCGACCCAGAACATGTACGAATAAATAATGAAAGCGGCAACGAGGTGTGCCGTCAGTCGGTATTGACTGACATGCGGCATGTCGACCAGACCGCTCTTTACCATGTACCAGCCGAGCACACCTTGCATGCCGCCCAAAATGAACATCAGGAGGTACTTCGGCCATTCGCTCGCCTTGATGTAGCCCTTAGCGAAAAAGAAAATGCCGGGCAGAAGAAAAACGATGCCGATAGTGCGTCCGAGCAGGCGGTGCAGGAACTCAAGCCAGAAGATGCCTTTGAACGCATCGACGCCCATATGCGAATTCACTTTCAGGAACTCGGGCGATTGCTGGTACAGCTCGAATACGCGTTGCCACTCGGCATCAGACATTGGCGGCAACCATCCCATCAGCGGTCGCCAGTCGACCATCGACAGGCCCGAACCGGTCAGGCGGGTGAATCCTCCCAACACAACCATCGCGAAGACGAGCCCACAACAGATCAATAACCAGATAGCGACAGCGCGATTCTGCGATCGGTTTTGATTCATGTCATTCATCTAGAGAAGCGCCTGTCGGTTATTGCACAAAGCCTGCAATCTTAACAGGCCCAGAAGCAGCATCGCCGCCAGCCCATTATGAGCAACGGCGATGCTGATCGGGATATCAGTAAGTATCGCGGCTATTCCTATCGAGAATTCAGCAGTGACCAGTACCAGGACCACAATCGCAGTCAGGCCCAGTTTCGCGCGGAGCGCCCTCAAGCCGGCGAACAGGATTATCGCAGTGGCAACCACTGCGCCGATGCGATGCAGTTTGTGAATATCGGCTCGCTCACTGCCGCCAATGGCGAGCCCGGTGGGACCGATCTCATGAGCACGGCCTATGTCGAATGCCGCTGCGAGATTGTCGCCTGGCAGGTAGCTGCCATGGCAATCTGGCAGGGTTTGGCAGGCAGATGCCGCGAAATTGGCACTCGTTAGACCACCGAGTCCGATTTGCACGAATAGCCACACAAGTGCGGCGGTAACCCAGTAACGAACTACCACTGGGGCATTCGCACGGGGTTTGGCATCACGAAATGTCATCCAGCCGAGCAGGCCCAACATCGTGAACCCGCCACCGAGGTTACCCATGACCACTGCAGGACTGTGTAGCCCTCCCGAATAAATACCGAGCCAGGCCAGAAAGACGGTAAGCGCAAGCAAGGTAAACGAAATCAGCCGATCTCGTTTTTGCCGCAGGGAGAACAAGGCCATGGCAAGAATCGTGAGGCCCAGAATACTGGCGACCAGTCGGTGAACGGGTGTTGCCCAGGAAAGAGGTTGCTGCGCATCAATGGCGAGCCGCTCGTAGGTGCTGCTGACTGTCGGTGCCGCTTCCTCGGCTGTACCGATCATGCCGTAGCATCCGGGCCAGTCCGCGCAACCGATACCGGAATTGTCCAGGCGCAGGTAAGCGCTGACAGAGATCAGGGTAATTACCAGTAGCAAAGACACTGTTGCGAGCTTTTTCATGTGACTATTCTTTTACTTCTTCCAGCTCACCCGCGGTGCCACGGACCAGGCGCACGAACTTCGGCTCCTTCTTCCAGTCAACGCGATCGTGGCCATATTCGAAGTTCCATGCCCAGGCTGTATTGTACTGGAAGCTGTAGTCGTTGCCTGACCAGTACTCCGCCGATTGGGCATGCGGGAAAAATGCTGTGTTCATTGTAGGTGGATTCTCGGCACGTCGAAGGTCGCTAACCGAGAACAACTCGTCCTTGATGGGCATGCGCCAGTCATTGTGGCCGCAATATCCAGCCTCGTTGACTGCCCGCACGTAGTGCCAGGTGTCGCAGGAACTGCCATCGCAGTCGCCGCCGTCTTCCAGACCACGGAAGTCGAGTTCACCATTAGTTTCCGTCGGATCAAACCAGGAGTAGGTGTTCATGGCATTGTGAAGGCCAGGCTGCGACGTCTTGGTTTGCCACGTCAGTTGCGTGGCGGTGTCCAGGACGCAGGTGTCAGATCCTGATCGAATGGTCGAGTATTTGGTGTCGTGCGGATTTGCTATGTCGTCCGGGTTTTGACTGCAGGACGCCAAAAACAGGCACGCGAGTGACAGTTTCAAAGTGAGCGCTTTCATGGATTTGGAGCATACCGGAATTTCGTCGGCGTGTAGGCCGGGAAGCCCGTGAGGACCCTAGGTATTTTCCCCAGTACTCTCCGGGTCAATTGAGGCATAGTGTTCTCCCTGTATTTCTGTATCTATCGACCGGGGATCATAGACCATGAGTGACGAATCCATTGACGTTCAGCCATCTGAACGCATTCCAGCATTTCAACGCATACTCGATAATCCATTCATTCTGCTCTTCATAGGCGTCGTCTTTCCGTCGGTGTTCTATATCATTTGGGGAATCGTAGAAATCGTAAATATCCCAATCGCCCCGTAACCATCAGACTAATAATAAAGGAACAGGTGACGATATGAGCGCCATTCAACCTCCTGCTGAAATCGTCTGGTGGAGACAACCACTGGACAAGGTCGAAGGGACCTGGATCGCGATTGCGCTGGTCTGGTCTCTGATCATGTTTTTCATGATGCCGTTCTGGCACATCTACGGAAAACAGAATCTCTCGAGCGAAGCGTACAGAACAACACCCCAGGCCTACATGGCGAAGACTCAGGCGATGGTCGATCAGTACACGATCAGGACCGAGACAGACGCTCAGCTACCCGTGGTCAAACCACCACCGGGCAGTGATGTGTACCTGCTGGGTCGATTGTGGCAATGGTGGCCATTGCTCGAACTGGAGAAAGGGCAGACTTATCGCCTGCATATTTCTTCGATGGACTGGCAGCATGGCTTTTCTTTGCAGCCCGTCAACATCAATACCCAGATATTGCCTGGGTACGAGATGGTCATGACGATAACGCCGGACACAAGCGGTGAGCAGACCATCATCTGTAATGAGTTTTGCGGTATCGGGCATCACAACATGCTCGGCAAAATCTACGTGACGGAGGGTGGACAATGAGTACTCCACAATTCAGAACCTGCCCGGAGTCTGGTCTGCAATTCCATAAGCAGGCCGAATGGCTGATGAAGGCTCATGCCGTTGTCGCCGTCGTTATTCTGCTAATCGGCGGCATCGCAGCACTGCTGGTTACATTGACACGCTGGCCTACAATTCACCTGCTTCCAGCCGATCAATTCTACCTTTTGCTAACGACGCATGGCGTTAACATGCTGATTTTCTGGATGATTTCTTTCGAGATTGCCATCCTTTATTTCTGCTCGTCAACGTTATTAAATGTACGGCTTGCGACCCCCAAGATCGCCTGGTTCGCCTTTGCGTTGATGCTTGCGGGAATCATTATTAACAACGTCGCGGTCTTCAGTGGCACTGCTTCGGTAATGATGACGTCCTACGTGCCAATGCCAGCGAATCCGAATTTTTATCTCGGATTGATTCTGTTCGCTGTAGGCGCATTGATCGGTTGTTTCATATTCCTGGCCACGCTTGTAATTGCCAAGGATGAAAAGACTTACGAGGGATCAATTCCACTAGTGACGTTTGGTGCGCTGACGGCTTGTATCATTGCCGTGTTCACGATCGCATCCGGTGCAATCGTTCTCGTACCGACCTGGCTATGGTCTCTGGGCTACATCAACAACATTGATGCAGCAATGTATCGTGTTGTCTGGTGGGCGTTAGGTCACTCATCGCAGCAGATCAATGTCGCGGCACACGTTGCCGTCTGGTATGCCATCGCAGCCATCGTGTTCGGTGCCCGGCCATTGTCTGAGAAGGTCAGTCGTACTGCGTTCTTCCTTTACATCGCATTCTTGCAGTTGGCGAGCGCGCATCACTTGCTCGTTGACCCTGGGCTCAGTGCCGAGTGGAAGATCTTCAACACGAGTTATGCGATGTATCTGGCAGTACTCGCGAGCATGGTTCACGGACTGACTGTGCCGGGCTCGATTGAAGTCGCACAGCGGGCGAAAGGCTATACGAACGGATTGTTCCAATGGTTGCGTAAAGCACCGTGGGGTAACCCGATATTCTCTGGCATGTTTATTTCGCTGATCGGTTTTGGCTTCCTGGGTGGTATCTCCGGTGTTGTTATGGGCACCGAGCAGATCAATATCATCATTCACAATACGATCTACGTACCCGGACATTTCCACGCCACAGTGGTTATCGGCTCAACACTGGCATTTATGTCATTGACGTACTTCCTGATACCAACGTTGTTCCGCAAACAGGTCGCGTTTCCCGGTATCGCGAAGTTGCAGCCGTACTTCTTCGGCATCGGTATGTCGGTGTTTGCTCTCGCGATGATGGGTGCGGGCACACTGGGCGTCGAACGTCGTCACTGGGACATGGCATTTACAAACGCACCTCTCGACTTCGCCTATCCCGCGAGTGCTTACACAATGATGGGAATCATGGGTGTCGCCGGTATGGTCGCGATTATTGGTGGTGCGATGTTTATCCTCGTAACCGTTGTGTCCGTGTTCCTTGGCAAGCCAGTCGGGTCGGAATCCAGCTACGGAGTAGCGACAACCCGGGTGTTGCGTGCCGATCCAATTGTAGTGCCTGAAGGTGGTCATGAAGCAGCAGGAAAATGGGGCTTTGCAGCCCCCGGCACTTTCGTGCTGGCGATATTCTTCCTGGTCACGTTCGTGCTGTATTACGCTGTAAACTGGAAGTATCTGGCCTCGGTCTGGCCTATGTCATAACACCCCCCGGTGGTTGACCGAAGCCTTTTTGTAAGGGCGGGCATTTTGCCCGCCCTTCTTTTATTCCTTTCAGCCATTCTCTAAACTCCAAACTATGAACAAAGCGCTCACAATAATCCTATCTCTGGCCGGGGTTCTGCTGATGTCGAATGTTTCGGCCCAGGATGACGACCGTTATGACCCGGATCGTGCCTTGCAGTTTTCACAGCAAGCGATAGGGCAGGCAATCGGCGATTATCAACTGATCGATCGCTACGGCGCTACAGTGAACTTACGATCTGACTACGCAGGAAGGCCGTTGGTTATCAGCATGATTTTCACGTCATGTCACCATGTCTGCCCCGCAACGACAAAACACCTTGCCAAGGCGGTGGAGTCTGCTCGCGAGGCCTTGGGCGACGACAGCTTTGACGTCGTGACAATCGGTTTTGATGTAGCCAGTGACACACCGCAGGCAATGGCTGCTTTCGCGCGGCGACAAAGCGTTGATGCAAAAAACTGGAAGTTCCTCAGTGCCAATAGCGGGAGCATTCAAGAGATCAGCAAAGACCTCGGGTTTATTTTCTTCCCCACGCCGCGTGGCTTTGACCACATGAACCAGTCTTCTGTAATTGACCGGAATGGCGTTGTTTACAGCCAGGTTTACGGCGTGACTTTCGAACTTCCGTGGCTGGTCGAGCCATTGAAGGACATTGTTTTCAACCGGCCATCCAGTGCTGGTCATATGTTCGCCGGCCTGATCGACAAGGTGAAACTGTTCTGCACCGTTTATGATCCGGCGACCGGGCGTTATCGGTTCGACAATTCGCTGTTCGTACAGATAGCGGTCGGCGCGAGTATGATTCTCGCTATCCTGATATACCTTTTCAGAGAGATGCTGAAGTCCAGAAGGGCCCGCAAACAGGAATGATCGAACGTCTTCACAGAATGGGGCGCGCTTTGTTCGGTATTCTGCGCCGACCGATGGCGCGTGCATTCGATGGGGCGGAAAACCCGTTGAATTATCTTGGCGCGTTGACGATTTTTTTCCTGTGGATAGTGCTAATCAGCGGCATCTGGTTGCTGATCTTTTTTCGCACCAGCGTGTCGGGAGCGTTTGAGTCCGTTGAATACCTGACTCGCGAGCAGTGGTACCTGGGCGGCATTATGCGCAGCTTGCATCGCTATGCATCGGACGCCGCGATCATCACGATTCTGCTGCACATCGTTAAAGAATTCGTATTCAACCGCTACCGCAGCAATCGCTGGTTTACCTGGGTTACGGGCGTGCCGCTGGTCTGGATGATTTTCATACTGGGAATCACCGGTTACTGGCTGGTTTGGGATGAGCTCGCACAGTATGTGGCGATTACTTCCGCCGAGCTTATGGATAGCATCCCAATCTTCACCGAATCAATGGCTGGCAATTTCCTCAGCGACGACTTGCTCTCCAATCGCTTCTTCACATTGATGGCGTTCTTACACCTCATCGGGTTGCCCATCTTCCTGGTCTTCGGAATCTGGCTGCACGTCTTTCGCTTGAACGGACCGCGCATCAATCCGGCACGCCGGATGATGGCAGCATCGCTTATCGCCATGCTGGTTTTGTCTGCTCTGTATCCAGCGGTCAGTCATGATCAGGCGGAACTTGCGCTGACGCCGCAATCCCTCAGGCTCGACTGGTTCTATCTGCATGTCTATCCATTAGTCCAGATATGGTCGCCGGGCTGGGTATGGGTGTTTCTTGTTGGTATTAGTACGGTTATCGTTATTGCGCCCTGGGCGCCGCCACAAAAGAAAGAGCAACCGGCGCTGGTGACACTGGACTTCTGTAACGGTTGCGAACGTTGCGTCGATGATTGTCCGTTCGGCGCAGTAGAGATGGTGCCGCGCACTGATGAAACGAATTACACCCATCAGGCCAGTGTTGATCCGGGCTTGTGTATCAGTTGTGGTATTTGCGTCGGCGCGTGTCCAACTGCAACCCCGTTTCGGTCCCGCGGCGAACTCCTGCCGGGTATCGATTTGCCCGATCGAACGGCTTCGGCACTGCGCGAAGACATCATTGCGGCCGGCAAGCAGGGCGATTCACCGCACGTCATCGTATTTGCCTGCCGCGACGATCAGCAGTTGCTAGAGGTCGAAAAAGCCGGACTCAGCGTTGTCAAAGTGAATTGCATGGGTCAGTTGCCACCGTCCTATGTGGATTTCACACTAAGCCGCGGGCACGCGGACGGTGTTCTGTTACTGGGTTGTCAGGACGGCAACTGCTCATACCGATATGGTGCGGCATGGACGGAACAACGTCTGGCAAGACAAAGAGACCCGATGATTCGAGCCCGCGTTGATAGCTCACGAGTTGCAATCGGCTGGCAGGCGCCGTGGTCTGAAAATGCCGGCGCGGTACAGAAGTACGAGGCATTTTTGCGGAGCCTGAAACAATGAAGCGCCTGGCCGAAATTCTCATGTACGCGGTATTCGCCGTAGTCGTCGGCGCACTATCCGTATGGCCGTCGTACGAGTTGCTCGACGAAGATCATGCGATCGTCTCGCTGGTTTTCTCGCACGCAGGAGAGCGCATCGGCGAGTGCCGGAAATTTAGCCAGGAAGAGCTCAACGAACTGCCGCCGAATATGCGCAAGCCGGCGGATTGCCCGCGCGAACGACACCCCGTTCGGGTTGAATTGCGATCCGGCGACCGGGTGCTTTATGAAGAAACGTTACCGCCGAGCGGCATCTGGGCGGACGGCAAGGCCAGTGTTTATCAACGCATGATGGTTCCGTCAGGAACGCATGAGTTGTTTGTCGGGATGAATGATAGCGGCGACCAATCGGGGTTTGATTACGAGAAATCGGTAACGCTGGATTTGACACCCGGGCGTAACCTGGTGATTCGATTTGACACACAAACACAGCAGTTTTTGATTCGGTGATTTTGTTATGAGCCTCATGCAGTGGAAGCCGGAATACTCAGTCGGCGTGGAGTCGATGGACGATGAACATCGGGAGATGATCAACCTTATCAATGA
>CAYWBZ010000003.1:0-1107 GCA_964456535.1 uncultured Woeseiaceae bacterium | reverse complement strand
TCGCGCCACTCGCTGGGCACGCGAATCGCGATCACTTCGCCTTCGGCAGTGGCGACGCCATCCGAGTACATCGTGCACTTGAGCGTTGTTTTCTTCTCAGTCCATTCGGTAATCGTCGCGCGCAGCTCGACGGGCTTGTCGATCGGTGTCGGCTTGAGATAGCTGACGGTCAGTCTGCCGGTCACACACCAAATCTGCGGATCCTCGCCGACGCCGCGTCCTTCCGAATCGTAGTAATTAGCCATCGCGGTGCCGACCGAATGGCAGTCGATCAGGCTTGCGATTAAGCCGCCGTAAAGATACTGCGTCGGTCCTGCACATTGCTCAGGGCGTGGCGTGTAAGTGCAGGTCGATACCTCACCGTTCCAGTAGCTCTTGATCTGCATGCCGAGCGGATTGTCGGCACCGCAGCCATAGCAGTGATTATTCTTGAGCTTATCCTGTATCGCTATATCGGTCGCACGATCGTGAATCATCAACGGTTCCTCTCTACTGGCGCACAAGCCTCAGCGGCGACGTGTTCAGTCTGCTTTCATCGCAAGCGGTCATTCAAATTGTCAGTCTCGAGGTTGTATTCTCTGCTCGCGTGTTAGCTCACGTGGATGCGGGACCTTGCGGAAACCATCCAGCTGGTGGGCAATAGCGAGTAGCGGATGGCGCAGTAACATTCGGGGACCAGCGAATCGCATGATCACGCGTGCCTGATCTTTGCGCGCCGGTTTGTAGCAGTGAACCGGACAGTTGGCGCAGGTCGGTTTTTGGTTCCCATAAGGACATTTTCGAAGGCGCAGCTCCGCATAATTCAGAAATTCACGGCACGTCTTACACAGACTGTCCCCATTATCGTCATGGTGGGCGGCGCAATAAATGCCAACCATCTTGCTCATGGTCAGGCGTTCACGGGCCAGGCGTTTTTTGATTGAGACCATTGAACTCAGGCGTCGGACCTAAAGCGATGTCAGCAATGTCTTCAGGACATTAAATGAGATCAGCGCCAAGGAAAGAAAGATCACGAAAAAAATAATCTGCCGATTCTTGAGAGCGCCACCCTTTTTTCTTTCCATCACACGGATGATCCAGTCGGCCAGCAAGTAGACAACAATTGCG
>CAYWBZ010000002.1:26911-44168 GCA_964456535.1 uncultured Woeseiaceae bacterium | reverse complement strand
CTCACAATGTAGGAAACGGCAATTCAAATGACGATTCCCAAACAAGACAACAACCTGGATGCCCCGCTGGTCGTCATTGCCATTGGTGGCAATTCCCTGATCGAGGACCACGAGCACATGGACGTGCTGGATCAATACCGTGTTGCCGGCGAGACCGCCGGCTACATCGTGCCGATCGTCAAACAAGGTTATCGCGTGCTGATCACGCACGGCAACGGACCGCAGGTTGGCTTTATCCTGTTGCGCTCGGAGTTGGCGAGAAACGTCCTGCACCAGGTGCCGTTGGCGAACTGCGTGGCGGACACGCAGGGATCGATCGGCATGCAGATTGCGCAGAGCCTGCAGAACGAGTTTCTACGACAGGAACTGGAGCAGCAGGTCGTCGCGTTAGTGACCCAGGTTGTAGTTGATGAACAGGATCCTTGTTTCGAGAATCCGAGTAAGCCTATCGGCCCGTTCATGGGCGAAGAAGAAGCGCGTCAACGTGAGGAAGAAGACGGCTGGGTCGTTGGCGAAGATGCAGGCCGTGGCTGGCGTCGTCTGGTACCGTCGCCGACCCCTCTCAAGATTATCGAGTTGCCGGCCATTCGAACGTTGCTCGACAGCGGTACGCTGGTCATCGCCGGCGGCGGTGGCGGCATCCCTGTCGTGTACAGAGCGGACGGCGCGTTACGACCCCGCCCTGCGGTTATCGACAAGGATGCGACTTCCTGCCTGTTGGCCTCTGAGCTTGGTGCCTCAATTTTTATTATCTCCACCGACGTCGATAAAGTGTCATTGAATTTCGGCACACAAGAGCAAGTCGAAATCGATCGCATGAATGTGAAGGAATGTCGGCAACACCTGGCTGCAGGACACTTCGCGGCCGGCAGCATGCAGCCGAAGATCGAAAGTGCTATCGCATTTCTCGAACAAGGTGGCGAGGAAGTGATCATTACCCAACCACACAATCTGCAGGCAGACCCACAGAAGATCTGCGGCACACACATCGTGGCGTAACGAACGAATGCGAATGAACGGTTATCGTTGTATTGCCTGCGCTAAGCCACAAGCCGTGGATTTCGCAGGGTTCCTGTGTCCGGATTGTGGCGGCAACCTTGATATCACTTATGATTACGCTGCGATCGCGAAAGATGTCGCGGGCGGTTTTGGTGATGACAAGAATGACCTGTTTCGCTATGCGCCTCTTCTGCCAGTGAAAGAAACCGATGCTGCGTTCCCGCTACGAATCGGCGGGACGCCGTTGTATGCGGCGCCTCGTCTCGGTGAATTGCTTGGGCTTCGCAATCTGTACCTTAAGGATGACACTGTGAATCCGAGCGCGTCGACCAAGGACCGCGCTAGTGCGGTGGTGCTTCGACGGGCTATGGATATCGGTGCACAAGTCGTATCTATCGCCAGCACCGGGAACGCAGGTTCCTCGCTTGCCTGCCTCGCTGCCGCCCTCGGCCTGCGCGCGGTAGTGTTCGTTCCGGAAAACGCGCCCGCGGCGAAGCTCACGCAGGCCTTATCTTTCGGCGCCACCGTATTCGCAGTACGGGGCAACTACGACGATGCCTTCGACCTTTGCCTGGCTGCCTCCGATGAATTCGGCTGGTTTAATCGCAGCACCGGTTACAACCCCTTTACGCGCGAGGGCAAGAAAACCTGTTCCTACGAGATCTGGGAATCCCTGGGCGGTCGAGTCCCGGACCGGATAGTGGTACCTGCCGGAGACGGTAATTTACTAAGTGGACTCTGGAAGGGCTGGTGCGATTTGCAAGCAGTCGGACTTGTCGACCGGTTACCCAAGATTGATTGTGTCCAGTCTGACGCCAGCGCTGCGATCTGCCTTGCCGCACGCCGGATTCGCGACAACGGTGAATCGAACCCGGATTGGTCAACCGTAGTGATCGATGAGGTCAGGGCCAGCACCACCGCCGACTCCATCTCTGTCGACCGCCCGCGGGATGGCCTGGCCGCAGTAAAAGGCATCCTTCAATCCGGTGGCGAAACGATAACGGTTCCGGATGAGGAGATTCTTGCCGCTATTCCCGAGATGGCACGTAACACCGGCGTCTTTGCTGAACCGGCCGCGGCGGCGCCCTGGGCGGCGGTAAGACAACTGGTTCGCGATGACAAAATCGACATGGACGAACTCGTGGTTTGTATCGTGTCCGGAAGTGGATTGAAGGATATCGCGAACGTTCAGAAGACCGTTGGCAAACCGCTGCTTATTGATCCCACCATCGAGGCCATCAAGAAAGCCGGATAGTCTTGCTCCGGCTAATCCACTCGCGCCCTATTTTCCTAACTCCTCGTGGAAGGCGCGTAGCCCACCAACTGCAGGGCAACTTCGATGTTGTCGAGAACCTCAGGATCCTCGATCGTCGCAGGCACTGTATAAGGTTCTCCATCGGCGATCTTGCGCATAGTACTGCGCAGAATTTTTCCGGATCGTGTCTTTGGCAGGCGTGCAACAACAGCTGCTTTCTTGAATACCGCGACGGGCCCAACACGCTCGCGGACCATACGCACAACGTCGGCAACAATGTCCGCTTCATCATGTTCGACACCGGCCTTAAGTACCAGAAAACCGACCGGCAACTGGCCCTTCAGCTCATCGGCAACTCCGATCACGGCGCACTCCGCGACGTCCTCGTGGGCCGCGAGGACTTCCTCGATAGCGCCCGTCGACAGCCGGTGACCTGCAACGTTGATAACGTCATCTGTTCTCGACATCACGAAGATGTAGCCGTCTTCGTCGATATATCCCGCATCGCCAGTCTCGTAGTAACCCGGGAATTTTTCCAGGTAGGAACTACGAAAGCGTTCCTCGGCATTCCACAAACCAGGCAGCGTGCCCGGCGGCAACGGCAACTTGCAGGCAATCGCACCAACGTCACCGGTGGCGATGTCGTTTCCAGCGTCGTCGAGAGCCCGCACCTCCCACCCCGGCGCTGCGCGTCCAACTGATCCCGCTTTAACCGGTGCGAGCTCGATGCCGAGACAGTTCGCAGCGATCGACCAGCCCGTTTCAGTCTGCCACCAGTGATCGATCACGGGAACGCCAAGTTTTTCCTCCGCCCAGTGCAGCGTATCCGGATCGCAACGTTCTCCCGCAAGGAATAACGCACGCATCGATGACAGGTCGTACTTCTTAATGTGGTCGCCTTCCGGGTCTTGCTGACGGATAGCCCGAAACGCCGTCGGCGCCGTAAACATCGTCGTCACTTTGTGCTCAGAGATTACTCGCCAGAACGCGCCAGCATCCGGCGTCCCGACTGGCTTGCCCTCGTAAAGAACTGACGTATTGCCGCTTAGTAGCGGGCCATAAATGATGTAGGAGTGGCCGACAACCCAGCCGATGTCGGATGCCGCCCAGTAGACTTCTCCGGGCTCAACGTTGTAAATGTTTTTCATCGTCCAGTGCAAGGCGACGGCATGGCCACCGTTATCTCGAACGATGCCTTTCGGCTGGCCAGTGGTGCCCGACGTATACAACAGATAGAGCGGATCGGTCGCCTCAACTGCCACGCAATCATGAGGCACGGCATTCGCCATTGCGTCGTGCCAGTCAAGATCGCCGGGCTCGTTCAGCTCGGCCTGCAACTGCGGCCGCTGAAACACGATGCAGCAGTCTGGCTTGTGCTTTGACAGGCTACGTGCGTTGTCGAGTAGCGGCTTGTATGCAATCACCCGTGACGGTTCGATTCCGCAGGAAGCGGAAACGATAGCCTTGGGCTTGGCATCGTCGATACGAGTCGCGAGTTCGTTAGGTGCGAATCCACCGAACACAACAGAGTGCACCGCACCGATCCTGGCGCAGGCAAGCACGGCCACGATCGCTTCGGGGATCATCGGCATATAAAGGATCACGCGATCACCTCTGCCAACACCGTTGCCCGCCAAGGCACCCGCGAAGAGCGCAACCTGGTCCTGCAATTCGCGATAAGTGATTTGGCGACCTGTCCCTGTGATCGGGCTGTCATAAATGATCGCAGCTTGCTCCCCGCGACCATTCTCCACATGACGGTCAACCGCGTTGTAACAGGTATTGAGGCGCCCACCTGTGAACCACCGGTAAATCGGCGCGTTTGAATCGTCGAGAACGCGATCCCAGCGACGCTCCCATACGAGATGTTCGGCCGCCTCCGCCCAGAATTCGTTGGGGTTTTCGATCGAACGTTGATGGATGTCCGAGTATTTGCTCATGGCCAGCTCGCATTACTTTTAGCTTGCTCGATTGTAGAAGAGCTGTACTCACGCCACCATTCGACAAAAGGCGTAAAGCGCACCGCTATCAGTAGAGATCTGCGAGTGTGATCTGGCCGTCGTGCGCTCGGGTAGCCACCATGGCAATGAGAAGCTCGGCTGTCGCCACGGCATCCATCAGGCAATCGTGGCCGCCATATCGGGGCAGGTTGTAGTGCTCTCTGAGGTCCGGCAAGCGCAGCGAGCGAGTATCGTTGAGATGGTGGTGACGTGACTTGCGGCGATGCTCCAGAGCGAGCGTATCGATCACCGGCATCAGTAACTTGTCGCCGAACTGCTCCTTGCAAAGTCGGTCCAGCAAGTTCTTGTCGAGACCCGCATAGTGCACGACCAGCACCTTGCCGGTCAGCGCATCGAGGACTCGGTGCATTGCTTCGGTTGGCGCCATGCCCTGCCCCACGACGGTATCCGTTAACCCGTGTACTGAGGCAGTTTGGCCGACATCACACTCCGGTTTTACGTAATGGGCCTCGGCGGTAGCCAGATCTACCTTACCGTCACGAATGAGCACCCAACCGACGCTCAGCATATCGGCGCTCGCCGGATCGAGCCCCGTGGTTTCGATATCCAGGCAAACCAGTTCCGCGTCTTCAAATAGAGTCCCGCGCTGCGGAAGCGGGGATTCAACGAAGGCCTTGTAGATTGGATCGCTGGTTTGCCGCCTGGCTTGCAAGCGTCTCGCCGCAAGCCAGAAACCGCTCATGCGAGATAAAAGCGGTTCAGCAAGGCCGCCTGGCTAACGCTCACCTGCGAGAAAGCGGACTTGAGATTTTGCCTCACGAGCGGTGAAAGCTCGCCAGGCGAAAGATGGTTGTCGGGCTTCTTCCCTGCATGCAGCTGTCGGTTCTGATGTTCCATTCTCAGCTTTTCGATAAAGTCGAGCGTATCAATGAGGTTTGCGGCGTCCGTTTCGGTCAACTCCCCGGCCTTGGCCGCAGCGCGCAGGCGGTTTCTGGTCGTGATACGCACTTCGCCGGCTGCGAGCGCTCTGATTCGCGCGATTTCGACTATCGGCATGATGCCATGCAATTTGATGTCGAGGGTATTTTTGTGTTCCCCGGATTTTTCCAACACGAACTGGCGGAAGAACCCAAGCGGCGGCTGGAAATTCATCGCGTTCTTCGCCATGAGCGCGAGGAATATTTCGTTTCTTTTCGCGTCTTTGCGGATGCTCTTCTTCAAGTCGTCGACCAGCAGCGTATCTCCGTATACACAACGCAAATCAAAGAATATGTTTGCGTGCATCAGGGCCTTCTCGCTCGGCACCGTGATCCAATTGTGGAAGTAGCCTTTCCAGACTTTGAGCGACTGCCGCCATTTAGGATTCGACGCCATTACGTCACCGGGACAGTAAACGAAACCGCAGGCATCGAGGCCGTCGTTGACAATCTTCGCCAGCGCCTTGAAGTAACCGTCATCTTCTGTGCGTGCGGAATCGCTGAGCAATAGCGCGTTGTCCTGGTCGCTCTTGGCCGATTGCTCGTGTCTGCCCTGCGATCCCATCGCGACCCACGCGTAATCGCACGGCGACGAGCCGAGCTCTGTTTCGGCGATGCGGCAAAGCTGTCGTGTGATCGCATCTGTTATCGTCGTGACGAATTTACCGAGCTGCTCGCCGGTGGCGTCGGCACTAACCTGGCTGGCAATGAGACCCGGCAGGCGCTCACAAGCATCAACAATCCCCTGCACCGAGGCCTGCTTGCTGATGTCGTTGACGAGGTACAACGGATGTTCCGTTTCGATGCGCATGAAATCGCTGCGCGAGATCATGCCAACCAATTTTCCATGGTCGAGCACCGGCAGATGGTGAATCTGCTTCTGCATCATCAAGAGTGCTGCTTCGTAAGCAAGGGCGTCGATCTCGATCGAGATTGGATTGACCGACATGATTTCCCGAACTGCTGTATCGCCTGACTTACCAGTCGCGACAACGCGCGTACGGATATCGCGGTCTGTGAAAATACCGCAGAATTTGCCCTTATCCGTAACGAGGATTGCGGAGACGCGTTCATCGCCCATTTTGGTCGCCGCGTCCCGAACATTCGCACTGGCATCGATCGAGACAGGTGACCGCGAAATCAGCTGTGATACCTGGCGATTGCCGACGCCGTGCAACTTTGTCGGCAGAGGACGCGCAAGCAATCGGTCCGATAACAGCCGAATGAAATGCGTGTCGAATCTCTCATTGCTGCGCCGCAGCTCGGAAAAGACCTTGCCGTCCACGTGATAAATGAGCGAGTCTTCAATAGCAACGGATTGATTCCGAACAGGAGATTCATTCATCAACGATGGAAAACCGAAACAGTCACCCTCGGCAACCCGCGTTACGAGATCGCCTTCGACGTTTCTGAGTTCCAAAGCACCGCTGCGAACGATATGAAGCTGGTCGTTGTCACTGCCTGTTTGCAGAACAATGCTGCCGGCCCGGTAGTAGCCGATTTGGATCGACCTCGAAGCGGTCTTGCTCTGAGCTTCGTCGAGCAAATCGAATCCGGGTAAACCGGACAAGAATCGGGCGATATCAGGCAGTTCGTTCATCTGCTCATTCTGTCACGCCGGGACCAAACAGGAAACTGGCGGCAACCTTTCGGTTGCCGCCAGTGCAAACACACCGGGGATATGGGTTTGCTAGTTAAAATGCGTACTTCGCAGAGACCTGGAAGCGCGTAAAGTCACCGTCCGTCCCGTTCACGATCTCACGCTCGCCAAAGATAAACTCGGCGCCAATATCCAGCTTCGGCAGCACGTTGTGAATGAGGTTCACGTGGACGCTCGTAGCATTATCGTTCAGGCCCGCTGCCTGCACGTCATCGGTGTAGTCGATGGAGTTCGTGCCGTACATGATGTTCGACCGCCACTTGTCGTTCCACAGGTGCCGGTACGATACAAACCAGGCGAGGGTTTCGGCCGTCTCGATTTGGCCAGTCGTGCCGTCGATGTAGCCATCCGGGACGAAACCAAGACCGACGTAACGGCCGATGCCGTCACCGGCCGTGACCATGGCACGCAGGTCGCCGCCACCGCCGAATATGAACTTGGCCGAAGCACTCACACCAAAGCCCGTCTCGTCGACCTGCGATCCACCCGCCGGTCCAACCTTCATGTTGCGCATCAGGCCAGCGACCCTGACATAGCTGCCGCCTTCCATCTTGAACGTGTAACGCGCGACCAAGTCCGGCACTGTGGAAAGGTCCCTGGTGCCGCCCGCAACAAACGTTTGCGGGTTCTCCACTGCCAGCTCCAGGTTGCCCGACGTGTAGCGAACCTGGCCCTGACGGATGAAGGTCGTTGACTCAGCCGGGCCGACGAAATCCAGCGCTTCGGGCAGGACGCTGACGTCCATGAAGGTGGACCAGGTCTGGCCGAAGGTCCACTTGTCGTACTTGATGAACGCGTGACGCAGGCGCGGGCTGTACGAATTGGACACAACCTCGTTGCCATCGCCGTGGGTCAGGAAGTCCATCTCGAGGTACGCAGTGATCTTGTTGCCACCGGCCGTCGCCGTATCGACCCTAAAATTAATCCGGGATTCTCTGGCATGGAAGTCAGCCGTTATATCGCTGCTGCCGGTGCCGTCACCGATCGGGATCCCAGGCGCCCAATAGAACTGGCGAAAGAGGTTATTGCCGTCCGGCGTGGCATCGCTGTAATCACTGAACATGGCGTCAAACTTGGCGTAGCCGCCGAATTTGTAAGTCGTAGTGGGCGCTTCATCATCAGCAAAAGCGATGCCCGACGTAGCCAACAGGAGCAGCGAAGCCGCTGATGCAGTCAGTCTGTGAGTAATTCTCATCATCTTCTTTCCCCCAAGGAGAGTTTATTCATAAGCGCAATATCGGATACTCGGCCAGCAAGCTCGTCGTTGCCATTAGCCAAAAGTCGAATCAACAAGGTTGGATAGACCAATGTCTAATGCGGAGGTGTTGACCACACTTCAAAATGTTACGGCGGGCAGGCGCCCGGCACGATATGTACTTACCGAGTGGAGACTACGATGAGCGAGATTTACGCCATCAACGACTATTTCAAGAAAAACGGCCTGATCAGTGAGCAAGAGTACTTCGATATGTACAGTCGGTCCGTCGATGACAACGAGAATTTCTGGGCAGAGCAGGCGGGAATTGTCGATTGGACGAAGCCGTTCACCAAGGTCAAGGACGTTTCCTTCGCACGCGATGATCTGCATATTCGCTGGTATGAAGACGGCGAACTCAATGTTTGCCACAACTGCGTCGACCGGCACCTTGAAGACAAGGCAAATCAACCAGCGATCATCTGGGAAGGAGACGACCCCGATCGCGACCTTACGATCAGCTACGCCGACCTTCACCGCAGGGTATGCCGCTTCGCCAACGTCCTGAAGACCATAGGCGTTAAGAAGGGCGACAGGGTTACTGTATACATGCCAATGATTCCGGAGGCCGCCGTCGCGATGCTGGCCTGCGCGCGTATCGGGGCAGTTCACTCCGTAGTTTTTGGTGGTTTCTCTCCAGACGCACTCGCCGGTCGTATCATTGACTGCGATTCGAATGTCGTCATTACGGCCGACGAGGGTGTTCGTGGTGGTCGTGGGATACCGCTCAAAGCGAACGTCGATGCTGCAGCAGTGGTCGACGGCGTTACCTCTCTCGAGAAAGTTTTGGTCGTGCGGAATACGGGCGCAGACGTTGAGTGGCAGGACGGCCGGGACGTGTGGTTGCATGAAGCCGAGGCCGACGTCGAGGACGATTGTCCGTGCGAGCCGATGAATGCTGAGGACCCACTGTTCATTCTGTACACGTCCGGCTCCACCGGCACGCCAAAAGGCGTACTGCATACGACCGGTGGCTACCTCGTTTACGCCGCACTGACGTTTAAATACGTGTTCAACTATCGGCCTGGCGATATTTACTGGTGCACCGCTGATGTCGGCTGGGTAACGGGACACTCATACATCGTCTATGGCCCGCTCGCGAATGCCGCTACGACCATGATGTTCGAAGGCGTACCGAACTACCCGGACTCGAGCCGCTTCTGGCAAATCTGCGACAAGCACCAGGTCAACATATGCTACACAGCGCCGACGGCCATCCGTGCCCTTATGAGCGCAGGCGACGAACCTGTTCAACGGACTTCCCGCGCCAGTCTTCGCTTGTTGGGTTCGGTCGGCGAGCCTATCAATCCAGAAGCCTGGGAGTGGTATTACAACGTTATCGGCGAGAAGCGTTGCCCGATCGTCGATACCTGGTGGCAAACCGAGACCGGCGGAATTATGATTACGCCGTTGCCGGGAGCAACCGCACTCAAACCGGGTTCCGCAACGCGTCCGTTCTTCGGTATCAGCCCTGCGCTCGTGGACCCGGACGGAAGAATTCTGGACGGCGCCGCGTCCGGCAATCTCGTGATAACCGACAGCTGGCCGGGGCAAATGCGCACGGTATACGGCGACCACGAGCGGTTTGTGCAAACCTATTTCAGCGCCTATGACGGCTACTACTTCACGGGCGACGGATGCCGACGCGACGAAGACGGCTACTACTGGATCACTGGCCGGGTTGATGACGTCCTCAACGTCTCGGGTCACCGCATGGGAACAGCTGAAGTTGAAAGCGCGCTCGTGTCGCACAAAGCCGTCGCGGAAGCCGCGGTAGTCGGCTATCCTCACGACATAAAGGGACAGGGCATCTACGTTTACGTGACACTCATGAAAGGACTCGTGCCAAGTGACGAATTGGCAGCCGAACTACGTACCTGGGTTCGCAAAGAAATCGGCCCTATCGCAAGCCCGGACCTGTTGCAGTGGGCGCCCGGTCTCCCCAAGACACGATCCGGAAAGATCATGCGACGCATTCTAAGGAAGATCGCCGAAAACGACTTCAACAACCTCGGGGATATCTCGACACTTGCTGATCCAGGCGTTGTTGAGCAACTCATCGAAAACCGCAAGAACCGCAACTGAGGACACGGACCGACAGTGCCAGAGTCTGACAGCAGTACTTTCATCGTAGCGGATGATCACCCGCTCTTTCGAGAGGCGTTGATACACGCGGTACGCAACTGCGTTCCAGACGCCAAGGTGCTCGAAGCCGAAAGCCTTGCAACGCTCTACGAGGTTGTGGAGTCGAATGCGGAGGCGGATTTGCTGTTTCTGGATCTCCACATGCCGGGAGTCAGCGGATTTTCCGCGCTCGCCTACATGCGTAACAATCACGGTTCCTTGCCAACGGTCATCGTGTCGGCGGTCGATGATCCCGCCGTCATTCGACGTGCGATTCACCACGGAGCGAGCGGCTTCATTCCGAAGTCGTCGCCTATCCGGACGATCGAGGCTGCGATCGAAAGCATCCTGCAGGGCGAAGTCTGGCTGCCGGAGAATGTCGAACTCGGTGGCGACGGTCTGGATAGTGAAGAGGCGCGCATTGCTGCTGCGATGAGCTCTTTGACCCCGCACCAGTTTCGCGTACTCATGATGTTGGGCGAGGGACTCCTCAACAAGCAGATCGCCTACCTGCTCGGAGTATCCGAGGCAACCATCAAAGCGCATGTCACCGCAATCCTTCGCAAGATGCAGGTGACCAACCGCACGCAGGCGGTGCTCGCCGTACAGCGACTTAATACCAAGGGCGCCGTTCTGATCGAGTAGACGACAGCGCCTAGCGGCGACTGATCATACCCGATAGCAATGCGCGTAATGCCGCAGGTTTGATCGGCTTGTGCAACCTTGCCTCCCCCGATTCGTGAATTTCATCTCGGACCGATTCCGAGTGGTCTGCCGTTACGATGATCGCGGGAACATGTGTTGACCAGCGGGTACGTAATTCACGAATCACCTCGATGCCTGTTACGCCGTCGTCGAGGTGATAGTCAACGATAAGAATCATGGGCGGCCCGCTACCGCCAGCCTCGAGAACCCGTAACTCCTCAAGCGCGTTTTCCATGTTGTTGGCGACAATAGGCTGAGCGCCCCACTTGCTGAGCAACCCATGCATACCTTCGAGGATAGTGTGTTCGTTATCAATGCAAAGTATCGATGCCCCATCGAGGGATGAAGTCGGCAATCTATCTTGCGACTTACTATCAGTGGTCGAGATCTCGATACGTTCGGCACGCGGAACGATGACCTCGAACATACTGCCTTTGTCGATATCTGAGCGCATCGCGATTTCATGGCCGAGCAACTTGCCAATTCGCTCAACAATCGCGAGACCGAGGCCGAGGCCGCGTTTTGTGCCTTTGATGCGCTTGCCGAGCCGCTTGAACTCCTCGAATACGACGCGCCGATCTTCAGGCGCAATACCAATGCCGGTGTCTACTACCTGTATGGCGACCATGTCACCCCGGCGGCGACAACCGATCAGAACGCCACCTACCGGAGTGTAGCGACGTGCGTTGCTGACCAGATTCTGAATGATACGGCGCAAGAGAGCGGGATCGGACCGAATGAACAGTGACGATTTTGAAAATCTCAGGCGCAGGTCCTCTTCAGCAAACGCGGCGGAGAATTGTGACTCGATCGCCGTGAAGATCCTGGTGACCGGGAAATCCTCCAGTTTCGGCTCTGGTGCAGCGGTATCCAGACGCGAGATATCGAGCAGAGCACCCAGCAGGTCCTCGACCGCACCGAGACTACTCTCTACGCGCTCAACCAGCCCTTGTTCTTCCGTCGCCATATTTTCACGATGTTCATTCAGAAGGGCCGCAAATAACTTGGCCGCATTCAGCGGTTGCAGCAAGTCGTGTGCGGCGGCAGCCAGAAAGCGGGTCTTCGATGCGTTCGCTTCTTCGGCTTCGGCCTTGGCTTGTTGCAAGGCGGTCATCGCATGCTCCAGTTCAGCAGTACGATCGGCGACGCGTTGCTCGAGCATAGCCTTGGCTTCAACGAGTTCGTTCTCGACAACTTTCGAGTCGGTTATATCCGTGTACGTCGTTACATAGCCACCGCCCGGCATAGGCTGACCACTGATTTCGATGACCTTGCCACCAACGAAGTTACTTTGATAACGGTACGGGTTACCTGACTGCAAATGCTTCAGCCGTTTTGCGATCTCCTGCTCGACATCTGAATCACCGAAGCGACCTTGCTCAGCGTTGTAACGAATCAGATCCCCTATCGATTCGCCAACATGCACCATTTCGGGCGGATACTTCATTAACTCTTCGTAGCGGCTGTTCCAGCCGATGAGGCGCTGCGATGAGTCAACAACACTGACGCCCTGGGTGATGTTGTCGAGTGTTGCATCGAGTAAGCGCCTGTTGAACGTCAGCGCCTGCGACGTCTCGTCGAGGAGCAGCACGACATCGCCAATTTCAGTACCGGCCTTACGTAAAGCGGCGGTCATAACCACGCGTGCCGACGAGGCGCCTATCGCTCCTGCTATCAAACGCTCGGTAAATAGCAGCAGACGGCGATCAGCCGGCCCACCCGAATTGAGATCGACGTCCGACGCGGCGGCAAAATCCACAAATGACCGCTCAACATTAGTGGCACCGAGAAAACTTTCTGCCAACGAACGCAGATCTACGTTGGTTATGTCGTGACGCGCCGCAGGTGCACGAGCTGGCCCGATGCCATTCGGCGGACCGGCAAATGCTCTGGCCTGAATTTTTTCGACAAGAGACTGTCGCGTGCGCCAAGACACTAATACGTTCACGAGCACATTGGCACTAAGTGACCAGGCGACGCCGTGGGTCAATGAATTGGTCTCGATATCGAAAAGCAACGACTCCGGCCGCAACCACGACCACGAGAAAAGGCCTTCGCTTATAAACGTGTCGCTGAACGCTCCGGCGCGAGCCAGTGTTGGCAGGAATAGCGTGTAGAGCCACAAGGCGAAGCCCGTGGTGAGGCCCGCCATCGCGCCAGCTTTCGTCGAACGAGGCCAGTACAAGCCAAACACGATGAGCGGCGCAAACTGCGCCGCAGCGGCAAACGATAACAGGCCAATGCTCGCCAAAGCTGCAGTGCGATCCGTCGCCAACACGTAAAGGTACGCCAGTGCTGCTATGCCGATGATTGCGCCTCGGCGCACGTACAAGAGAATGCGTGTGTAGTCCTTCCGCTCCGCCAGGCCGAGCATCTTGATGCCCATAAGCGCGGGCATTACAATTTCATTGCTGATCATCGTCGACAAAGCGACGCTGGCGACGATGACCATACTGGTAGCCGCGGAAAATCCACCCAGAAATGCAAGCATCGTGAGCATCGTTTGCTCACCTTGTATCGGCAAAGCCAGCACGAAAGCATCACCGGCGAATTCACCGGGCGGCAGCATCTTGAGACCTGCAATCGTGATCGGAATAACAAACATCGAAAAAGCCAGCAGGTAGAGCGGGAACGTCCACCGCGTCTGCCGCATGTTGGCATCCTCATACGCCTCAACAACGGCAACATGAAACTGACGTGGAAGGCAAAAAATGGCAGCGCTTGCCAGTATCAACTGAGTGACGAACGTGTCCGGCATTCGATCGAAGCGGAACACGGCCGCGGAGCGTTCCGCTGCAAGCGGCGACACCGCCTCGACGTTACCCAGCAGTGACCACGCAAACAGACCTACCGCAACGAAAGCGGCGAGTTTTACAACTGACTCGAAAGCGACCGCCAACATCAGTCCATCATGATGCTCCGTGACGTCAATCTTGCGTGTACCAAACAAAATCGCAAATCCAGCGAGGGCTGCCGCGAAGACGAAGGCCATGTCGTTTTCCGCGGCACCGGCCGCTGAGTAGTTCGACACAATGTCGAAACCTGCAACAACCGCTTTCAACTGCAATGCAATGTAAGGGACAGAACCGATCGTAGCGATCACGGTTACGAGTACCGCCAGGCTGCGAGCCTTGCCGTAACGTGCGGCAATGAAGTCAGCAATCGATGTGAGATTCAGGCGCTTACTAATCGCTACAATGCGATGGATCATCGGCCAGCCAAAAAAGATGACGACCATCGGGCCGATGTAGATCGGCAGGTATCCCCAACCATCTTTGGCCGCACTGCCCACGGCACCGTAGAACGTCCACGAGGTGCAATAAACGGCGAGAGTCAGGCCGTAAATCGCCGCGCGCGCGCGCCCCGAAAAGTACTTCGGATCAGCTTTGTCTCCCCAATATGCGATCGCAAAGAGGATTGAGACATAGCCCAGCGATAAGAGCAGCAACGCCCACCAGCTGATCAATCGAAAATCTCCCCTGGATTATCTGCGGCCTTGGGTGACCACAATTTGTTATTCGCAAAGTCTACTACTATCGTCTTACGGCGGCGACCTCAACGACCTGCATTTGTGCCGCCTGCGGATCATAAGCCCATGAATATATAGGTAATAAACTCCGGTTACTCACGAACCGAATGCCAGTTCCACGGCCACCTAAGACTAAAGTCGGTAATGGCTATGCTTGGCGGTTTGTTAGATTGCGCACTGAGAAATCCAACAAAAGTAGCTTAAGGGGGACGTATGTCTCAGAACAACAACTATTGGCGGGCGAATTTAAGAATCATCTTTCTTTGCCTGGCTATCTGGTTTGTCGTGTCCTTTGGTTTCGGGATCATTTTAGTTGAGCCTTTGAACGCCATCTCTCTCGGTGGTTACAAACTCGGCTTTTGGTTCGCGCAACAAGGTTCGATTTACATATTCATAGCGTTGATCTTTTACTACGCCAAACGCATGGCCAAGCTCGATCGCGAGTATGACGTGCACGAAGACAAAGACGACTAGGGGGACAACATGTCACTTCAAGCAACAACATATCTGGTTGTCGGCTTCACCTTCGCGATCTACATTGGCATTGCGATATGGGCGCGAGCTAGCACAACCAAAGACTTCTACGTGGCCGGCGGCCACATTCATCCGGTTGCAAACGGTATGGCAACGGCGGCGGACTGGATGTCCGCGGCATCGTTCATATCGATGGCCGGCCTGATCGCGTTCATGGGATATGGCGGTTCCGTCTTCCTCATGGGCTGGACTGGTGGTTACGTATTACTCGCCATGCTTCTCGCGCCTTACCTGCGCAAGTTCGGCAAGTTTACTGTTCCCGAGTTCATTGGCGATCGTTACTACTCGAAGGCCGCGCGTGTTGTCGCCGTTGTTTGCCTGATCGTCGCCTCGGTAACCTACGTTATCGGACAGATGAAAGGTATTGGCGTAGCGTTCTCTCGCTTCCTCGAAGTTCAGTATGAAATTGGTCTAATGATCGGCATGGGCATCGTCTTCATCTACGCTGTAATGGGCGGCATGAAGGGCATCACCTATACGCAGATTGCGCAGTATTGCGTCTTGATTCTTGCGTACACGATCCCGGCCATCTTCATCTCGATCAGCCTCACCGGCAATCCGATCCCGCAGTTGGGTCTCGGCTCGACGATGACGGGCTCCGAGGTATACCTGCTGGACAGACTTGATGAGGTGCTCAGAGATCTTGGGTTTGCCGCTTACACGACCAATGCGCGACTTAGCCTGACTAATATGTTCGCGTACACGTTCTCGTTGATGATCGGTACGGCAGGTCTGCCGCACGTAATCATTCGCTTCTTCACCGTTCCAAAAGTGAAAGACGCGCGTAGTTCGGCCGGTTGGGCACTCGTGTTCATTGCAATTCTGTACACGACCGCACCGTCAGTTGCCGCAATGGCACGTCTTAACCTGATCACAACGATCGAGCCAACAGCGGGCGAATACATGGTCTACGACGAACGTCCTGACTGGTTTCGAAATTGGGAGGCAACCGGTCTCCTGGCGTTCGAAGACAAGAACGACGACGGCTTAGTCCAGTACTCAGCTGACCCCGAGACAAACGAAATGGTCAAGATCGACCGCGACATCATGGTACTGGCCAATCCGGAAATTGCCGGCTTGCCGAACTGGGTCATAGCGCTCGTAGCCGCTGGTGGTCTTGCCGCCGCACTGTCGACTGCTGCAGGTCTGCTGCTCGCGATATCCTCCGCCATTTCGCATGACTTGTTAAAAGGCATATGGAGACCGGATATCAACGAGCAACAGGAACTCCTGGCGAGTCGAGTCGCGATGGCTGGCGCAATCCTGCTCGCGGGCTATCTGGGCTTCAACCCTCCGGACTTCGCCGCAGGTACTGTGGCCCTGGCCTTCGGACTTGCTGCTTCGTCGATCTTCCCGGCATTGATGATGGGAATCTTCTACAAGCGCATGAACAAGGAAGGTGCGATCGCGGGTATGGTCGCCGGTCTGGGCGTAACGCTGCTGTATGTATTCCAGCATAAGGGCATCATGTTCGTTCAAAGCACGTCATATATGGGCGACATGGCGCCAAACTGGTTCTTGGGAATCGAGCCGAATGCATTCGGTGCCATCGGTGCCTTGGTGAACTTCGGAGTTGCGTTCGCTGTTTCTCGTGTCACCCCCGAACCGCCGGATCACATCCAGCACTTGGTGGAAGACATTCGAGTGCCGCATGGTGCCGGAGCTCCTACCGCTCAACACTAAGTAAGCAACACCCATTTAAGGGGGGCGACTCGCCCCCCTTTTTTTTGCGGTAAGATTCAGCTATGTGGAAAAATAAACACGTTGTCATCGCAATGCTTGTTTCGCCGGTCCTCGCGGTAATCGCCTGGTACGGCGTCGACAGCATGGTCGCCGAGCGCGCTACGGCAGCGAAGCCCGGCGACTCCTATCCGTTGGTTGCCAGATCTAATTGTCGTTACGACAGTGGGGCCTGTGACCTCGTCAACAACGACTTTAAGCTGACCCTAAAGCCTGTCGACTTGTCGCCGGATCAAACGAAAATTTCGCTTGAGTCGGAATTCAAGATCGCGCAAGCAACCTTGTCTTTAGTAAACGGTAGTGACGAAGTCCTTGGCAGCAATGCTTCGGGCGACCCACTCGGCACGGGCGCACAAATAACAGTAACATTTCCAGCGTTCACCGACCCGGCGGCAACAATACGCGTCGCAGTTACAGTACAGCAGTCCATCTACTATGCAGAAGTCCCGGTCGTTTTCATGCGAACCGACGAAAACGGACTAACCCGATAAACAGTATTTTGATCTGTCCCTGGGGAA
>CAYWBZ010000002.1:13769-26811 GCA_964456535.1 uncultured Woeseiaceae bacterium | reverse complement strand
AACCGACGAAAACGGACTAACCCGATAAACAGTATTTTGATCTGTCCCTGGGGAAGCGAACCCGGATTGGTCAAAGTACGAACATTGCGCGAATACCGACTACCCAGATAGAGCGCTCGCCGAAAGATGGCGTGTAGCCGAATTCTATGGCTTTTATCCACTCGCCTTCCTGCCAACCTGAGGAGTTGAGATGAATCAGAAACCAAGAGGACGAACATCGTCGTCCGAACAGATTATTCGTGACATACCTTTTCAACAGAATGTTTGTGGTCAGCGTACCGACACGCTTTTCGTAAGCGAAACCATCGAGCAACTCTTTAAATCGCGGGCTCTCTTTTCTCATGGCGAGAGCGATCTCGGCGAACGGGGATAATGGTCACTTTCAGCGTTCTTGCGGCCTTGCCAAGTTTGTCGCGCGCGTACTTCTCGAACAATCGGGACATTTCGAAAACGGTGCCGCTCTGAACCATGGCATCGAGGTCACCGAACTGTGGTTCGGCCATTATCGCAGACTTGTTTTGTTCATTTGTTTATTTTCTTAACTCTTCGCGGATCAGGTTCGCCAATTGCTGCTGGCCAAAACTGGGCAACGGACGGCCATTGACGAAGTATTCCGGCGTCGCACTGACTTGCAGGAGTATCGAGTCCTTCTTGTCCTGCTCAATGCGCTGCATCACGTCCACTGTATTCATGTCGGCCATCAGCTGCTCCATATTCAGGCCCACCCCCGCAATGGCTGGCCCGATTTTGTCGGGCTGGACGATATGGTTCTGCACCCACTGATTTTGCGACGCGAGCAGAGCTTCCAGAGTCTGCCAGTATTTATCCTGCTTTCGGCTCGCCTCCAGAACTCTGACCGCGTAGTCAGAACCGGAATGGAATGCGACGTGGCGAACCGACAGACGGATCTCGTCAGGCAACTCAGCCAACCACTGTTTAACCATTGGAAAAAACAGAGCACAGGTTCCGCATGCCGGGTCGAGAAACTCGACGATGTGCACTTTGGCACCGGGGTTCCCGAGCGCTGGCGAATGTTCGCTCGCCAGGGCCGCCTGCCGCGCCGTGGCCTCAGTTTGCAGGGGCTGAGTGTCATTGCTTTCGTACAGGAGCGTCGCTGCCACGATGGCAAAAACCAGAACCCCGACGGCAGCCGCGATGAGAGTGCTTTGACTGTAGCGGGGCTCCGCGTTCTCTTGCTGACTTTGGGTCTTCCTGCTCATGGCAGCTCCGTTCTTTAATGACGAATGACGGCGTACCAGTAGATTACCGCGTTTGTCAGAACAAGTCCGCCTGATACTGTCGCGGGCTCATTGATGTCCAGCGCTTGAATGCCCTGGAGAAGTTACTCTGGTCGGAGAAACCCAGGAGATAGGCGATTTGCGCATGTGTGTGTTTGTTGTCGCCCAGATAGGTCTCAGCGAGATTACGCTGGGTACTTTCCAGCACCTCTCGATACGTCAGCCCCTCTGCCTGCAATTGACGTTGCAGCGTGCTCGCGCTGCGATTCAAGCGACTGGAGATGAGCTCCTGGCCCGCTTTGCCAGATGGCAATAGATCAATGAGCAGGCGTCGAACCTGTGATGCGACCTTGTTCGGATCGAGTGCTTCAATGTATTGCTCGGCAATCCTGTCTGTCGCCTTCGCGATATCCGGTGTGCCGTGCGGCAGCGCTGCGTGCATGTCGGCCTTGCCAAAGTGAAGTGTTCCAACGCCAGCATCGAAGTGGATGGGTGCTCCCAAGCTCTCACGATAAGCCTCGGGATGAACGGTCGACGAGCAGGTCAGGTCAGCGCGGATTGGTCGTATCTTCTTCTCGGTAACAACATCACAAAGAGCAAGAAGGGCGGTCATGCCGCAATCAATACCTTCTTTTGGTGGTGAATTCGACTCGTCAGGAAAAACAGCAGAGAGCGCATAACTGTCTGGCGTCTCGGTCAAACTGATAACGACGGACGCAGTAGACATCACATGAAAGTAGCGAGTAAGACGCTGCATCGCGCCAAGCAGAGTCGAGCTCGCCATCCACGAATAGCCAAATGCATAAAAGTGGGTTGGCCTGGCGTACCTGCCGGTTTTGAGACCGATTTCTTCATCGCCCGATGCTTCTCTGCTCAGCGCCCATAGCTTGCGGATCTTGGCCAATGGAATACGGCTCTGTTGTGACTCCGGTGAGACCAGCGGCACATTAGCCTGCAGGAAGATCGGCTCAGGATCTACGCCGTATTCCTCACGAAGCGAGGTTGCCAATAGAGCGGTGGTTGAAGCCAGTGTCGTCGGTTCGTAGAACATCTGACCTGCATTGAACCGAATTCGACCGATTTAGACAAGAGTCGGGAACGCATCCCGTCTAATTTAGTCGAATGAAAAATAATATCAGCAACAAGCTCGATTTCTCACCTGCGGACGACGCCCTTGAAACCGCGGATTCGGTCGCGCGTGCAGCGCATCTCTGGATTCGCTCTATCTGCCTGAATGAATTGCAGGAGGCAGATGAGCGTTACGCGCTTGCGAGCGGGCTCATTGCCGGACTCTGTGAACGTCTGACCCTCAACCACCGGGTCCGCGAGCTCGTTGCCTACGTTTACGCGCTCCTCGACGACGAAGGCAGCCAGGCTTTGGCGATATCTCGCATGATGCTGGGCCGGCCCGTCCCCGCTCCACTGCGCGATGCCTATGAAAGAGGTCGATCTGAAGCAGCAGGAATTGTCGAGATGCTGGCATTTCACGATCACAAATAGAGTTGATAGCGAACAGGAGATCGTAATGACGCAAGATAACGCCAAAGAAGGCAGTTCGGTTTTATACTGGATCACGCTTGGAATAATGTTTGCGGCGTTCTTCACAGTTGCCCTGTCATGATCGATACCGACTGGTTGCTATGGTGTCGCGCTCTGATAGACTACACGAGCGCAGCGTCCACGCGGTTTCTGACTCGTACACGTCGCGATGCAGTGACCAACATGGTGGATGAGCCTACAGAAATATCCACTATCGGGCGCGTTCAGCACGCGACCGTCCGTAAGCTTGGCTACACGATCGCAGGTCTGGTTCTCGCCCTGCTAGTCGGCCCGCTATTCGTCATTGGTATATACACAATCATCACCAGTCTTGCGGGCCGTTGAATGGTCCTCGCCAACGAAAAGGAAATGACTATTAGATCAGCAACAACACTGCTTGCTTTTGCGGCTTTGACCGGATGCGTTGTAATTGACGAAAGTGCCGATAGGCTGGCCAGCGATGTGCATATGGATCCGCTGACATGCTCAAGTCAGCTCGTCGGTAGCAGTCGGTCAGCACTGGGTGAGCTCGATTCCGGAGATATTCGAATGGTGAACTGGAATATTCAAAAAGGAGGCGACCCGCAGTGGACGACCGACCTCGCAACATTTCAGGGCGATCCTGACCTGGTGGTCTTGCAGGAAGCCCCGCTCAACTCGAACGCCTGGGACGTCGTATCCGCCGATCAATATCACTCATTTTCTCCGGGCTATCGTACGAGTCGATCGCTGACAGGAGTCATGACCGTGAGCGCTGTGAAACCACTGACGCAGTGCAACTTTGTGAGCGTAGAGCCCTGGCTTCGCTCACCCAAGGCCACGGTGATCACCGAGTACGGTTTGACCGACACCGACCAGACACTGGTAGTCGTCAACATCCACGCAATGAATTTCACGTTTGGCGCTCATGATTTTCGAATGCAGATTCGGCGGGCACTATCCGCCCTGAATAATCACGCGGGCCCGATTCTGCTATCCGGGGATTTCAACACCTGGAGCGGGAAGCGGTCCGAGACCTTGAATGAAATGACGGACAGTCTTGGCCTTAAAAAGCTCGACTATGATGAGGATCACCGTAAACGGTTTTTGGGGCAGCCTCTGGACCACATCTATATCCGCGGCCTCAAGGTGCTCGAGGCGACGACGCGTAGAGTAGATTCTTCGGACCATAGCCCGATGTCAGCGCGGCTAAGTCTGTGAACAAACACATTACAAACTCCGGACTCAAGCAATGAGACTTTTCACCTTAGTACTCCTTTTGTGCCTGCTGTCATTCGGCGCACGTGCGGACGACGAAGTCCCTGTAGAAATAGATTTCCTGCTTAAATCCATCGGCAGCAGCGACTGCAAATTCATTCGCAATGGTGAGCGCCACGATTCCCGGGCAGCGGAAAAACATCTGCGGATGAAATATCGGAGGGGCAAACGCTACGCAACAAGCAGCGAAAAGTTCGTCGAACGTTTGGCCAGCAAGAGCTCTCTGAGCAAGAAGTTGTACTACATCGAGTGCGAGGGTGAGGAAAAGATACCTTCCGGAGACTGGCTAATGGAACGACTGGGCGAATACCGAACCGGGGCCAGCGAATTCTAAGGCGGCGATTTCCAATGGATATAGGAGGTCTACTCTTTCTCAACCGTATACAGGATATCCATTGACTGGCTTTCACCGGCACCAATTTCAATAGAGAAAGAGTCGGTCAATTTGTAACGGATCAGTAATTTTCCGACCTGACTGAAAACGCCATACGCGTACCTTGCATACACTTTCGAACTGACCTGTTTGCCGGCGATCAACTCCGTCGTGTTTTGGTTGCTGCCGCCCACACTGAGCTCGTCGAGTCCGACAGACTGTCCGATCTGACCAACGATCACAGCAGCCTGCCGCAGACCCAGCGAATAAGCCGAACTCGACAAGTTGCTCCCATCGGCAGCGGTTGCCTCTTCCAGTGGGCGGCCAATCACCAGATAGGAAAATATGTCCGCCTGGGCCATCGAAGGATCAGAGAACAGACTCGTCTGGATTTCTTGAGCACGGCCGCTCAAGTTAATACCGGCAACGACCGTACCGCTAGTGCTCTCTATTTTCCGAATCGCCCGCACCTCAATCAACGGGTCGTCCAACGGGCCCGTAAACGTCATCGTCCCCGTCTCGACCTCCAATTTCTGACCATAAGCCTCAAATACACCATCAACCAGGCGGAGTTCGCCCACGCCCCGAGGCTCCCGGCCTTCGGCCACAATGAAAGCTAGCTGCCCTTCAAGATTTGTATCCAAACCAAACGCCTTCAGGTGGATATCGTCGCTCAACAAGATGTCGACCTCACCGGTGACTCGCGTCTTTCTCAGCGTGTCGCTCTCACGTCCCACGACAACGACATCGTCGGATGGGGCGACTGCGCCCTCCGGTAAGCCGCGCACGTTGATTTCTGCTTTATCCATGGCAACACTGCCGGCCACGTGGACTCCGCTCGTATCACCAGAAAACTCAAGATCAGGCGACGCGACCAAGAGATAGTCCTCCCAATTGAGCAAGGTAGCCTGATTGCCTGACACCTTGATATTGAAGGACGGTGAGGCGCTCACCACATTTTCCAATCTACCGTTCACACGCAGAACACCCTCGCCCGAGCGGGCGGCCCCCACGACCGTCATATCTCCAGCATTACTGCCCGTCATGGTGAACTCTATCTCTTTCAACGGCAGATTAAGGTCGGGAACGGCCAGTGTGCCATTAGCCCAGCTAACCTCGCCCTGAAGGTCGGGTGAATGCAACACGCCGCTTGCCTGGACATCCGCATTGATACTTCCCGCAAAATCATCAATCTTCGGAAATAATCGGGGCACCCATTCCCAGCTATCGCCGCTGAATTGAAGTCTTGCCTGCAACATTGCATCGCTACTTAGCTCGCCTAACGAAGCCTCCAATATGGCTTCCATACTCTGCCCGGACTTCAGTGACGCTTTTACTTTTAGAGCACTATTACTTAGCCAAACTGACGCATGGACTTCCTGAAACTCGCCATTAAAACGGTCGTCCTCGCTAGCAATAATTCGTACTTCAGTATCGCGCTGTCGCCAGTCAAAATTGCCATTCCAGCCGTCAACTCCATACTGAAGATCGACCGTCGCGTTCACCTGCCCCATCAGCTGAACCTTATCGGGCAGAAACACGTTCAGGATCCCAAGTGGAGTGTTGCTGAGCGATGCGGCGACGGAAAACATGTCTTTCTGAAGCTCGACGTGCTCATGTCGCAATTCGGCGGCATCATTGGACCAGGACCCTGCCGCGAGTGTTTGAGACTCCGGGCCGATAGTAAAGTGGGTAGGCGCATCCAGCGACCAGGTGCCACTGACCGGTTCAGTCAAACTTGCAGTGTTGATCAGGCCACTTACTACCTCGTTATCAATAGCAAGGTTAACGTTCGCGGCGGCGGCGTAGTCATCGAGATGCCAGTCGAGCCTGAGCTGGGCATCGTCCAGTACGCCGGCAATATCGAGCTGCCCTGCGCCCAACGATGTTTCATTAAAAGCACTTTCGCGAAACACCACTGTAACGTCCAGGTCCTGAGCTGTAGAGTCGCTGGATTCAACTGATAAATACCCGAGCGACCAATCGTCGAAAACGAGTTGCTGACCTGTCAGCCTGCCCGACAATATGGGCAGACGCAGCGTTCCGCGCAGTCGGCCATTGCCACTAAGTGAACCTGCAAGGGTCGGCCAAAAATTTTCCAGCGATGGAGCATCGACGCCGAAGTCAGCGTAAATCGACCTACCGTTGATTTCGCCGTTCACATTCACGCGATTGTCGCCAACTGCCACGCGGCATTTCTTGCACAGCCAGCGTGTGTCGCGCCGCGATAATTGCCCGAACGCTTCGGTCGGCTGTCCATTCCACGGCCCGGAAAGCGAAATGATATCAACCACGAAGTCTTCCGCACTGGTTGCCCGCAATCGCAGTTCGGTATTCAGGACACCAGCGGGTACAGCGACGAATTTCGATGGGTCAATGCCGTTGCTGGTCAGCGTTAGATCCGCCGACAGTGTCGGCGACCAACCGATGTTGCCAACCGCACGGAGCGTCGCAATATCGGACTCCGCAGATACGTCCAGTTCCGTGAGGCCGTGGAGACTGCCGGTTGCATCGCCGGCGATGTCGGCGGTGACCGCGGCTTCATTGGTGATCGACGACGAAAAAGACAGTCGATAATTATCCGTGGTTCCCATAACTCGCACATGCCCTTCGCTTGCAGACCATTCTTCGTAACTTATTTTCGCGAATTCATTAATAAGATCGAAGACTGGATTCACTCGATTCAACAATTCAACCGAGCCGCGAGTCGCCAGCGGATAATCACCCGCTAAATCGTGGCGTATTTGAAGATTGGCCAGCGACCCGGACAGGTCGCCCGTTCCCGACCAGTTACTCCCGGCCATTCGCCAGTCAAATTGAGCACCGACAGGCACATCACCATTGATCTCGGCGCTAACACCGCGCAGCAGGACCAGCAATTCATCCATAGATGCGGTCGCGTCACCGAGGCTGATAGCCTTACCCTGTGCCGTGAAGTCGCTCAGAACGATGGCGGTTATCCGGGTACCGTCCAGATCGAGAGCATTGAGTCGCAGCTGTCCGACGCGAATGCCAACTGGCAGTTCTGGCATATCCAGTTGCAGGGGTTGGCCCGGCCGTGGTTCGACCGGCGATGATGTCAAAGAAATCTCGCGTATGGACAGTCGCTCGATAGCTAACATTGAGAATTCAGTCGCAGTCCAATCGATGTTGACCAACAAGTCACTAACGATGACCGTGCGCTCGCCATCCGCATAACGAATTGACCGCATCTCGACTGTAGTCAAAAGCGTGCCGTTGATGTTACCGAAGATGATTTCGGCCGGCACGATCGCCGTCGCCTGATCAAGAACCCATCGTGTGCCACGTTCGGTACCCAGAACGAACACAAGTACCAACACTAACGAAACGAAAAGACCCACGGTCCCGATCAGCGCACGACGTATCCATTTGCGGATTGGCGCACTCACAGGTCGGGACCCAGAGTGATATGAAAACGGTAGTCATTGTCCGGATCGTCAAGCGGATGAGCGATGTCGACCCGAATGGGCCCGACCGGCGAATACCAGCGCAGACCGAGGCCAATGCCGGTACTCATATCAATGTCTTTGCCATTAAATGCGCTGCCCGAATCGACAAACACCGCCACTGCCCATTTGTCTCGAACCTCCCAGTCCGCCTCGAGACTCAGCACTACCTGGTGGGAACCACCGATAACACTACCCTCGTCATCGACAGGACCGATTGTTTCGAAATCATAGCCACGGACTGACGTGTCGCCGCCTGCAAAAAAACGAACCGTAGCTGGTAGTTCATCCAGCGACTCTTTGACTGTTGCACCAACATCGGCGCGCACCAGCAACCGGGTCGCGCTGCCAAGGGTCGTTATCCACTTAGCCGATGCCGATGCTTGTAAAAATGTCGTATCGGAAAGCAGACTGTCATGGGCTCCGCGAATATCAATACTCACACGATGACCCGAGAATTCGCGGCGTAGTGTGCGCCCTATAGTCGTCTCCCATTTAATGCCTGGTGTCAAAAGTCTAGTAATATCGAGCTGCTCGCCGACTTCGAATTCTTCCCTGGTGAGCTCGACGTACGGATTCTCCAGCCAGTTTTCCGAACGGTTGTGCGTAAGTCGTGCACCCAGTGTTTGTTTGTCAGACTCGCTGGTATCAGTTCGCTTACGCAAGAAACCGCCGTAGAGATCAATCCACTCGGTATCAGGACGGTCGCGAGGCCAGCGATAATCAGCCGTAATTTCCGAGTCGACACTGGATAAGAACAGGCGGACGTCGAGCTGATGACCTCGTTCGTTGCGTCGGCGATTCGTGTAGCCCAGGCGGCCCTGGAGGCCGGTATCAGTCGCATAGCCAGCGCCTGCAGTGAATACTCGGCGTTTGCCGGGTGAGATCGACACGTTCACCGGGATCTCCAGACCGGACTCCGCCATCGGCTCAGCCTGAACCGACACTGATCCGAAGTAGCCGCTGCCGTTCAACTGCTCGTGCAATTTCGATATTTCCCGAGCGTCGTAAGGGTCGCCTTTCTTGAATTTGACGTAGCCGGCCAGCAATTCGGGCGTAAGTATTGGCTGACTGAAACTGACATCCCCGAAATGGTAACGAGAACCGGACTCTATCCGCACGACAATATCGGCATTCAGCAGGTCTTCGTCCACCGTGACGCGACTTTCCGATAACTCGGCATCGAAATAGCCGCGAGCCGACAACTTGAATATCAGTGATGTTTTGTAAGTCTCATAGCGCCCATGGTTTAAGACTTCACCGGCTTTTGGCGAAAGTTCGCTTTGCGTGGATATCCCGGCATCGGCGGAGGCCTGGCCATCGACATTGATCGATACATTACGAAGCCGCACCGGCTCGCCCAGCGTGACGTTGAAGTCGGCTTGCCAGCAGTCAACATCGTTAAAGGACAGGCCCTTGATCAACTCGTAACGATAAGAGCCCAATGCTTCCAATGCATTGCGAAGCTGGACATCTGCGTCCCGGTACAGGCGTTCAACGCGCCATTCCGGCGCGTCACACGGGGCTGAAGCGATCGCCATCAAAGCGCGAGCATTCTTCTCCAGATCATCGCTTAGCCCGGTATAGGTCACGCGCGCATCAGCGCCATCGGGTACGATGGTAATAATCGAGACGATCAGAAATTGTAGAAATACTCGCCCGACATTCATATCCGGTGGAGGCTCAGTAATTGCTCGTTCAAGGGTCGTCAAGATTACAGGAACTCGACTACGGCAAACACGAGAAGCTGCAAAATCCAGCAACCACACCTTCGGGACGAAACATGCTTAAGCTAGCGGCCGCCATTGTCACTCTGTTCCTTTCTGCCGTTTCATTCGCGCAAACGGCGGCGGGCAACCTGCAGACTCCGGCCTACAAATTCGAGGTCACACCTTTCATTGGCTATCGAACGGGTGGCCAGTTTGACGAAATAAATGGCGATGCTGAGTTCAAGTTAACCGAGTCCGAATCTCTGGGCTTCCTCTTTAATGTGGCTGCCTATGCCAATGGCCAGTATGAGTTCCTTTATGCTCGGCAGAGTACAGAGGTCGATTCGGGGGGTTGTTTGTGAACGACCCGCGATTTGACCTCGACGTTGAGTATTATCAGTTTGGCGGAACGTATCTTTTCGACGGCATGCACCGCTATGTGCGCCACCCCAACTACCTGGGTGAGATCATGATCTACGAGAGCTTCGCAATGATGGTCTGGCACTGGCTACCGGTTGTGGTGCTTGCGTGGGTCTGGCTCGGACTGTTCGCCGTCAACATGACAGTGAAAGAAGCCAGCATGTCACGCTACACGGAATGGGCGGCATACAAGAAAAGAACCTGGTGGCTGATACCGTTCGTGCTTTAGAGACGTAACTTAGGTCAACGCCGTGACGTAGACTTCGCCGTGCAATGAAATATTCATCGCCGGATTTGCCTGTGCCTAGGTAAGCAGTTCCAATTGTCGAGCGATCGCAACTGCGGAAGTACGATTGCTAACACCGAGCTTGCCGAAGATGTTTTTCAAATGCCATTTCACGGTGTTCTGGCTGATAAAAAGTGCTGTCGATATCACGCTATTCGTACTGCCATCTGCAATCAGGTTCAATATTTCACGCTCTCGCTCACTGATCGGTTCTATCAGACCAGGTACGGCACCCGTGGAATCGGTATCACGAAAATCGGCGGTCGCGTTTTCCTGCTCGATCGATACCGTAATGGCCTCCAGGAGACTGCGCTTTGATCGCGACCATCCGTCGATCTCCCCCTCCCGGGAGTCGAGCAATAATGAATCGATTTCACGGCCCTCATCCACGAAGCAGCGGACCGATCGGTTCGGTGCAGCGATATCCAGAGCTTCGTCAATGAGTCCACGCGCCTTGGTCTTATCCTTAACAAACCTGGCACGTGCCTCGAGGATGTAGCACTCCAGCACTCGCATCCCTCTGCGCGACTCAGTTGCAAGTTGGCGCAGTCTCGCCAGTACTGGCAGTGTGTTTTCCGGACGATTGATGGCGACCTGCAACCGCGCCCAGGTTAATGCCTTGCGACAAGAGACTCGCTCCCACTGTGCTGGTAACGGCCAGGTTTCGGCATCCACATCGATATCGTTACTGAGTGCGTGATCGATCGCCTCGTTAAGACGGTCGGACTGCAACAGGTAGGCAATTCGACCGCCCTCAACCAATGACCGGTGTCGCTCATACGGCGTGCCCCAGCGCGCACCGATGTCGGCGATCAAATCGTAACAACGCATGGCCGCACGATGATCACCACGCAATCCACTAATTCTAGCCAGCGCGGTATAGCCGAATACCAACAGCTTCGTGAACCCAACCTCGCCAATAAGCGGCAAATTTGGTTGCAAACACTCCAGCGCTTCGTCAATTCGGTTCCATTGATACAAGACGATTCCCTTGATTACCTGCGGTACCGGAGCGATATATTTTTCTTCCAGTGAGCTCGAGGCATTCGACGAAAATCGTGCGTAGCAATGATCCAGATTACCGTTCGCGAAATCGGTCAATGCCAGGAAGCACTCGGCGTAGACGGCGCCGAAATCTGATCCAGCGACAAGATGGAAGCGACGCGCTTCTCGCAAAACTGTCGCCGCCTTGCCAAATTCCGCGAACTCGGCATAGGCATAACCACGAAAACTGAATACCAGGCCGTTTTCGAAATCATTCAGATGCACGAAATCGTGTGATAGCACCTCGTTTATTCGCACCGGGTCGTCCCGAGCGATCGCTATGCCAGCAGTAAGAAGCCTGATTTGTTCTTGAAGGTATTCTTTTTCTTGCGGCGTATAGGTGGCATCAACATCGTCGACGATTGCCGTCAATCTGGACAAGGTCTCTTCGCCTTCGTCCGCTTTGTTCGAGTGGTAGAGCGCGGTACCGAGCAAATACAGCAGCTTTGGATTCTCGTTTCTTACAGACTCCGGTATTCGCCGAATCCACGCGATTACCCGCGGTATGTGACCGGCCATGAGCTCTAGCCAGGACTGTTGCTCAACCAATGCAGTGACCTTGTCGAAGTCACCAGCCAGCAGGCCGTATTCAACCGCCTCCCCGGAAAAGCCGTGGCTCTCAAACCAGCGCGAAGCAACTCCATACAGCCTGACCAGCTCACCAGGGTGCCGGCGACGCAACTCGGTTAGCAGGAATTCGTGAAACAGTTGATGGTAGCGGTACCAAATATGCTCCTGGTCCATCGGCGTAATAAACAAGCCATCTCTTTCAATTTCTTCCAATAGCGCCTGAGCGTTCTCAACGCCGGTGAGCTGCGCTGCAAGATCACCACACAATCGATCAGCAACGGATGTCCTGAGCAGAAATTCCTGCACGCGCTCAGATTGTTGGCTCAGCACGTCGCTGGCCATGTACTCGGATATATCCTGCAGGTTTCCCGAGAACGAATCGATGAAGCCGTCCCGCCTGTGCGGATCACGCAACGACAGTGATGCGAGCTGCAGCCCTGCCGCCCAACCCTCGCTGTGCTGGTGGATCTTTGCGACTTGTTCGCTGCTGAGCTCCAGTTGCCGTATTTCTGTCAGGAACTCGGAAGCTTCCGACAAGTTGAATCGCAAATTCGTCGGCGTTATTTCCTGTAGCTCATCCTGCACCCGAAGTGCCGCCAGGCCAAACTGTGGCCGCGTTCTCGATGCGACAATCATCTGAAAGTTCGCAGGTGCCAAATTCAAGAGAAGCTCAACGAGTTCGTCAGTTTCAGAATTACTAATGCAATGGAAATCGTCAAACATCAGCACCATCGGTTGTGCCGTGTCAGCTATGTCATCAACCAGGTCATTGAGTGTGCGGGTGATATCGAACCGCGCGGTGGTGTCGACGATTCTCCCGGTTCGCCGTCCGAAACCCGGGCTCGTATACTGAATTGACTCCACGATGTTTCGCAACAAAGCGATCGTGCTGCGACCCTCCATACCCAGGGACAACCAGGCGACGGTTACACCTTCGTTCTGCAAGAGTTCCCGCCACTGGAGCAGCATCGTTGTCTTGCCGAACCCTGCCGGCGCAGCAACGAGTGTCAGCTTTGGTGGGCGAGCTGACTGGCCCAGATCCAGCAAGCTGTGTCGGCCGATCATTCTCGAGCGGGCCACCGGTGCAATAAATTTGGTTTTCATTCGGGACGATACCTGCTCTGCGACACTCTTGTTAT
>CAYWBZ010000002.1:8642-13669 GCA_964456535.1 uncultured Woeseiaceae bacterium | reverse complement strand
GCAATAAATTTGGTTTTCATTCGGGACGATACCTGCTCTGCGACACTCTTGTTATCGTCGCCTCTCAGCGACCCGTCAATACAATACAGGGCTCGGTAGCGTTGTCACAAGACGCGCTACTCTGGCGGGATAAACGAAGTTTCGCTGTCGACAGTAACGCCGTTGTCTTTCAGAGTGAGGCGCATCAGGCTATTTTCAGGAACCACGGCCCAACTCGAGACATCCTCGTCTATCGGTTCAGACACGGCCAGGGCACCATTTGCGGTGTGATTCAGGAACAGGGACGGGACGTATTTGTCGGATGACCAACGCAGCGCCCATACGTTTACGCCATCCGCGATGGCGAGAGTCGCTCTAAACGCATCTTTTATTCCATGACTCCTGCGCAACGCATCAACATCAGTAATCGTGCGACGAATGGCGTGCACCGGATCGTCTTCCAGTCCGTTTGTAATCATTAACTGAAACAGCAACTCACTGTCGGTCCCTCCGACCATCGCGTCAAAACAAGCGTCAGAAAGCATGCCGTATAAGCTACGACGCAGTTGCGGAAAACCACCTATCTGACCGTTGTGCATGAACAGGTATCGCCCTGCTCGAAATGGATGACAGTTGATCGCGATGTTTGGCGCACCTGTAGACGCGCGAACGTGGGCGAAGAAAATCCGGCTCTCCAGGACGCGCGTCAACTCGCGCAGGTTCGGGTCCGCCCAGGCCGGTCCGGCGTCGCGGTAAATGGCTGGCTCGTCCGGCGACCCGTACCATCCGAGGCCACCGCCGTCCCCGTGAACACCCAGCTTGGCCTTGTGAGAATGTTGCGCCTGCTCGCACAGGGAATTGGGACCGTCATAAAGCAACGGCTCTATGGGTCTGGGCTCCCCAACATAGGCCAACCATCGGCACACACCCGTCTCCCAGGCATTAATAGCAAGTACTAATCAGCGTACGGGGTGACTGTCGCCAACAAACCACCCCAAAGTGTGGTTGCGCAAGGCGCGTACGGCGAGACACAATGACTATCGCAAAGCTACTGGCGAACTACTCGATGTATCCATTCGCTGCGGCGACAAAAACCTGCATTCCATGCCTCGGAGTTCACTCGTGCTAGCGGTGGTCATACGGCGACTGTTGGCGACGATCCCGGTCATGATCATCGTCGCAGTAATCGTGTTCTCGCTTTTGTACCTGACGCCTGGCGATCCAGCGGCCGTGCTTGCCGGTGAGCAGGCCACTGCCGAAGAAATCGAACAACTTCGCGTCGCCCTGGGGCTTGATCAGCCTTACCTGGTTCGGTTTTCACAGTGGGCCGGTGGCGTATTGCGGGGCGATCTTGGCACGTCGATTTTCTCACGACGTCCTGTTATGGACCTTATCGTGCAGCGACTCGAACCCACGGTCGCACTAACGATCGCTTCCTTGTTAATAGCGGTCCTTATTGCCGTCCCCCTGGGCGTCATCGCCGCATGGCGATCCGGAGGAATTATCGATCGCTTCGCAATGAGTTTCGCGGTGCTTGGATTTTCGGTACCCGTATTTGTTCTGTCCTACCTATTTATCGCGTTGTTTTCCGTCAAACTGGATCTGCTACCTGTGCAGGGCTATGTACCGATCGCGTACGGTTTCTGGCCGTTCGCGCGACACCTGATTTTGCCAGCACTGTCGCTGGGAATTATCAACGCAGCTTTGATAGCACGCATTACCCGCACAACTATGCTTGAGGTACTCAATCAGGACTACATCCGCACTGCGCGTGCAAAAGGACTACCGATACGCCGCGTCCTGATACGGCACGCACTCAAGAGTGCTGCCGTTCCCATCGTCACGGTAATCGGTATCAGCTTCGCCCTGCTGATCAGCGGCGTCGTTGTTACCGAAACGGTCTTCAATATTCCAGGCCTGGGCCGCCTGACCGTTGACGCAATACTTCGCCGGGATTATCCCGTCATTCAAGGCGTTATCCTGGTGTTCTCTGCCGCCTACGTTGTAGTGAACTTGCTGGTCGATCTCAGCTACGGACTGTTCGACCCAAGGATCAAGCTTTGAGTGGCGCCATGACAACTGCCGTGCCATTACGAAAGGCCACTGGTCTGCGGCGACTCTGGCAGCGTCATCCCAACATTATTATTGGGGCGATGATGTTTGGCACCGCCGTATTTGCAGCTATTGCCGCACCCTGGCTAGGGACGATTGACCCGCAGACCATCTCACCGTTCAACCGGCTCGAGGCCCCGGGGGCTGACTTCTGGTTTGGCGGCGATCTGATTGGCCGCGATGTTTACAGCCGGACTGTTTACGGTGCACGCGTATCTCTTATGGTTGGGCTGGGTGTGGTTATCGGCGGTATGTCGGTGGGTCTGATCGTGGGATTGTTCAGCGGCTTCGTTCGCTGGGTTGACCAGATCCTTATGCGCGTCATGGATGGCCTGATGGCAATTCCATCGATACTGCTCGCTGTCGCTCTTATCTCGCTCGCCGGCGCAAGTCTGAAGAACGTGATCATCGCGATTTCGATAGCCGAAGTGCCGCGGGTGGCGCGACTCGTTCGAAGCGTCGTCCTGTCGCTAAAAGAACAGCCCTATGTTGAAGCAGCAATAACCTCGGGTACACCGTTCTTACAGATATTGTGGCGCCACATCCTGCCGAATACGCTCGCGCCGTTGCTTGTTCAGGGCACCTACATTTTTGCGTCCGCCGTGTTAACGGAGGCGATATTGAGCTTCATTGGCGCTGGCACACCTCCCTCCATCCCAAGTTGGGGCAATATCATTGCGGAAGGGCGAACCGTGTTTTCAATCGCTCCTCATATTGTTCTGTTTCCCGGATTGGCCCTTTCCTTCACGGTACTGGGCGTCAACCTGTTAGGTGACGGACTTCGCGACAGTTTCGATCCACGCTATGTGAGCCGGAAATGAACGCCGCGAAACCACTTCTGGAGGTAACAGATCTCAGCGTCACGTTTCGAACCGAACAAGGTGATGTACCGGCCCTCTGCGACTTGTCTTACACGCTGAAGGCTGGCGAAACACTGGCCATCGTCGGCGAGTCCGGCTCTGGCAAGAGCGTCAGTGCGCTGGCGTTGATGCAACTTATTCCTGATCCGCCAGGTCGCATCTCGAATGGTCACATCGTGTTTGACGGTGACAGCCTTCTCGACCTCAACGAAAGTGAGATGCGGAAAATTCGTGGTAATCGCATCGCGATGATATTCCAGGAGGCGATGACCAGCCTCAATCCTGTTCTCACCGTCGCCGAGCAGATCACCGAGGCCGTGCGACTGCACCAGAACCTCAATGCATCGGAGGCGCGTGCACGCGCTTTGGAAATGCTGCAGCTTGTACAAATTTCGGAGCCGCAGCAACGACTGGACCAGTATCCGTACGAATTGTCCGGCGGTATGTGTCAGCGCGTCATGATCGCCATGGCATTGGCCTGTGCGCCTTCAGTCCTGATCGCCGACGAACCTACAACCGCTCTTGATGTCACCATCCAGGCGCAGATACTCGACCTCATGCGGGACCTGCAAAACCGTCTTGGTACGGCCATCGTGTTGATCACCCACGACCTCGGTGTCGTTGCCGAGATGGCCGAGCGGGTGCTGGTCGTTTATGCGGGTCGCAAGGTCGAGGAGGCACCTGTTCGTGACTTGCTACGATCACCACGACACCCCTACACGCTTGGCTTGCTTGGCGCCATGCCACGCCTTGGCGAAACTGAGCCCGGCCAGCGCCTCACTGAAATTCCTGGCTCCGTGCCATCGATGCTCGAGCCCATAACAGGATGCGCGTTTGCACCGCGTTGCTCCCTGGCCGACGAGCGTTGCCGTACTGAGCTGCCACCACTCAAGGCCCAGGGTAATGCTGGCGGCGATGCGCAGCACGTATCTGCCTGCTGGCACAGCGACAAGGTGGGAGACCCACGATGAGCCCGATGTTGCGCGTTAATGACCTGGCCAAGCACTTCATTTCGGGGGGGCTCGTCAATCAGGCACTCGGCAACAAAGCGACCATCGTTCGTGCGGTCGACGGCGTAAGTTTCGACATCGCTGCCGGAGAAACTCTGGGCTTGGTTGGCGAAAGCGGTTGCGGAAAATCCACCGTCGGTCGATCAATTCTTCGCCTCCTCGAGCCTACCGTTGGCAGCATCGAGCTTGACGGTGTCGACATATCACACGCATCCCAGCGAACATTGCGACCTTTACGAAGGCACCTTCAGGTAGTGTTCCAGGACCCGTTCGCGTCACTAAACCCGCGCCGCACGGTGGGGCAATCGGTTGCGGAGCCAATCGCAAATTATGGCCTCGCCACAGGCACGACACTTCGTACCGAAGTCGAGGATCTCTTTAGACGGGTTGGCCTGCGACGTGATCAGGTCGATCGCTATCCACATGAGTTTTCGGGTGGCCAACGCCAACGTATCGGGATCGCGCGCGCACTCGGAACAAAACCAAAACTGATCGTGCTTGATGAACCCGTATCCGCCCTGGATGTTTCAGTACAGGCTCAGGTGATTAACCTGCTCGTCGACCTGCAACAGGAATTTGGACTGGCCTATCTGTTCATCGCGCACGATCTGGCAGTAGTGGAGCACATATCAACTCGGGTTGCTGTCATGTATCTGGGTAAAATCGTCGAGATCGCCGACAAGCAAAGTTTGTTCGAGCGCCCGCGCCACCCGTACACCAAGGCTCTGCTTTCGGCGGTTCCCAGTGTGGACCCGGATTCAGATCACGAACGCCTTGTTTTGACCGGTGATATCCCGAGCCCTGCGAATCCACCTTCCGGTTGTCGTTTTCGCTCGCGATGCCCTGCCGCTGAGGCTATTTGCGCCGGCGAAGAACCGCGGCTGAAGGCGCTAACCCCAACCCACCAGGCTGCTTGTCACTTTTCCGAGCAATAGAGTTTTCGCGCCTAGGTTGGACGATAAGGCGACTTGTCGATGTTCCACAATACGGTCGTGCCAGGGACGCCCAATACGCCGCTGACGCGAGGACTATAGGCCACCGGCGCGAACCACTGGCCTATCGGGAC
>CAYWBZ010000002.1:6503-8542 GCA_964456535.1 uncultured Woeseiaceae bacterium | reverse complement strand
TGAATATCAGTCGGGTGCAGAATCACGAGCGGCCGGCCGTCATAACCGGACGCTTTCATCAGCGCTCGGGCCTTATCACGGTCTTTGCCGATACCCTCTGGCACACCAAAGCGGCTCTCCAGCGGCGAACCACAAACGAAAAACGCGTTGCAGTTAGTGGAAACCTCCGGATCACCAAACATCGCCTGCAGATAGCGCTCCTGATCGACCAGGTACAACAATGCCTGACGCGCGCGTTTGTCATCGAACGGCGGGTGGAGGTGATTCATGCGCAACATGCCCTGAAACCCTAATGGGTCGGAGCGCTGTATCGTCACGCCAGCATCACGCAGCAACGGCAGAAACTCCGGTGACGGACTCTCAACAAAATCGATCTCGCCATTTGCCAGCGCCAACACCGCGGATTGAGGGTCCCGAATATTGATCCACTCGACGACGTCAACATTCACATGCTTGCCGCCCGAGGTGGCATTCGCCGGTTCACTGCGCGGGATATAGTCGGCGTTACGTCGGTAGACGACCTTGGCACCCGGTATCCAGGCGCTCTCGTCAAAGATATAAGGTCCCGAGCCCACGCTCTCCTCGATCGACGTTGTTGGATCTGTCGTCGCGATGCGCGCGGGCATGATCGCCGCTACCGGGCCACCGGTCTTCGACAATGCGTGCAGCAGCAATCCGTAGGGTTTGTTAAGCCGCCAGACGAAGCGATCGGAACTTGCCGCCGATAGTTCGTCCGTCACCGCGAAAATCTGTCTACCGTACGCGTCTCGTGCGCCCCATCGGCGTAGCGACGCTACGACATCTGCTGCGGTTACCGGGGCGCCATCATGAAAGGCCAGTCCTTCGCGCAGCGAGAACTCCCAGACCAGTCCGTCCGGGCTTGTCGACCATTGGTCAACCATCTGCGGCTGCGGTGTACCGTCTGTGTCGCGCCCGAAAAGAAAGTCGTAGACCATCAGGGCATGTCGCTGCACGATACCCATCGTCGTTACGACCGGGTCCAGCGACTGCAGGTCCGCGTGCATTACCGCACGCAGCACGTTGCTGTCATCAGGAAGCTTGGTACAGGATGAGGACAAGAGAGCTCCTGTCAGGGACATGGTCCCCAACAGGAAATCTCTGCGCTTCAATTCAGTTCCCTAACTGAGATCCATGCCTCAGAACTTGATTGCCGTGCCAAGGAAGAACTGCGTTCCATAAGGGTCGTAGGTATCCGGCCATGTGTTCGCGCGGCTTTGGTTAGCACCAAGTATGGGTGGATCTTCACCAAACACATTGTTGACACCGCCCCATATCGAGATTCCATCCGAAGCATCGTAGTTAAACGTCAGGTCGATGTAGTTTGCCGAATCCAGTGCCAAAACAGCGAAGCTGTTCGGGTCAGGAGTCGGCTCTCCTCGGCGGGTCGGAAGTACGAAACGATCGAGCTCCGACTCGTCCAGCCAACGATGCCTTGCGCTGATACTCAGTGGTCCGGTGTGCCAGGTCAAGCGCGTGGTCGTCTTGAGCTCATGCTTGGGCTCGCCGCAAGTCGGTCCAAACGCACCAACGCAGTAGTTTTTGTTCTCCGGAATATCGGCAATTGGGGTCAGTGTAAATTCATCAACCCAGGTTGTGCGGAAACTCAATGCAAAATTGCTGCCGCCATCAAACATGCCAAAGTCTGCTTCCCAAGTGTAATCTGCCTGGATATCGAAACCACTTGTTTCCAGCAAACCGATATTCGCATTGAGCGCGATTACCGGGTTATCGACGTCAATTATTCCGCTTGCCGGGTTACGCGAGACAGCCCGGCACGCCTCGCTGTTAGCGTCCTGAATCTGCACATAGCAAAGATCAAGAATATTGTTAACGCCGCCGGCAAATGGTGCGATCGCGCTTTCTACCTCAATATCGAAATAGTCCAGCGAGACACGCAAATTCGACACCATGTCCGGCGTAAACACGATTCCAAAGGTTATGGTATCGGACTCTTCTTCATTAAGATTTGGGTTGCCACCAAAAACACCGGGGATCTCGTTGTTCGGTTGCAACACGTT
>CAYWBZ010000002.1:0-6403 GCA_964456535.1 uncultured Woeseiaceae bacterium | reverse complement strand
AGATCGTAGTCTGAATATCGAACCGCTGCGTTCAGAGAAAGCGCTTCAGCAAAGGCGGCATCGGCCAGAATCGGGACCCGGACTTCGCCGTAAATTTCCCAAACGTCAACCTCACCGTCAGTTGGTGTAATGGCGTTGAAACCAGCAACATCGCCGTTCGCAATCAGCTGGTCCGGGACGAACACGGCCTCATTTGATCTGAATTCGGTGCCGATCGACGCAGCCAAGGGGCCTGCAGGCATTTCGAATAACTCACCCGTGAGGTTAGCGGCCAGAACTTCCATGTTGGTTTTGTCAATATTCGTCGATACCACTGAAATGAAATCAACACCGGCCTGCGATATGTTCGGACCGAAGGGGTTTACGATGGGATCGCCGTTCGCCGCAGAACCCGACAAGACGCCAACACGAAACCTTTCTTTCAGTACGTTGCCAAGCTGGATGACCGTATTCTCGGTTTGTGTATACGAGTAATACACATCGTAAGATACATTCATGAACGAGTTCTCGCCCAGATCACCGAGATCACCGCGTACGCCGGTCAAGACCCTGAACGTCTGCCTTGTATCCTGATTGCGTCGTGCACCAGCCTCAACCATTCGTCGATTAATGCCCAACGTAACCAGTCCATCATTTGCTCCAGCACCCACCTCGTTCACATCCATAATCTGGAATACGTCTCGTAGTGGCTGGCCGATAAACGGATTGTTGACCTCAATCTGGTAACTCTGGTTGATGAATGCCGCAGCGAAACCAACCGTGGTTTCGCTATTGGTGAACATGCCATCGAGGTACGCAGTCGCTTTGTCACTCAGGTCATAATGCGTCATCGCATTGATTGTCCAGCGCTCTTGCGGAATCTGCAGGAAATTGTCCAGCGTGTAGTTATATCGGTCGTCAGGGAAAACGATTGGCCGTTGGTCAAGGCCGCTATCTCCCGCGATAAAGCCGGTGCCGGTCAATCCGTTCAATCCTGCAGCGGTCAAAGCGGCATCGAGACCCGGCATACCCGCGATGACGGCTGGATCAGTCGGGACGCCCGTGAAGCGGCCGTTCGGAACAAAGCTACTGCCACCTATTCCCAGAACACGATTGCCATTCGCGTCTGTTACGTCGCCGATAACCTGTTCGGAGAAAGTCCGATCCGTCGTCAGTATCGGGTCGCGTTTGAAGAAACCAACTGAAAGAACCGCGTTACCACGTCCATCGTCGAAATTACCACCCATTGTTAGTGTCACGTCACGCTCAAACCCATCACCCTCTGAGTTGATAGCGCCCGTCACGCGAGCTTCAATACCCTCGAAATCCTCACGCATGATGAAGTTGATGACGCCGCCGATAGCGTCCGATCCGTAAACAGCGGATGCGCCACCCGTGACCACTTCCGTACGTTGTACCAACGCCGCGGGAATTGTATTGATGTCCGTGATCTGGCGTGAATCAAAAAACGCGTAGCGCTTGCCATCCACGAGCACGAGGTTGCGTGTCTGTCCGAGGCCGCGCAGGTTCATGGTCGCAGCACCGGTTCCGGTTGGGAACGTCAAGCCGTTCGATGCCCCGGTTGTCCCAGCAACAAATTGCGGCATGGAATTCAGGAGGTCTTCAATGTTCACCGTTCCTGATAACTTTATGTCCTCCGTATCAACAGAAGACACCGGCACTGACGCATCGCGAATTGTTCGCTTGAGCCGTGAGCCGGTAACAACCACCTCTTCAATCGCTGAGTCCGCAGCGGCTTCATCGACCTCCTGGGCCACAGCCCAGGAAGATGAACTCAAAGCGATTGCGACACCGATCGACAAGGCACTGACCCTCGCGGTCGTGGTTTTTTCCATCTTGATTTTCATCCTGTTAAACCCCCGATAGAATCTTGATTAAGCTACTGAATGAGATTAAGGCCAACACTGATTCCATTGACCACCCGAACGGGTGGTTCCCTGCAGACCACCCGAAGGGGTAGTGCATGGGTCCCTGTACCCATTACAGAATTGCTACTGTTTTTCCCGGTCTTGAACAAGTATGGAAAATATAACCCTATATATGTGGGCGACGCCGAATTCTCGGCGCGCATCCATACTATTAGAGGAGCTTGGCCTCAGTTTCAGGGTCGAACCGGTCAACATTCGCGCAAAAGAGCAATTCACATCCAACATTCTCGCCCTGAACCCGTACTGCAAGGTACCGATCATTGCCTGGCGAGAAGGAAGCGAAGAACATAGCCTGTTCGAGTCTGGCGCAATTCTTGTTTACCTTGCAGAGACTTATGGCAGGTTTCTGCCGTCGTCACCGGCAGAAAAAAAGCTCGTCCTTTCCTGGCTAATGATTTCTCTGACATCACTGGGGCCGCACAGTTCGCAAACTCATCACTGGAGCGCACTTGCAGCGGAGCCTTCACCGGCGGCGCTTGAGCATTGCGTTTCTCTCGTGGAACGCGTCTACCGCGTTATGGACGAGCGGCTTGCCGATAATTCATTCCTGGCTGGCGACTATTCCATAGCCGATATCGCCGCTTACCCGTGGGTTACTTGCAGCGACTGGACCACTCTGGACATGCATGACTTTCCCAACATCATGCGTTGGCGTGACGAGATCGCTGATCGGCCTGCCGTTGCGCGAGCAATGGCATTGCCGGAGGGTATTAGTCTCGAATAACGTGAGTAACAGGCTACTTTCTTGTCGCGCTTAGCCAATATCCGACGGGCGTATTGTGTGCCCCCGCTATTGCTGGTTGGGTGCGAACATCCTCGGCTCCCGCCGAAGTAAATAGTGCCGACAGGCGCTGTAGCGAGCCCACATCGAGCGCAGCATCCAGCATTGCCCGCAAACGAGCGCTTTGGGCGTGCAATCGCTGTTCAATATCATCCACCAATGACAGTAATTGCGGGACATCGTGGTGATGTCGCAACGGCGCCAAACGGCTAATCGCCGCGTAGACGCTCTCCGGTAACACCCGATCGGTATCGCCAGAAAACTCTTTCGCCAGCCGGTCCATGATGTCTTTGAGGCCCGCGATTGCCCGCATGCCTTCTTCGAGCGTTCCGGGTTGACTCGCAGACTCACCGGCAACCACAGCCGTGAGCATATTCCGTGTCCCGGCAACCAATTCACTTTGGAGTAAGGTCTGTGCCTGCTGCCATTGCAACTGGTTGCGCTGGTGCAGCGCCCCCGCCGCGTCATGCAACAAGAACTGAAGGGACCCGCCACTGCGCAATACACGCATCAATTCCGGCACGCTTTCGCTTACATCGGAGTACTCCAACGCGTACTGGCCACACACCGCATCGTAGGTTTCATCACCGAACGGCAACTTTTCCATTGCTGTCTCTGCATGAAATTGAATTTGCGCCAGGTCCTTAGCACGAGACTTTACGTACAGGCCTGGCTCAATGGCGGCGAGGTCGCAGCCATGAACGTCGAATGAACGACTATTGCCCACTTCCTCCGTTTCCGCAGAAACCGCCATTACAGCCAGCGCGCCATTTCCGGTTCCAAGATCCAGAATTCTCGCTTTGTCATTTAGCGAATGGAAGAACGATAGCCATTCCCGCTGCAGCGAACCATCCGTTGTGCCGTCATCCGGGGTACAGGCACTTAGGTTGTCGTCTCGCCAAAACTTGCTCCATGCCCACGCAGAACCGTCGCCTTCAACAGACGGTGTGTCATGTTTGTTCGAAAACTTTTCCTCGGCAGTCATTCGCCTAACCCTCGCTGCGCGTTTTAAGTATTGCGTTCAATATCTGGAAACACAAGTTCGATTGCGGCAAACTCTGAGCCCCTCCACCCTAAGCTGATGGGCGCAACAAATGCACCAAATCATTTCTGTATTCGTTCGCGTGGGGGGCTTTGTTTTCCTCGCGTTGGGCCTGCTCTCTTGCTCGAAGAATGAGCCCGAAGCAACATTTGTGTTCACTGAAGCTACTATTGAAGACGTTCAGGCAGCGATTACGTCTGGAGAGTCGACCTGCGTCGATATTGTTTCAGGTTACCTCAAGCGAATCGAAACGTACGATCAGCCGAGTAATTTGAACGCGATTATCTTTTTCAACCCCAATGCTATTGCAGCTGCGAAAAGAATTGATACGAAGGTTTCGTCCGGCGACAATCTTGGGCCGCTCTTTTGTGCCCCGGTGTTGTTGAAGGACAACTTCGACACCGCGGACATGCCGACTAGCGGTGGCTCCATTGCATTAAAAAACAGCATCCCACCTGACGATGCGTTCATGGTAAGAAAACTCAGGGAAGCCGATGCGATCATCATCGCCAAAACCAATATGGCCGAGTGGGCTTTTAGTCCGAAGCAAACCTTGAGTTCTTCATACGGTGTCACGGCCAATGCTTATGATTTAGGCCGGGTACCTGCCGGTTCGAGCGGCGGCACGGCGTCGGGCATTGCGGCGAGTTTCGGCGTGATAGGAATGGGCTCGGACACGGGCAATTCCATTCGTGGACCTTCATCCCATTTGGCGTTGTTTGGAATTCGTTCGACCTTGGGACTCACGAGTCGTGACGGCGTAATTCCGCTGGCCTTTGACAGAGATATTCCCGGGCCGATGACCCGAACCGTTACCGATGGAGCCAAAGTGTTTAACGTAGTCGCCGGCTACGATCCTGCCGATCCGTATACGGAGCTTGGCAAGAAAAGAGTTGAAGAAGACTACACAGCGTTTTTGGACGAGAGCACGCTTGTGGGCAAGCGAATCGGCGTTCTGAGGGCCCTCGTCGATACCGAAGAAGCCGATCCGGAAATTACGGCGCTGTTTGAACAGGCACTCGCAGCGCTGCAAGACGCAGGCGCCGAAATTGTCGACGACTTCACCATCCGAAATTTCGAAGACCACGTCGGCAAGAATTTATTCTGCCGACGGTTTCGCTATGACATGCGTTTGTATCTTGCGTCTCTTGGTGACGCCGCGCCTTTTCAGGATGTAGCAGAGGTGCTGGTCAGCAAAGACTACTCACCCTATATCGAGAATAGCCTGAAATCATTTTCCAACTATCCGCCAGACCTTCATCCGGCAAACTTCGACCCACCATGCCCGGACTTTCTGCAGCATCAGGAAAGACAGGCGTTCCTGTCGGATGTTATCGGGTCAATGGACGATGAGAAGATTGACGTTGTCGTATATCCGAGCTGGACGAACCCGCCCGCTCATTTAGATAAAGCGATCGAAGAATACAAAGGGGACAACAGCCAACGCGTCGCTCCCGCGACTGGTTTGCCTGCGGCGACAATACCAATGGGATACAGCCACGGAAACCTGCCGGCAGGATTGCAGATACTGGGCAGGCCGTATAGCGAAGGCCTGCTCATCGGCATCGCCTATGCCTACGAGCAGGCAACAAAACATCGAGTACCGCCGGCCAACTTTCCCGAGCTGGATCTGCCGGGGCCAGCTCTTGTAGATTGACCAACTGTACTTCTGCATGTGCTAGTGTCACAGCCATCAAAAATAATAAGGAAAAACCATGAGCAAGCTTCTCCAGTTCGTCGTTGTCGCAATCGTTATTCTCGCAGCACCGCACACCGTCGTTGCGGACGATCAACAGTCGATTCTGGTAACGGGCGCCAGTACGGGCATTGGCCGAAATCTCGCCGAAACACTTGCCGGAAATGGCTATCACGTTTATGCCGGCGCGCGTAAGGACAAGGACCTCGCAGCATTGGACGCGATCGACAACGTCACTGCTGTAAAACTCGACGTAACCAGGCAGGATCAGGTTGATGCAGCTGTCGAGATGATCAGGGAAAAGGGTACGGGGCTGTATGCCGTAGTTAACAACGCCGGCGTTGGCGGCGGCGGCGAGGTCATCGAAACACCGGTCGAAGACCAGACGTTTGTGTACACCGTCAATGTTGAGGGCGTCTACCGCACGACCAAGGCGTTCGCGCCACTGGTTATCGAATCCAAGGGCCGCATTGTTACGACGGGATCGATCGCAGGCACCATCTCAGCATTTCCTGGTTTCAGCGCCTACAGCGGCAGCAAACACTGGATCGAAGCGTATACGGACTCGCTGGCTACCGAAATGGAGCCACACGGGGTGGCGGTCAGTGTCGTTGAGCCCGGCAACTACAAGTCGAATATCCGTCGCAGCAGCGTGGCCCGCAAGGCCGAGCATACAAAAGCGGCTGGTGGCGAAGTGACCGAAGAAATGAAACAGGACTACGAGAAAACGGCCGAACGCGAGTTGTCCTATAAGGAACCTGACGAGGTTTCCGAAGCGTTCATGCATGCCCTGTTTGACGCCAATCCGTTGCGTCGCTATGTGGTTGTGCCGAACGAGGAAGAACAGGAATTTACCATTCGTACGAAGGTCACCGAGCTTGTTCAGCTGAACCAGTGGGGTCCTTACAGCTACAGCCGTGATGAGTTGATTGAGCTGCTCGATGCAGCCCTCGCCG
>CAYWBZ010000001.1:14521-55754 GCA_964456535.1 uncultured Woeseiaceae bacterium | reverse complement strand
GATTGGCCATGCCCATGACCATCGTTGAACCCTGGCTGTGTTCGGTAACGCCGAGGCCGTAGTAAATTGAGCCGTTCCTGGCTGAGCCATAGAGGCGGGCTGCGGCACGCAATGTTTCGGCATCCACACCGGCAACAATAGCCACTTCCTCAGGCGAATTTTCCGGTTTGAGTATCATTGCCTTCCAGGCCTCGAAGGACTCGAGGTCGCAGCGTTCACGAACGTACTCTTCGTCGATCAACCCTTCACTGACAATGACATACGCCAGCGCATTAATTACCGGCACGTTAGTCCCGGGTGACAGGGCGATGTGATGCTCAGCCTCGATACGTGCCGAACGTACCAGGCCAATTTCACGCGGGTCAATAACGATCAGTTTCGCGCCTTCACGTAGACGCCTCTTCATCTGCGATGCGAATACCGGATGGGCGACCGTTGGGTTTGACCCGATGACAACCATCACATCTGTGTCCATAACACTGTCGAACGGTTGTGTTCCGGCGGAGGTACCCAGCGTGGTCTTCAGACCATAGCCGGTTGGCGAATGACAAACTCGAGCGCAGGTATCGACATTGTTATTCTCGAATGCCGTACGAATCATCTTCTGCACGACGTAAACTTCTTCATTCGTGCAGCGAGAGGAGGTTATACCGCCGATCGACTTACGACCGTACTTGCCCTGAATTTCCTTGAAGCGTTTCGCTGTGTACTGAATAGCCTCTTCCCAGCTCACTTCACGCCATGGCTCGTCTGTGGTGTCGCGAATCATCGGGTTCATGACGCGATCTTGGTGCGACGCATAGCCCCAGGCAAAGCGTCCTTTCACGCAAGAGTGGCCGTGGTTCGCTTCACCGTCTTTGTACGGCGTCATGCGAACCACCTGGTCGCCCTTCATCTCGACCTGGAACGAGCAACCGACGCCGCAATAGGCGCAAGTCGTTACGACACTGTGATCGGGCTGGCCATGATCGACGATGCTTTTTTCCATGAGAGTTGCCGTGGGGCAGGCCTGTATACAGGCGCCGCACGACACGCATTCCGAATCGAGAAAACCTTCGTCGACTCCGGCGGAAACCTTGGACTGAAAACCGCGGCCCTGAATCGTCAAAGCGAACGTACCCTGAACCTCGTCGCAGGCACGCACGCAGCGTGAGCAGACGATGCATTTGCTGGCATCGAACTGAAAGTAGGGATTGCTGGAATCAATGCCACCGTCCAGGTGATTCTCGCCATCGAAACCGTAGCGCACATCGCGCAGACCGACGGCACCTGCCATGTCTTGTAGCTCGCAGTCACCGTTCGCCGAGCAGGTGAGGCAATCCAGCGGATGATCGGAAATATAGAGTTCCATGACGTTGCGGCGGATCTTCGAAAGCTCGCTGGTCTGTGTGCGAATCTTCATGCCTTCTTCGACCGGCGTTGTGCAGGATGCCGGGTAGCCTTTGCGGCCCTCCACCTCAACGAGGCACATGCGGCAGGAGCCAAACGGCTTGAGGCTGTCTGTTGCACAGAGTTTTGGAATGTCGACGCCCGTTTCACGGGCCGCGCGCAAAATACTTGAACCGGCATTCACCGTTGCGGGCATGCCGTCGATTTCCACCTGCACTGTCTCAGTGCTGGCGGCGGCTGGAGTACCGAGATCGGCCTGGCGGACCTTATTCATAAGCTATTTCTCTTCTGAAGACGCAAAGTCTTCTGCGAAGTATTTTAGAACACTTCTAACCGGGTAGGGGGTCATTCCGCCCATGGCGCAAAGGGAAGCGTCTTCCATCGTGTCGCATAAATCGACCAGCAGTTCGTAATTCTCGTCTTTATGGTCGCCGCCGATCATCTTGTCGATGACCTCAACGCCCCGGGTTGAGCCGATTCTGCAAGGCGTGCACTTGCCGCAGGACTCGATCGCGCAGAATTCCATGGCGAAGCGCGCCAATTGGGCCATATCCGCTGTGTCATCGAAAACGACGATGCCACCGTGTCCGACCATCGCGCCCATTTCGATGAATGCTTCGTAGTCCATCGGTGCGTCGAGTTGATCTGCAGGAACATAAGCGCCAAGAGGACCACCAACCTGCACGGCTTTGACAGGCCGACCGCTGGCGGTGCCGCCGCCCCAATCCTCAATCAGTTCACGCAAGGTGACACCGAATGCTTTCTCGACGAGGCCACCGCGCTTGATATTGCCTGCGAGCTGAAACGCGAGTGTTCCTTTGGAGCGATTTACGCCCATGCCGGCATAGCGCTCGCCACCCAGGTTGACGATGTTCGCCACCGAGGCCAGCGTGACGACGTTGTTAACGACGGTCGGCTTGCCGAATAGTCCTTCCAGTGCGGGCAGAGGGGGTTTGTATCTCACGAGGCCCTTTTTGCCTTCCAGGCTTTCCAGCATCGCGGTTTCTTCGCCGCAGACGTAAGAGCCAGCGCCGAGGTGCAATTCGATATCGAAATCGAAGCCGCTGTCCTTGATGTTATCGCCAAGCCATCCTGCGTCGCGGGCTGTCTCTATCGCCCGGGACAGGATTGAATGTGTGAGCGGATATTCCGAGCGCAGGTAGATATAGCCTTTGCTGGCACCGACGGCGAAGCCGGCAATCGCCATACTCTCGATAAGTCCGAGAGGGTCGCCTTCCATGAGGATGCGATCCGAGAACGTGCCACTGTCACCTTCATCGGCATTGCACGCGATGTACTTTTGCTCGCCCGGCGCATCAGCCACGGTGCGCCACTTGATGCCCGTCGGAAAGCCGGCGCCGCCTCTGCCACGTAACCCGGAGTCCGCTACGGCTTGCAGAACAGCTTCCGCACCTTCTGCAAACGCTTTTTCGAGCGCTTTGAAACCCTGGTGTAATTCAAAGTCCTCAATCGATAATGGATTGACGAGACCGCAGCGCCAGAACGTCCAGCGATCCTGGTTAATCAGATAAGGGATTTCGTTGATGGGTCCGAGACGACGTTCATGTTCGCCACCTGTGACCAGACCGGATTCAAACATACTGGCGACATCGTCGACGGTGACATTGCCGTAAGCGATGCGTGTGCCGTCCACCTCAACCTCGACCAGGGGCTCCAGCCAGGATGCGCCCCAGGACCCATTGCGAATGAGTTCGATATCGGTTGAAGTTTTCTTTGCGACCCGTGCGATCGCCAAAGCAACCTCATCGGCACCGACTGAGACCGCGGCGGTCTCTCGTGGTACATAAATCTTCGTCCTGGCCACTAGTCGTTCCCCCGCATTGTGTCGAGGAGGGCGTCGAATCGAGACTCATCGACGCGGCCGTGGGTTTTGCCATCGATCATTACCGCTGGCGAACAGGCACAGTTGCCAAGGCAGTACACAGGTTCAAGGGTGACATCGTTGTTGGTGTCATGCAGTCCGACAGACAGCGCGTTCTTTGCGTGTTCAGTTAGCTCGCGGCTACCCATCGCCTGGCAGGCTTCGGCCTGACAAATCTTGACGATATGCTTGCCCGGCTCTTCGGTTCGGAAATCGTGGTAGTACTCGACGACACCGTGTACGTCCGCGCGCGACAGATTCAGCTCTTCCGCAAGCTGACGAATGGTCTCCGGTGGCACCCAGCCAAAACGCGAAACAATGGCTTGCAGAATCTGCACCAGCATTTCCGCTTTGTGGTCGAATTGCGCGACGATGTCGCGCGTCGTTTGTTCGTCAATTCTAGCCATCAGGTAATGCGTTCCCCGGCGGAATAAATATTAAAAGTATCGTCACGTAGAAAACCAACCAGCGAAACGTTGAATTCGTTCGCCAGTTGCACTGCAAGACTGGACGGTGCGCTGACCGCTGCCAATAGTGGAATACCGGCAATCAGTGTTTTCTGCATTAACTCAAAACTGGCCCGTCCGGAGACAAGCAGGCCGAGATCACTGGCCGGCAGCAAACCTTGTGTTAACAGGCTACCGATCACCTTGTCGAGGGCATTGTGGCGGCCAACGTCTTCGTGCACCACCAGGATTTCACCTTGTGAATTGAACGCGGCCGCAGCATGCAGGCCTCCGGTCTGTTCAAATGCGCGTTGCCGATCACGTAGTGCGTCCGGCATCGCGATCAGGACATCTTTGGCGAATCGGCCCTTGTCACCTTTGATCGGCTCGGCGCCGATAACGCGCAGTGCGTCCAGAGAAGACTTGCCACAGACGCCACAGCTTGACGTCGTATAGAAATTTCTTTGCAAACGACCGAGATCGACATCAACGTGGGCGGCAAGATCGATGCGAATAATATTGTGACTGCCGGTATCCGGTGCCGGTGGACCGGAGTGTTCGACGTTCAATACATCGCTGGCGCTTTGAATGATGGATTCCGAAAACAGGAAACCAACTGCGAGTTCGGTATCGTCGCCCGGCGTACGCATGGTTACGGAAATACTGCTTGCTGTGTGGCCCTCAGGTGTCCCGTAGCCCAGCCGAATTTCCAGTGGCTCCTCCACCGCGACCCGATCTTCAACAAGATCGCGATCGAGCAATTTTGCGGAATCACCACTGATTTTACTGACGGTAATTGCGAGGCTGCTGCTGGTCATCTGGGCCTTTAATCGGTGTCCGGGCCACGCAGTATATCCCAGTGGCGGGGGCTGCAGGCCGCAATGAGAATCGTTCTCAAGATCCCATTAATTTCATGCGCATATCCTGTTGTGCTGGCGTTCAGAAAACTTGGTTAGAATGCGCGCCGATATGCATTAAACTACCCGCAAGACTAGAACGTTAAGGAGATTCCATTGAGCACAATCCCACGCCGAACATTTATTCAACTGTCAGCCGTTACGGCTGCTGGTTACCTCGTACAATCGGGCCGCGAAGCACGCGCCGATGATTTGCCACACTTGTCAGCAGACGATCCGATGGCATCTGCTATGAAGTACACCGATGATGCCTCTGCCGTTGATCCTGCATCGCGTACCAATCCTGCTGCCGACCAAAGCTGCGCTAACTGTGCACTGCTTCAGGGCACTGATGGCGACGCATGGCGTCCCTGCCAGATTTTCCCGGGCAAGGCCGTTGCTGCCGCCGGCTGGTGTTCTGTTTGGGCACCAAAAGCCTGATCTTTAAAGAACACTCGTAACATGAAGCGCCGGCCTTTGAGCCGGCGTTTTTGTGTGTACAATGCGCGGCTGTAGGCACCACAAACTCTATCTGGAGCGGAGAAAACCCTTGTTTGAATCACTGCAGGCCGCATCCGCGGACGCCATTCTCGGCTTGATCGCGGAACACAGGAACGACCCACGTGCGGAGAAGATTGATCTGGGCGTCGGCGTTTATCGGACGGCAGCCGGTGAAACACCCGTGCTTGATGTCGTAAAGCGGGCCGAGCAGATATTGTTGGACACTCAAAATACCAAAACCTACATCGGTACCGCTGGTGCCGCAGATTTCAATTCGGCAATGCAGGCGCTTACTTTTGGTGATGCCAGCCCTGATGATCGATTAACGACGATTCAGACACCGGGTGGTTCCGGTTCGCTGCGAGTCGCTGCGGAAATGATCCTGCGAGCTTCGCCGCAAGCGTCGGTTTGGGTCAGTGAGCCGACCTGGGCAAATCATTGGCCGCTATTGACCGGTGCCGGGGTGACCCTGAAGTCGTACCCTTACTACGACACAGAAAATCACGTGATCAAGATCGACGAGATGCTGGAGACTCTGCGTGCGGTTCCCGCTGGCGACATCGTTCTGCTACATGCCTGCTGTCACAATCCATCGGGCCTGGACCCGTCAGTGGAAGAATGGCAGGCGATCACCGACGTCCTGGTTGAATGCAAGCTGATCCCGTTTCTCGATATGGCCTACCAGGGGTTTGTGGAAAATATTGACGACGACGCATATCCGATACGGCTCATGGCCGAACGGGTTCCCGAGATGATCGTCGTAAGTTCGTGCTCGAAAAACTTCGGCCTTTATCGCGACAGGGTGGGGATTCTGTCCTTACTCGCAGCCGACAGCGCTGCTCGCGATATCGTCAGCAGCCAGGTCAATAACCTTGTGCGTACGATCTACTCTGTTCCGCCGGATCACGGTGCCGCTGTTGTGAGCCTGATTCTGAATGATGACGAATTACGTGGTGCATGGATTGATGAGCTGGCAGTAATGCGCGAGCGGATTCGCGCAATGCGTGTGCTGCTGCATGATGCGCTGGCAGAGAAAGTGCCGGATCACGACTTCTCCCATCTCGTGCGCGCTAAAGGCATGTTCTGTTTTCTCGGCATTACAGCAGAGCAGGTTACAAAGCTAAAGAAAGACTTCGGCGTTTATATGGTGGACTCCGGCCGCATCAACGTTGCGGGCATTACACCTGATAACGTTAACTACCTTGCTGACTCGATCGCTGCCACGCTGCAAAACGAATAACGCTGCTAGTCATTCGCTGCTTCCCATGTGATGCGACTCTTTCGACCAATATTCAGCCGCCTTGCAGTACCAGCATTCAGCTCCAGCACATAGTTGACCGGCTCGATCGAGCTTTGGGACGTGAGTGACAAGGGTTGGGTGTCGTGAATGACAGATGAGATCGTGCCATCGGCCCGGGCGAAAACCATGTCCAGCGGTATATAAGTGTTCTTCATCCACATGGAGTGCTTTTCGCTAAGCTCATAAACGAACAACATTCCGGTGTCCTCCGGCATCTTGCGCACGAACATCAGACCGCGGCGCTGCTGATCAACGTCAACCGCGAGATAGATGTCGAATTCGTGATGAGCGCCATCGTCGGATTCGATCGTCAATGTACCGCGGCCGAATTCACTGTCCAGAGATGTGACCCGGGTAGATGTTGATTCTTGCGGCTCAACGCAAGCGGCAAGACTCGCGACCAGCGCACTGGCACAAATGAGGATAGACAGGGTACGTGTCATTTATCTTCCCAATTAACGATTGTGGTGAACGACAATTCGGGTACAGATACGGCGGTATCGCCGTTTACTTCGCCCAACGGCGACAAACAATAGAGCGTCCCTGAAATGTCATAGGAGTCATCTTTGCCTGGTACGGCAGTCTGTGAAATGACGTCCATCCAGCAAGAATCGAGGTTCGGTGTGCTAAAAAATCGCCCACTACCTTCCACGGTAATCGTTACGTTGCTCGGCAATCCGGCTGCGGGCTCACGCGATACCAGGCTCGGAACAGCAATAATGATCGCGAGTCGCTCGCCGGCCACGTCTCCTGCAAACCGCAATCGAATGCCTTGCCCATCTGGCCGGAGCATACTTTCGCAAATCATCTCGGAACCCGACCAGCTTACGGTGGTCTCTAAGCTACCGAACAATGTTGTTTGCAGAGCACCGTTTTCGCCGCAGCCGGAACCGACAAGCGCTGGCGACGGGGCGGGTTGCTCTACAGCAGCCGGTTCACAAGCACCCAAAGCGCTGAACAGGAGCAGGCCCAGCAAGGGCAGTTTTTGCGCAGAAACAGGCTTTTTTTCAGGCTGATGCAATGGAATCGCTTATCTGTGGTCGGAATTGGGGCCAATACTACTTAACTGAGTCAGAAAAATTGAGAAAAAAATGATGCGACCGGTTGGTCTTCCCATGCATCCTCACTAGAATGGCACGCCGCTGTATCCTTCGGAGTAATTAATGAGCGTCAGAGAACACTTCCAAAAACTTGAAACTCACGTGAGTGGGTTGATCATCGGTCAGGCTCATTTGATCAATCGTATGTTGATCGCGCTCTTGTGTGACGGACACCTTCTCGTTGAGGGCGCACCGGGTCTTGCCAAGACGCGCGCCATTAAAGTGCTCGCGGAAAGCATCGAGGGTGATTTCCATCGCCTGCAATTCACGCCTGACCTGCTGCCGGCTGATTTGACCGGTACCGACATCTATCGCCCGCAGGAAGGTACCTTTGAGTTTCGAAAGGGTCCGCTGTTTCATAACCTGATTCTTGCCGATGAGATCAACCGCGCTCCCGCAAAGGTACAGTCCGCTTTGCTCGAGGCGATGGAAGAGCGGCAAATTTCGGTCGGTGATCAGAGCTATCCGCTGGAAAGTCTGTTCATGGTCATGGCCACGCAAAACCCGATTGAGCAGGAAGGCACTTATCCTCTGCCTGAAGCGCAGCTTGACCGCTTCCTGTTACACGTCGAGGTGGGTTACCCGACGATCGAAGACGAGCGCCGAATTCTGGTGTTGAACCGGGACGAAGCCAAACAAGCCGAGCGTGACATGTTCCAGCCGCCAGAGTTGTTGTCGATGGAGTCGATCATGACGGCGCGTCAGGACATCCTGAACCTGCATTTGGCGCCGGAGCTTGAGGAATATATCGTCAATGTCGTTGTTGCTACCCGGAACCCGGGAGCGGTAAACGCCGATTTGGAGGGTCAGGTTCTATACGGTGCGAGTCCACGTGCCAGTATGGGTATTGACCGGGCGGCACGTGCGCATGCCTGGCTTTCAGGTCGTGACTTCGTCGGACCGGAAGACATTCAGGCGGTTGCGCCCGATGTTCTGCGTCACAGACTGGTCTTGAGCTTCGAAGCAGAGGCGGATGGCGTGGATTCGAACTCTATCGTCGCGGGCGTTCTGGATGGCGTCGGAGTGCCCTAGTGCCCCGGCTCGACCACCTATATGAAGATGCATCGCCGGTCAGCGTAAGCCAGGCAGGATTGATTCGTCTCAACGGCCCGGCGAGAGCGATCGCTCTCAATGTGCTGCGAGTGAACTCGTTGCAGACTGGTGCCTATGTCTCGCACTTTCGGGGTCGTGGCATGGAATTCGATGAATCGCGCCCTTATCAACCGGGCGACGATCCGCGCAGCATCGACTGGCGTGTCACCGCGCGCAGCACGACGGCGTATACAAAATTATTTCGCGAAGAGCGCGAGCGACCCGTTCTCGTCGTTGTGGACCTTCGCTCCAACATGCATTTTGCAACCCGCGGCTGTTTCAAGTCTGTGAACGCGAGTCGCGCGGCGGCGCTGATATCTTGGGCGGCGCACCATCGCGGCGATCGACTGGGCGGATTGATCTTTGGTGACACAACGCATCGAGAATTGAAGCCGAGACTGGGGCGACGCGCGGCATTGCGATTCGTGCACCAGCTCGCAGAACACCCGGACTGGACAAATCGCGGTATCCCGGAGGGCTCTGACCCCTTTGCGCGGGCGATGTCGTCGCTGCGTCGTGTTGCAAGGCCGGGTAGCCTGGTCGTTGTTATCAGTGACTTCATTGGGTTCGATCGCGCTGCGCAATCGTATCTTTCCAGTGTGGCTCGTCATAACGAAGTGCTGGCTGTTTTCATGAACGATCCGCTGGAGCGGAAATTACCGCCGCCGGGACGCTACCGCATCGTATCGCCCAATGATGAACTGGCGATCGACACGTACGCTGCTGCCGCACGACGTGATTACGAACACGAGTTCGCGGAGCGATCGCACGTGCTGGAGGCATTTTGCCACCGTTACGGCGTGCATTTGATGCCTATGTCTACTGATGACGACCCGGTTTCGACGCTGCAAACTGCACTTGGACGTCGGAGTCACTGATGGATCCGACCCAGCTTAGCTTGCGAGATTTACACCTGCCTGAACCCGTAGGCTGGTGGCCACTGGCGCCGGGTTGGTGGCTGCTCATCGCACTCGCATTGTTCGGGCTTGGCTGGTTGCTGTTGCTTGCGTGGCGAAAGCGGCGATTCAACGCACCACGTCGCTATGCGATTCGCGCTCTGGCGGAGGTTGAGGCTGAATATCTCACAAATCGTAACCCTGTCGCACTGGGCCGGCAGGTTTCTCTGCTATTGCGCCGTGGCATGCTCGCTTATGCACCGCGACACGAAGTTGCCGGCCTCACAGGCGATTCCTGGCTCAAATGGCTGGATCAGGGTTTGCCAGTGCCGTATTTCCATACAGAGGGTGGCAAGAGCCTTCTGCAGCTGCCGTACCGGGATCCCGACGGCGATTTCAGCGACCTTGATATCAACGCACTACTGGCTGCTGTAAGAATGCGTCTGGCTACGCCGATCCGGGGTGCCGGCTGATGTGGTCTCTCGCCTGGCCCTGGGTCTTGCTCGCGCTGCCGTTGCCGCTGATTTTTCGCTATTTGCTGCCGGAGGCCAAAGGCCTGTCCGAGGCAGGCCTGCGCGTACCGAGCATCGAGAGTTTTTCGACGCTCAAGGATCGCTCGGGGACAGAGCAGTTACTCAACTGGCGTTTCTGGATTGCAGTCATCGCATGGATGCTGCTGGTCCTCGCCGCCGCGCGTCCGGAACGCATTGGCGAAGAACTTGATGTACCGGTCGCTGGTCGCAACCTGATGCTGGCAGTGGATTTGTCGGGCAGCATGGATCAGAAAGACTTTGAGCTCGTTGGTCGGCGTGTTGACCGGTTGACGGCAACGAAGGCGGTAGCCAGCGACTTCATCGAGCGCCGCGAAGGTGATCGCATAGGACTTATCTTGTTCGGCGAGCGCGCCTACCTGCAGGTGCCACTGACGCTGGATCGAGAGACCGTCAATATTCTGTTGATGGAAGCCTTCATCGGCCTTGCGGGCGAAAAGACGGCGATTGGTGATGCGATTACATTGGCAGTCCGTCGCATACATGAGCAAAAGAAAGATGAGGGCGAGCAGGTTCTGGTGCTTCTCACCGACGGCGCTAATACGGCGGGCGAAGTGCAGCCACTCAAAGCGGCGCAGCTCGCGCAGCAGGTCGGCTTGCGCATCTACACGATTGGTATCGGTGCCGAACAACTCGAAGTGTCCTCACTCATTGGTGGCCGGCGCCGTATCAACCCGTCAGCGGATCTCGACGAAGACACGCTGACCCAGATCGCGCAGCTGACCGGTGGTCGCTATTTTCGGGCAACCGATACGGCGAGTTTGCAGGACATCTATAAGCTTGTTGATGAGCTTGAGCCCGTCGAGGAGCCCGAGTCAGGATTTCGGCCAGTTAAGTCGTACTACTTTTATCCATTGGGTCTGGCGGTCTTGTTGGTCACCCTGATGAGCCTGATCAGCCTCTTGAAGCGAATCGCTGTTCGCCGTGCCAGCGAGGTGCAAACCAGTGCCAGCTGACTTTCACTGGATACGCCCCGAGTGGTTGTACGCAATACCGGTTCTTGTTGTGCTGGCCGTATTGCTCGCGCGCGGCAAACTGGGCTCCGGCAACTGGCAAGCGGTTATCGATCCCGTACTTATGCCGTACGTACTGTCTCGCGATCCGGGTCGCGGAACCGATCACCGTTGGTGGTTGATGGGGCTCGGCGGTGTGATCGCTTTGGTCGCTCTGGCTGGGCCCGCATGGCAACGTATTGAACAACCGGTCTTCAGGGACGAGCAGGCGCTCGTCGTAGCGATCGACCTGTCGCGCTCCATGGATGCGCAGGACGTCGCGCCGAGTCGCCTGCTGCGTGCCAAACTGAAGATTCTCGATATGCTCGAACGCCGTCAGAGCGGCCAGACAGCACTGGTGGTTTATTCGGCCAATGCCTTTACCGTCACGCCGTTGACCACCGATAACGACACCATTGCATCGCTGGTTAACAGCCTGGGTACCGATATCATGCCAAGCCGTGGCAGCTACCCGGAGGTTGCCATTGCAAAAGGCAGGCAACTGCTTGATCAGGCTAAAGCCGGTTACGGAGAAGTACTGCTGATAACCGATGGAGGCTCCTCGCCAGCAGCCTCCGCGGCGGCACGAGATCTCAAAGCAGCAGGTTATACCTTGTCAATCTTGGGTGTTGGTACGACTGAAGGCGCACCGATCCCTCGAGTAACGGGTGGGTTTGTGACCGACAACCGCGGCCAGATCGCGGTGCCCAGACTGGAAGAGCGCGGCTTGCGTACGCTCGCCGGTGCAGGTGGTGGTCGCTACTCACGCATTTCAGCGGACGACAAAGACCTGGATATTTTATTGTCCGGCGAAATTTCCGGTGCCGGCGCTGCTATGGGTGATGACGCTCTGGCAACTGATCGCTGGCAAGAGGAAGGACCCTGGTTGTTACTGTTATTGCTGCCGCTTGCAGCACTGGCGTTTCGTCGTGGCTGGGTACTGGTTGTGATTATTTTCATCATGCCGATGCCACAACCCGCATTTGCAGCGACGTGGAGTGACCTCTGGCTGAACAAGGATCAGCAGGGACAGAAGCAACTTGAGGCCGGTAACGCCAGCGAAGCGGCGGCATTATTTGAGAGCCTGGACTGGCAGGCCGTTGCTGACTATCAAGCTGGCGACTACGCGGGTAGCGCCAAGGTCTTTTCCGAGAAAAAAGATACGCGAAATCTCTACAACCTCGGCAACGCGAAGGCCTATCAGGGTGAACTTGATGCGGCGATTGATGCCTATGAGCGGGTGCTCGAAGTCGAGCCCGACAATGAGGATGCGGCTTACAACCTTGAGCTTGTGCAGGGAATGAAAGAGCAACAGGAACAAGAGCAGCAAAATCAGGGAGATGATCAACAGTCGACCGAAAATCCGGGCGGTGAAGGCGAGCAATCGGATTCAGAGGACCAGTCCGACCAACAGGGCGAAGAAGGTGAATCCCAGACTGACAGCAAATCTGAGGAAAGTGACTCGTCAGAAAGCGGCGACGAAATGAGCGAAGAAGACATGCAGGCATTGCAGGAAGAATTGCAGCGCGCTGCAAAAGAGGCCGAAGCAGGCGAGCAGCCACAACAAATGACGGAAGCAGAGCTTGCCGAATTGCGGCAGCAACAAGAACAAGAACAGGCGATGGAACAATGGCTGCGCCGCATTCCGGACGATCCGGGCGGCTTGTTACGCAGGAAATTCAGGCATCAGTACCAGCGCACCGGAAAAGATCAGGACGGCAACAGTGTGTGGCCAGACAATGAGGTACAACCGTGGTAATGATTAATAGCAAACTCATCCGCAATACGCTTTTAGGTCTGTGTGGGCTGCTCACTGTCGTCACGAATGCATCTGCAGACGTTACAGCGCGGATAGATCGTCCGTCGGTCGACCTTAACGAATCGTTCGTCCTTGAACTCACCGTCGATACCAATATCGATATGGAGCCGGACCTCACGGTACTGGACGACAAGTTCTATCGTGGCCAGCTCAGTCAACTCAGTAATACATCGATCATTAATGGCCAGATACGCCGTAGTCGGACCTGGACGATAGCGTTGATGGCGAAGTCGACCGGTAAGCAGGTGATTCCCGCGATCACGGTTGGCAATCAAAAGAGCCAGCCGATCTCTATCACGATTAACGAGCCGACCAACGCGCCTCCTGGTGAAGCCGACGTCTTTATCTCCAGCGAAGTCGACCAGACCGAGGCCTACGTGCAGTCGCAAATTTTGTACCGGTTCAAGGTCTATCGGGCGGTAGCAACGCGTCAGGAAGGGCGACGTGATCCGGTTATTTCAGGTGCCGAAGTTCTGGTCGAGCGTGCGGGTGATGAGCGCAGTTACGAAGCTATTTTGGACGGCAAAGCCTATAACGTTATCGAACGCGTGCTCGCGATCTATCCGCAGGCGAGCGGCGAGATATCGATTTCGCCGGCGCGGTTCGAAGCGCGCGTATTGCGTGATGGGCGTATTACGGGTCGCAAGGTCTTCGAGTCACAAGCACATACTGTAAAGGTACTGCCGATTCCCGCACCGCCTGCGGACTTTCCCGATGCGGCCTGGTTGCCAGCGCGAGATGTTCGGCTCAGCGAGGAATGGTCGAGAGAGCCGAACGATGTTGCGGCCGGCGAGCCGGTGACACGCAAGGTAACGATCAGCGCACTGGGCCAGATCGAAACACAAATTCCTGCGATTGAGCCGCCGGTTATTGAAGGCATGAATGTATACACGGACAAGCCGGATCTAACGCGCTTTTTCGAGGCAGAGGGAATTCGCGGTGTACGCAGAGACCAGTACGCCATGATCGGTGTGCGTGGCGGGCCTGCAGAAATTCCCAAGCTTGAGGTCCCGTGGTGGGATATCGAGACGGGCGAGTGGCGCATCGCAAGTCTGCCATCAAGAACGATCGAAATTAATGCGCCTGTTGCGGAAGCGATCCTTCCGCCGCCCGCGGAACCGGAATACGCCGAATTGGCCAATAACGGACGTGCAGACCAGCCTGAGGCCAAACCCGCGCCCGACGGATTCTGGAAACGGGTTAGTCTGCTCATCGCGGGCGTCTGGTTGCTAACCGTGGTGGCTTGGTGGTGGTCGTCCAGGGAAACGAAAAGAGAGCCCAGAGAACCGGAGCCCCCACCGATCTACAAGCAGCAGGCAAAGTTCGTCAAAGCTGCGAGAAAGGCTGCGGCGGCGGATGACAAGGCCGGCGTTCGCGCGGCGGTAATTGAGTGGGGCCGATTACAATGGCCCGACGATGCACCGCGGAGTGTCGCAGATGTTGCGAAACGAGTTGCATCGCCGCTGTCAGAAGAGTTGCTTAACTTGTCGGCCAGCAGCTACGGAAGTGGTGCTTCAGAGTGGAATGGGAGTTCGCTAGCCAAGGCGCTTCGATCAATCGGCGTATTGATGGAAGACACTGAGGCGGCAATGGATAGTCCATTGCCACCCCTGATGCCTCCAGGGACCTGATCATTCAGCCACTGTACCCATTACGGCCGGGCGCAGGGATTCGAGAATAGCGCCGACATCCGCCCGTGAATCTGCATCCACGCCGTTGGCTTCGGCAGCATTCAGGACATCCGCCACGGCAGAGCTGAATTGTGCATCGGACATATCCATTGAGGCATGTGTAGAGGTCATGTCGCGACCCTCATAGTTCGCCGGGCCACCTGTGCCCGCCGCAAAAAATGCGGTGACGTGATGGGCCAGCTGCTCGTCATCGACGCCTTCAAAGAAATGTGCGATATCCGGGTTGTTGTGATGCAGGGCTATCGTGTCGTTGACGATCCGAGCGATACTTTCCATAGCACCTAGTCGCTCATACAACGAGGGCGCGGCTGCCTCATCTTCGTTCGCGAAAGCGCCAATCGAGATCACCGATGCCATCAATGTTAGTGTCAGTATGGTCAGACGTCGTGTCAGTGTTATTCTCAATTTATTCTCTCCCTGGTTTGTTAATTAATCACTCCAAACAGTCTGCAGTGAGGGTTGTCTCGAAGACCGTAGCATCGGTTTTGTTCGCAAAATAGTACAGATTCTGTAGTGATGAGGCGGCGCTCTGCTGGCATCATGTCCTTAAAAGTATTTACACGAGGTTTTTCCATGAAGTCGTTTGGTCAATTCTGTCCTTTGGCACAGGCAACACAGCTGTTGTGCGAGCGCTGGACGCTATTAGTAGTGCGTGAGTTAGTCGCGGGTAGCACCCGCTTCAACGAGCTGAGAAAAGGCGTTCCGCTGATGTCGCCGACGCTGTTGTCGGCGCGTCTAAAGCAATTGGTGGAGGCTGGTGTGATCACTCGAACCGGGAGCAAGAACAAAGGCGTTTACGAGCTGACAAAAGCAGGTCGGGAGCTGACGCCGATCGTTCAGCTTCTTGGCGCATGGGGGCACCGCTGGGTACCGACATCGCTGGTTGTGGAAGACCTCGACGCCAGTTTGTTGATGTGGGATATGCGGCGCAGCATCAACCGGGACGTCTTTCCTGAGCATCGCATTGTGGTGCAGTTCGAATTTGCAGACGCATCCAAAGGGGCTAAAGACTGGTGGCTGGTTTCCGAACACGGAGAAATCGAACTCTGCCTGAACGATCCCGGTATCGATGTCGATATCGTCATCAAGAGCCCGCTGCGAACGATGACTGCAGTGTGGACCTGTAAAATCGAATTTGACGATGCTGTCAGGGAAGGTGAGATAGAGGTATTTGGTGATGCCGCATTAACGAAAAATCTATCGGAGTGGTTGCAGAGTAGCGCTTTGTCGCAATTGGGTTCCCTTGATAATCCACCCAACCTCGAGTGGACTATCGCTTAACCCGGATTAATCGTTTTCTTCAGCGTGTTCTGCTGCGATCGCGCTGTCTAGCATTTCGATGAGCGGTCCGCCTGAAACGACACCGGCGTTATTAACAAGCCCAATACAAGGCAGGCTAAACGGTATAAATAACGCATTGGAACAATCCCGGGATGATTTTTTGTGAAGAGCGGCAGCCACAGACTGGCTGCCGCACCCGATTACTAAAAAACTCTATTTAGTCGGCTCAGCATAATAGAGATAGTTCTGCGAACAATCGCTGACTTCGGCGAACAATTCATCAGCGGCCTCATTATCTCTGAGGTATGTTTTGCTCTTTTCCCAGGTAGCGAGGTCCGGGTAGATATCAACAAACAGGAAAGACGTTGAGTCACCTACAATGGACGACACAACGCTGCTCGAGATGTCTTTTGATACGTGCTCGCGCACCATCGCCAGCCACTTACTGTTCACAGCCTGCACGTCGTCGAGCGATTTTTCGTCTTTGACCGTGCAGCGCCAGACTTCATTAATGGAATCAGCGCTAGCGATGTTACTGAAGCCGAGCGCGAGGACAGCAATTGCCAGACATGTTAGTCCGTTCTTCATCTTAGTATCCCTTGGTTATTGTTATTAAGTTATTGTTCTTAGCCGGGCCACTATAAACAGTTCTCGCGATTTTCGACAACCATGCCCTCCAGCTACCAGTGGCCCTGGCTTTCCATTGACGCCCAGGGTTCTTGCGGCGACAGCGATGCGCCTTTTTGCAACAATTCAATCGAGATGTTGTCTGGCGAACGAACAAACGCCATATGTCCGTCTCGTGGTGGACGGTTGATGGTCACACCGGCGTCCATGAGCTTCTGGCACAATTCGTAGATGTTATCGACACGATAGGCGAGATGTCCGAAGTTACGACCTTCATCGTATTCCTCCGGGTCCCAGTTGTGCGTCAGCTCGACCTGGGCTTCTTCATCGCCAGGCGCCGCCAGGAAGACGAGAGTGAATCGGCCTTGCTCACTGTCGTATCGATTGAGCTCATTTAGCCCCAGTTTATTGCAGTAAAAGTCGAGTGAGGCATCAAGGTCGGTGACTCGCACCATTGTGTGCAGGTATTTCATTCTCTGGCTCCTCGCTGGATTCGCCGTATTGGACTGGCGCAGGATTTGAATTCACAATGGTCCCTGATACGCGCAGCGACGGCAACCGTGAAAGATATTCGCACCATTACGCTCGATCTGGACGACACGCTTTGGGAGATTCATCCCGTGATCCGACGTGCCGAGCAGCGTTTGTATGAGTGGCTTGGCGAGAACTATCCGCGCATCACCGAGATGTATGAGCCCTCAGATTTGCGAGAGGTCAGGTCACAGGTGATTATCGAGTTCGCCGATCGTTCGCACGACCTGACGTTTCTCCGCCAAACCGTGCTTGGGCGAGTGGGCGTTGCGGCGGGTTACAGCACAGATTTCATAGATGAAGCATTCAGTGTTTTCGATGCAGCCCGCAATGACGTCGATATTTTCCCGGAAGTGATTCCAGCACTCGAAGCGCTAAACGAAAATTTCGTCGTTATCGCCGTAACAAACGGTAATGCAAACCTTGAGTTAATCGGCATCGATCATCTCTTCAGCGAGGTCGTAACTGCGGCGATGGCCGGTGCCGCGAAGCCGGCGCGTCAGGTTTTCGACATGGCAGTGCAGGTCGGCGGCGCCAGCGCCGAGCAAACCTTGCACGTCGGAGATCATCCCCAGTACGACGTTGATGGTGCTCGAAGTGCGGGGCTGCGTACCGCCTGGGTCAATCGTACGGCCAGCAGCTGGCCGGAAGAATTTGCGGAGCCTGAGTTCGAAGTCACTCACGTCGGTGAACTGCTGGGTCTGCTGGGCGTCAAATAAGTCATGGCACACCCTCTTGTCATCTACGTTCCGGGTCTTCTGCCCAAACCAGAGCCCGAGAAACACCGCGAAGCACTTCTGCGATGCGTATTGGCTGGATTGCGCCGGGTTGATGCGCCCGTGGCGGACGCGATTGAGGCGACGCCCGGCAGTTTCGATATCGTGTCCTGGACTTACGATTTCTATCGTACACATCGTGATATTGAGATCGACAGGTCGGCTATTGAGGCCGTTATTGTGCAGGCGGAGGCCAGTGCCACCGATATTGCCGAGGCGTCTTCCTGGTCGCGCCGATTAACGCGTTGGATATATACGCTGGGCGATATGTTGCCATTTCTCATTCCGCATCTTGCAAGTGAGCGCATGGAAGTTCATTTGCGTGATCTCATGCGTTATGAACGCAACAAGAACGGCATTGCAGAGCACGTGCGACGAATGCTCAAGGTGCCGTTGCTGGCGGCGTCGGGTGGTGAGCATCCGGTTTTACTGATTGGACACAGCATGGGATCCATTATCTCGTACGACGCGCTATGGGAATTGAGCCACAATCATGGCAACCCGGTGAGCATCGATCTGCTCCTGACGATGGGCAGCCCGCTGGGACAGCGGTTCATGCAGCGAAGAATCAGTGGTCACGATAGAAGCGGAGTCGACCGCTATCCGCGCAACATAAGGCGCTGGAAAAACATGGCTGCGACAGGCGATCTAACCGCTTTCGATCCGTGGTTAGCGAACGACTTCGGTGAAATGGTGGAACTGGGGCTGGTTGAGTCGATCGATGATGAAGAGATATTCAATTACTTTCGCCTCGACGGCGAGCTAAATGTGCATGCCGAATACGGCTACCTCGCCAATAAAAAAACCGCGCTCACCATTGCGAAATGGTGGCGCGGTCATGATGCGGGGTTACCGACGTCTAAGTAGTTTCGAGGTTCGGCGTAATGACGATGTCAATACGCCGATTGCGAGCACGACCCGCTTCTGTCTCGTTACTGGAAACCGGGCGCGTCTCACCGTAACCGGTCGCGATGAGGCGATAGGTCGGAATTCGCATAGCGTTGATCATGTACTGTTGTACCGATTCGGCGCGTTCCTGAGATAGCTTTTGGTTAAGATCATCGCCACCGTGTGAGTCTGTGTGGCCTTCGATCGTTAGCTCACTGCGAGGAAATACGTCAATCGCTTTTTCAACTTTTGCCAGCAGATCAAAATTATCCGGTTTGATTTGTGCATCGCCGCTGTCAAAGTTCAGGCCAACCAGGCGCAGGATAATGGTATTGCCCTCGCGAAACACGCGAGCCTCGTAAGAGGAGAATATCTTTTCAACCTGCTCGAATTGCTGCTTAACCCGAGCTTGAGCTTCGAGACGTTGTATCAGAGCCGCTCGTTCGGCAGTGGCGCCACCCAGTCTTTCATCAAGAGCCTGCAGTTCCTCTGACAGGTCGGCAACGCGCACTTCGTTTTCAGTATTTTCCTGCTGCAAGGCCTGCAGCTCGTTGGCTTCCTGCTCGAAGTAGGCGACCAGTTCGGCCACCAGGCGATCGGGGCCATCCTGCATGTCGGGCACTACATCTGCCACACCAGCAACCGTACGAAGAGGTTGTTCCCAGTTGAGCACCAGTTGTTCTGCCGTCAGGTCCTTGTCACGTACCTGGCGAACGATCTGCGACAGATACAACGCATGCTTGGCCTCGTAGTTGGCCTGCTTCGCCAGGCTTCGAGGCAGATCCGTATCGTAGCGGTTTTCGTTTAGTTCGCGTTCGGCATCAGCGAGCAATCGTTTCGCTTTACCAAGAGTAATTGGCGCGTACTTGCCAACACGTGCCCGGTCAGCATCTGCGAGCAGGCGGCGTGTTTCGCTGAGGTACTGCGCCTTGATCGCGACGAGTTCTGCTTCGCGATAGAGGTTGATGGCTTCGTTCTCGCGCCGCTTCGCGTTCTTCAGATCACCGCGCTCCATGAGCTGGATGGCGCGTATGAAATCCTGCTGGGCGTCGGCCCAGAGTTCCGGCGACAGTTTTGGTGCCAATGCGTTAGCACCGTCCTGGCGGCTTTTGATCGCCTGGGCCAATGCAGTTTGTGCAAGTTGTGCAGCCTCGGTGGCCTTCTTGAAATAACGCGTGGCGTCGGCTGCGTTTGAACGTACGTACTCGATGTTACGGCCACGTTCGAGCAAGCTTTCGGCATCGCTGTACTCTTTCATAGCCGCGGTGAAGTTCTTTGGTGCAAACAGTTTCGCGTTGACGGCTTCGGCGGCCGCTTTCGCCGCATCTGCGTCCTTAAAGAAGGTTTTCCGTAGTTCGTCCTGAGCGTATCCGTTTCCTGCGGCGAGGAGCGCGACGCCCAATATGACAAGTCTTATTAGTCCGGTTTTAGCGACCATTTATTCAATTCCCGTGGTGTCTGGCCAGATTTCTGCGCAAATGAGCGCTTTAGTGACGACGATGTTACATATGGCAATGACTCAAATCTGTGCACCGCGTCGCCTAAGCCGAAATTTTACGCCAAAAATCGCCGGAATGTGACTTATGTCAAATTTCTGCTGATTGCCTGCCTTTGACCGGGAATTTGTGCTCTGGCTCACAGTCTCTGATCACGCCAGGGCGTAAATTGGTCACATGTCCGCTAAGTACTACACGCAGTTCATATTGACCGACGCAGATTATCGCGGTGGCAATGAGTTCTGCGGCGTTGTCGAGCTCAACTGCCCGATGGAGCAGAGCTCGGATTCGCGAGACATCGAAGCCATTCTGGCCCGCAATTTTGACCTGCAGATAGATGTCGTAAAGCTGGTCAGCTGGTCGAGACTGCACTGATTTAACTGGCGTCTGGCACTGATTTCCCCCTGATTCTCCCGGCCTCGGCCGGGAATTTTTTTGTCCCGGATTTAAGCTACAATGCGTGCCCCCAAAAGCATCGACGGCCTACGTGGCTGACTAGCTGGCGCATGAGCAAAGACGACAAATCCTTCCGCGGCATCCCAATTGTTCAAAATGAGCCTGGCGCTCAAAGTGAACCGGTGGCGAGCGGACAAAAATTTAAGACCAAGGCAGGTTTCTCGGCTGTGAAGAATGGCCAGAAAAACCGTCGCGGCAATGCGCCGTTAGTGCGTGGTGATAAACCCAAGTGGTTGCGCGCAAAAATGCCATCCGGGTCGGGATATTCGGGCACGCGCAATATTGTTCACGAACACCGCTTAAGCACTGTTTGCGAAGAATCCATGTGCCCCAACATCGGCGAGTGCTGGAATGCTGGCACGGCGACGATCATGGTCATGGGGTCGGTCTGCACCAGGGCCTGCCGGTTTTGTGCCGTTGATACCGGCAATCCGAAAGGCTGGCTGGATGCAGAAGAACCGTTGAACTCGGCGAAGGCGGTTGAGTTAATGGGTCTTGAGTACGTCGTTATCACTTCGGTCGATCGTGATGATTTGTCGGATGGTGGTGCATCGCACTACGCGGCTTGCGTGCGCGAGATCAAAAAATTAAATCCCAATACGGCCGTAGAAGCGTTAACTCCGGACTTCAATGGCATTCGCGAACATGTCGAGCTGGTTGTTGATTCGGGATTGGAAGTCTTCGCACAAAACGTCGAAACGGTGAAGCGACTGACGCACCCGGTTCGTGATCCTCGCGCCAGCTACGAACAGAGCATAGAAGTTCTGCGCCATGCAAAGGCGCATCGCCCTGACGTACTGACCAAGACCAGTCTCATGCTCGGCCTCGGTGAACGCGATAACGAGATCATGCAGACGATGGATGATCTTCGGGCAGCGAATGTCGATATCCTCACGCTCGGGCAATACTTGCGTCCGACGCCGAACCACCTGGCGGTGGAACGATACGTGACGCCAGAGGAGTTCGAGGCATATCGCGCGGAAGGATTGGAAAAAGGGTTCGTCGAAGTTGTCGCCGGACCGATGGTGCGCTCGAGTTATCGGGCCGAACAGGTTTTACAAAAGAATAACGTTGGCATCTCAATATGATCGAATTTTTCGCTGAGTACGGTCTGTTCCTGCTCAAAGTAGTTACCGTTGTCGTTGGCATAGTTGTCGTTATCGTTGTGGCAGCGTCCGCCGGGCGGAAGGGAAAGCAAGAAGGGCTTGAGGTCGAAAACCTCAACAAGAAACACGAGTCCCTTGTGGAGACCTTGCAGAGCGCTGTTTCCAGCAAAGGCCAGAAAAAGAAAGCGGCCAAAGAGAAGAAGAAAAAAGACAAGGCCGAGGCTAAAGAAGAGATAAATAGACCTCGCAGTTTCGTTATCGACTTCAAAGGCGACCTGAAAGCCAGCGCTGTGCCCTCATTGCGTGAGGAGGTCAGTGCGATTCTCGACGTGGCGACGGCAGATGACGAAGTGATCGTCCGGCTGGAGAATCATGGCGGCGTCGTGCACGAACACGGCCTGGCCGCATCGCAACTCGCTCGCATCCGTGATCATGATATTCCACTAATCGTTTGTGTCGATAAAGTCGCCGCGAGTGGTGGTTACCTGATGGCCTGTGTCGCGACGAAAATTTACGCGGCGCCATTCGCGATACTCGGTTCGATAGGCGTGCTCGCACAGATTCCAAATTTCAATCGCATGCTGGACAGCCATGGCGTCGATTTTGAACAGGTAACAGCTGGCAAGTACAAGCGTACTGTCACCATGTTCGGCGAAAACACCGACGCAGACCGGGCAAAGCTGAAAGAAGAGCTGGAAGACGTGCACTCGTTGTTCAAAGATGCGGTGGCGAAATACCGGCCGGATATGGACCTTGAGAAGATCGCTACCGGTGAGCACTGGTACGGCACGCGCGCATTGGATTTTGGACTTGCTGACGAAATTCGAACCAGTGACGAGTTGTTGAGTGAGCTGGTTGGCGAACGTGACCTCTATTCAGTGTGCTACAAGATCAAGCAGCCACTGCAAAAGCGCCTGCTGGGCGGCATCGATAGTGCCCTCGAAAAGGCAGATGCGGCAGGTTGGCGGCGCAAGTTTGAGTCGCAGCTGCCACGTTGACAGCGTGGAACTGAAGCGCCGCTCGACGGTCGAAACCAATGACGAGATTAATGGCGCGCCGGGGCGCTATAATCCTCTGCATACTTGAGGAGTATTGATTGATGATTATCAGGGCCACGCGTCGTTTCAACTTGTTGATATCGCTGATTATTGCGGTCTTTATCGCGTCCTGCTCCACATCACCCACTGGCCGACCCCAGCTGATCCTTAAGTCTGACGCTGAATTGGAGGCGCAGGCCGCAGCGACATTCAACGCCTATCGAACAACGCTGCCGCTGACGACGAATCGGGCCAAAATCGATTTCGTTGCATGTGTTGCACAGGCCGTCGTCGCAGAGCTCAATCCGCCGTACAGCGATATCGAATGGGAACTCGCGATATTCGAGCAGAATCAGATCAACGCTTTTGCAATGCCCGGTGGCAAGATCGGCGTGTACACGGGTATCCTCGAGATTACTGAGAACGAGCACCAGCTCGCGGCTGTTATCGGCCACGAGATTGCGCACGTGACGGCCAAGCACGTGAATGAACGTGCTTCGCGCGGCTCGCTGACCGGAATTGGTATTGAGGCACTGGCTGTCATCATGGGTGGTGGTTACACCGGTGGCGCCTATACGGCCAGCCAGGCATTGAGCGCTGGTGCGGCACTGGGCTTGCAGCTGCCGATGAGTCGAGGTCAGGAATCAGAGGCGGATGTCGTTGGCCTTGAGTACATGGCCAAGGCCGGCTTTGATCCACGGGCGGCTGTCGATCTTTGGCAGAATATGTCGGCCCAGGGCGGCAAGAAGCCGCCGGAGCATTTGTCCACTCACCCGGCTAGCGAAACTCGTATTGAGAACCTGATTTCGGAGTGGCAAAAAACGCTGCCGATATACAACCAGGCACTAGCGGACGGCAAAGAGCCGAACTGCAAAAAGACCTGGGAGTGACGGGCAGCTTTAAGGACCACTTTTCTGCACAGTCAGACGGTTATGCAAAATACCGTCCGACGTATCCTGTCGAGCTTTTTCAGTTTCTTGCGTCGGTCGCGAGCGCCAACAATTTGGCGTGGGACTGTGCGACGGGCAGTGGTCAGGTCGCAGTAGCGCTTACTGATTATTTTTCCAATGTTGTTGCCAGTGATGCAAGCCAGTCGCAAATCGATGCGGCGACCCAGCATGCCGGGGTCGAATATCGCGTGGCGACGGCCGAGCAGTCCGGTCTCGCCGATAGTTCAGTAGACCTCATTACAGTCGGTCAGGCCTTTCACTGGTTCAACGAGCCATTGTTCATGGCGGAGGCATGCCGGGTACTGCGTCCAGAGGGTGTGCTTGCGATCTGGTGTTATGAACTATGCAGCGTAAGCGACGAGTGCGATGCGATCGTCGATAAGCTATACCGTGACATCCTCGGCGATTACTGGTCGCCTGAGCGGTTGATGGTAGAGCAGGGCTACTCGGGAGTCACGATGCCGGGTGTGACGGTGCCCGCGCCAGAGTTCGTTATGTCCCTGGAATGGCGCGCCGCTGACATGCTTGGCTACCTGCGAACCTGGTCCGCGTGCAAGCGCTACGAATCCCAAAAGGGCCCTGACCCCGTTCAGATAATATCGGCAGAGCTAGGGTCAGCGTGGGGGGATGGTGTCCGGCCAGTGAGCTGGCCGCTGTCAATCAAAGTCAGTCGACCGAATACACTGTTAGACTAGGCGGCCAGCCACTCGGAAGACTCGATTGTTCAAACGACACCAAATTGTCTCGCGAACACTACTTTTAGCCGCGATTTTCGCAATAACCGGTTGCGAGACGCTCGACGGGCTGCTGGCCGGCAGGGGTGCGGGGCCGGATTTCGTGCCGATCGAAGACAGGCCCGTTCACGACCCGATCGATGGCAACACATTCACGCTAGCCACGCACGAGCAAACTGTTATCGGTGAGCCGCAGATTGTCCTGGCGGGCGCGGAGGATACTTTTTCAGATCTGGCGAGGACCTACGGTCTTGGCTATGACGATCTTATTGCCGCGAACCCTGGTATGGATCCGTGGCTACCAGGCGAGGGCACACCCGTGCTATTGCCAACGCAATACGTGCTGCCCGACGCGCCGAAACGCGGCGTGATTCTGAACATCGCTACCAAGCGACTTTTCTACTATCCGAAACCTGCCGAAGACGAGCTGCAACAGGTACTGACGTATCCAATCGGCATCGGTCGCGTCGGCTGGGAAACGCCGCTTGGTGACACAACGGTCGTTGCGAAAGCGAAAGATCCATCGTGGTGGGTGCCGGCATCTGTGCGCCAGGAGCATGCTGAGATGGGTGACCCGCTGCCATCCCTCATTCCTCCAGGGCCAGATAATCCGCTGGGTACACGCGTACTTAAATTGGATATGCCGGGCTACCTGATCCACGGCACCAATCAGCCCTATGGAGTGGGTATGCGCGTAAGCCACGGTTGCGTCCGCCTGTATCCGGAGAACATCGAGTTCCTCTACACGCTGGTCGATGTCGGTGAAGTCGTGACGATCATGAATGAGCCGTATCAAATGGGCCGCAAAGACGGTGTGCTCTACTTCGAGGCACATGCACCGCTCGAAGACGATGCGGTCCTGGCGGAAGATCGTTTGCAGGCGTTACTGGACGTGCAGGTAGATGCCGCGGGACAAGCATTCAACGATCACTTGCAACAGCACATCGTTTCATTGTCGGCCACAGCAAGCGGAGTACCGGTCAGCATCGTTCAGTATGATGCGAACGAGATGCTGGCCCGCGCTCGTGTGGTGCACAATATCGTGGAGCAAGATCCCAACGAAATGACGCTCGACGAAATCAGGGCAATGATGGACGAAGTGGATGGGGAAAAAGACGAGACCCTGTAAATGGACTGTCCTAGGCATCGCCGATTTTTTCGCTCGGCATTACGTGCTGGCACATCACCAGGCGAACCTGACAATGGTGCCGGCGAGCCTGTTCTAGGCAGCGTCAAACCTTGCCTTGTTCTCGGCCATCCATCTCTCCATGTCTTCCTTGGTCTTACTGGAGTCACTCATCACGTCAGCATGAGCCTCCATGTAATGAGGGCGAAGTGCTGTCATCCAGTCTTCGAATGTTTCACCGTCTGCGGTTGTATCGCATAGGTCGCACTTAAGGGTTTTCATAGTGTTCTCCTGATTGAAAGCAGTAAGACGAACGTACCACAAGGCCCGAAAACTGTGGCCACATCGGCGTTACGCGAGAAGCCATGCTGGGGTTCTTTCCAATTCGGCAACATATGTCTTGCCAATATGGAAAGAGATGGTATATACTTCACTTTCCAACATGGAAAGAGAAGATTAATGATTAATGAAAAAGAAGATTTGACGCCGGACGAGGCGCGGGGAGCCCTTGATTCAGTAGCGAAGATGGAGGGTGCTGGCTGGCGGCGAGCAGTACCTGAACGCTGGTTTGGTGCCGGGATAGCGACCCTGATGGGAAGTATGTTCGCTGTTTATGCGCTGGAGGACCCGTATCCTTATATCGTATTCCCGATAATCGGAATCGCAGTGCTCATTGCTTCCGGTCGTGAGAAAGTTGGCGCGTATGGGCGAGACTTTCCAGACGGCAAATCGAATAAGTGGATGCTGGTACTATTTGCCGCTGTATTGTTTGTCGTTTTTTTTGGCTCGATTTTCATTCGGCGAACTTATGATGCCCCCTGGGTGTCAGTTATCACCGGATTGCTGGTTGGGCTGACCGTGTTCCTGGCCAGCGAGCACGAGCGGCGCGCCTACATTGCCAAGGCAGGTGGAGGGCAGGGGTAATGACAAAGGCACGCCTCAATACTGTCATTCATGCACCCAATCGCCTGCAAATCTGCGCTTTCCTGACACCGCTGCAAGAGGCCGAGTTCCAGGTGCTTCGCGACGAACTGGATGTTAGTGATTCCGTGTTGTCCAAGCATCTGAAACAACTCGAGGAGGCTGGTTATGTAACTTTTAGAAAAGGTGCCGTGAATGGCCGTCAGCGTATGTGGGCCAGTCTTACGAAGGCCGGCAGGAAAGCATTTTCGGCGCACGTTGAGGAGTTGACCCGAATCGCTGGCGTTGTCTCCACTCCCGTGAATTAAAGGACCAATTCACTCGTAATATCGTCGAAATTGCTCTGGCAGGTCTTGTAGTGAGAGCCTGTCACTATCGATGGATGGCAGCGGTCTTGAATTGTAGGTATTCCAGAAGAGTGTCGAGGTACCCTCATCGCTCACCTCCAAATCGTGCAATAGCGCTGCCATCGCCTTGCCTGTATATGTCGTATCAAGAGTAAGCCCCAGAGCATCCCTCGCAAATTCAACGGCACGAGTAGTTACGTCATCAACCGCCGCATAGCCGCCCGCATAGAAATCATCTCGCCAGATAACTCTGGTTCGTGTTGCTGCTTCGAGTGGGATTGAAGGATCCAGACGATTAAGTAGCGTGGTCGTTTTGATCATCAAGCGATCAAGTACTTCCCGCTTCGCAAATCGATTATCGGCGACTCGTACGGCGTGAATTTCGATCGGCAACCCTGCTATGGCGATTCCGACAGCAAGTCCTGCAACGCTGCCCATCGTGCCGTTGGCAATGTAAATGCGGTCGGGCGCTTCGAGTTCGTCGGAATCGATCTGTGCCGCAAGCTCAAGCCCGGCATTGACGAATCCGATTGCGCCCAGCCAACAGGTACCGCCCAATGGAATGACCCAGGTCTTGCGGTTTTGTAGATAGCGCCGAAACAGCTCAAGCCGGTCAATGCTGCCACCATAACGCACAAGTTCGGTGCCGAGTTTGAGATGCATGTTGAGCGCCCTGGGAATATTCGGCGTGCGTTTTTGATGTGCCAGAAAGCACGTGCAGTCAAAACCGAATTGCCTGGCAAAAATGGCGGTCGCCAATGCATGATTCGAGCCAACCGCGCCGAACGTCGCGATACGTTCTGCACCACGATCTTGCGCACGTTGCAGAATGTATTCAAGTTTGCGGACTTTGTTGCCGCCGTAGATGTCACCGGTCTGGTCATCATGTTTGACCGACAGGGAGCGAGTTCCGGAGGGCAGCTTTATCTCGTGATGAGAAATCGGCGTTGGTAACGAGGCAAACGAGCACTTTCGCAGTTTTCCCGCGAGCCTCGGATATGCGTTTGCCAGGTAATCAGCCATGATCGTCGAGATTAACCAAGTGCACACTTGATCGCGAATGTTTAGAATGTGGCAACGCTTATCTGACCAGGTTCGGAGACAGGTTTGTCAGATGCAGTTGACCGCGGTATCACGGTCACAGAAATCGCAGCGATGGATCAACCCGTCGATGCTTGCCCAGAAACCACGGCCGCTTTCGTTGGCCGTGCGCTTCGTGGTCCCTTGAATTCACCGCTTCTGGTTTCTAACTTTGGCGAGTTTCGCCGTCGTTTCGGTGATGTCTGGGGACGATCAAGTCTCGGACCGGCCGCAAAACAGTTCTTTGATCATGGTGGTAAACGGCTGTATGTCATTCGCGTAGCCAATAATGCGCGCGGTGCGATGCTGTGTTTGCCAGCGAGCGGTTCTGCATTGGTGTTACGTGCAGTAGAGCCAGGATCGACAGAGTTCATTCGCGCAGCCGTCGATTTCGATGGCATTGACGAAGACAGCGACGACCTGTTCAACCTTACGTTGCAGCGCGTGAACCCATCGGTCGGCACAGTGATCGATCAGGAGTTCTTTCGCAAACTATCATGGGAAGAGGGTTCCGACAGGTTCGTAGCCGATGAACTGCGGGCGTCGGAAATAGCGCAGGTCGAACAGCCGTATCCGACTCATCGCCCGGAGCGAACGACTGCGTCCGGTCGATCGTATGAATCTACCTATATCGATCATATTCAAGCGGGCACGGATGGGACCGAACTTTCAAACTACGATCTGATCGGATCGCGACGCGAGCGAAGTGGCTTGTTCGCCCTGCATCATGTTGAACACTTCGATCTGCTCTACCTGCCACCGACTGGCAAGGGCAGGGATGTCGGGCCAGTAGCTATTCTTGCAGCTGAACAATACAGCCGGGAACGCGGTGCGATGTTGATCGTTGATCCGTTGTCTGACTGGTCAACGGCAAGGGAGGCTATCAACGGCGTTCGTGATCTGGGCTACGCCAGCCCCAACCTGCTCGGCTATTTTCCACGAGTCAGGGTGCGAGGTGATGATGATGGAGTTGCACGACCGGTCGGTGGCGCGATCGCCGGTCTGCTGTGCAAACAGGATCGGACATATGGCCCGTGGCAAATGCTCGATCAGCAAGGTCTGGGCTTGCACCGGAGGCTGAGGCCCGAGCACGAGTTAAGCGATGACGACGAAACGCTGCTAATGCGCGCAGGCCTGAATGTCATTGTGAGTGGTTCGATTGGTAAGGCTCGCTTATCCGGGTCCGTCACGATGGGCCGTGGTAGCGAGGCCTACGCGAAATTTTCGAAGTTGCCGGTGAGGCGTTTCTGTCTGCAAATAATCAACACGATCGCGAAGGCGACTCGCTGGGCCGTATTCGAGCCTGAAGACGCCACACTGGCTACTCGATTGCATGGCCAGGTGCTGACCTATTTGCATTGCCTCAATGATCTCGGCGCGTTCGTTGATGACAGTTTCATAGTGCAATGTGATGCTGGCGTCAGCAACCGTTCGGATACGGAAGAACATGGCATCACCATTCTGCTGGTATTTCATCCGGTGGGTTGCGATGAACCCATTTCACTAACCCTGCATCAAACCGCATCTGGCTTTCGTGTCGGTAGCACTGCATTCGGACTTACCATAAGACGCACTCCCAGCTAATTTCGCATCCGTCCGTTGTCATATGAGCATCTATCTCATGCCACCAAGTAATCGGGAGAGGGCATGAGAGACAGTGATGTTCTGGAAAAAAATCCACACATATCTCGATCGGCATTGGAAGCCATGCACGACCAGGTATTCGGTTGGGCTCTCTCCCGTTGCGATTTTGATCGCACGGTAGCGGAGGATCTTGTGCAGCAGGCATACGTTGAATTATTAACCGGCAAAGCGAAGTTCGAAGAACGTTCTTCGCTGAAGACGTTTGTTTTCTCGGTTATTCAAAATCTGGCGAAAGGTCGTTATCGCCGCATGGCATCGCGCATGCGCCTTGTCCAGGTTGTCGAGCGAAACACTCTTGAAAGGTCGGTCGCGGCAGTGACAACGGATGAAAATCCGGGGCTGTGGCTAGCCGTGCAGGAACTACCGCAGCGCCAGCGAGACATTATTGAACTCGTGTTCTGTCGCGAAATGACCATAGAAGATGCTTCCCGAGTTATGGGTGTCACCACCGGTACAGGCCGAGTGCATTACGACCGTGCCAAGAAATCGTTACGAGCAAAGCTCGATGATGGCAGAGACTCCAATCATGAATAGAGATGACCAGGAATTAAGTGCCTCGTTGCAGAAGGCACAACAGCAGGCAGATGGCTCGGCACCGGACTTCGGCAGAGTATTCGGTGCAGCAGAACGCACGGTGCGAGACAGACGCAGAGTGCAGTTCGCGGGTGCTGCGGCGGTCGCAGCAATTGCGCTGCTTGCGATCGGATTGCTGCCAGCACAGAAAGAAGAATTTACGTACGTGGATGTAGAGGCGTTAGTGGAGACGACTTACTGGTCGGCGCCCAGCGATGCTTTGCTCCCCGAACACCACTTTGACATATATCGGGAAATTCCACGGATCTTCGAGTCAACCGATACCAGTGCAGGAGCGTTACTATGAGAAAGGTATTTTTATTGATCACTGCGATCGTCTGTCTGGGAACAGGCACGGCTTTCGCAGAAAACCTGAAGGCGGATGTATTCAAGGGTAAATTATTTGCCCCCAATATCATCCTGGAGCAGCAGGCGGAGCTCCATCTTACGAAGCAGCAGTTCACTGAAATTCGAGCTGCTGTCGTAGAGGTACAGTCCGGGGTCGCCGAGCACGAATGGGATATGCGAGAGGCGTATCAGGCGCTAATGCTGGAGCTCGACAAGGCACCGATCAATGAGGCCAAAGTGTTGAAGCACGCGAACAAGGCTTTATTGGCAGAAAACCAGGTTAAGAAGAAGCAGATGGCGATGCTGGTAAGACTAAAGAACCTGCTGAACGCTGAGCAGATTGCTTACCTAGAGGCACTAGCCGCACAAAAATGAGCGCGAAGAACTGAGTCAGAGAATTGAGTATGAACAGACTAATCTTACTATCAGCATGGTTACTGCTTGGTCTTGCCGGTTGCGGTGGTTCCGGGGGCGGATCCGGTCCGACGCCACCACCACCTCCGCCGCTGCCAACGCCACTTTCCAAGGCAGAAGTATTTCAATTCCTGAATCAAACAACATTTGGCGCGCTCGAGTCTGAGGCGACCCAGGTTATAGCGATGCGTCAGGAGGCGTGGATTGATGACCAGATAACGAAGCCAGTGTCGTTGCAGCTACCGCACGTGCAGTCTGTTCCGACACCACAGTTTCCGTTTCAGCTACAGGCCGATCGAGTAGATATCTGGTTTAGAAACGCACTGCATGGTGAAGACCAGCTTCGCCAACGAGTTGCGTTCGCGCTCTCCGAGGTAATGGTCGTTTCACAGCTCGGCGCGCTAAATAACGCGCCGTTTGCGTTAGCGGACTACTATGATCTGCTTGCGCGCAACGCATTTGGAAATTATCGAGACCTGATCGCGGAGGTCACGTTGCACCCCGCGATGGGCGTTTATCTCAGCATGCTGGGTAACGAAAAGCCAAACGCTGCTCTGAATATTCGGCCAGATGAAAATTATGCCCGCGAGTTGATGCAGCTGTTTTCCATCGGTCTCGTTGAGCTCAACACTGACGGAAGCAACAAACTCGACGGCCAGGGACGCACAATTCCTACCTACAACCAGGAGATAATCGAAGGCTTCGCACATGTCTTCACAGGATGGACATGGGCCAATTCGCCTGGTTTTCAGGAGGCGCGAGGAACACCACGGAACCAGGTAACCCCAATGGAGTTGTGGGAAGAATTCCATGATGCGGGCTCGAAAACGCTTCTAAACGGCGAGCTGCTACTTGCGGGCCAAGGTGGTGTCGCCGATCTAAGCACTGCGCTCGATAATATTTTTAATCACCCAAATGTTGGCCCATTCATCGCGGTCAGGCTCATTCATCGCCTGGTCACGAGTAATCCATCGCCCGCTTATGTGTCGCGTGTTGCGGCCATATTTAACAACAATGGGTCGGGAGTGCGTGGTGACCTTGCTGCGGTTGTGAAGGCGATCTTGCTGGATGCCGAAGCACATCCGGCCGTTCAAACTGAACGCGATGGAAAAATAAAGGAACCGTTGTTACGACTGACGCAGTTATGGCGCGCTTATGATGCAATGTCCAATGGTGGTGGATACCCTCTCAACTTCGCCAATATCGTATTTGGCCAAGGGCCGTTGCAAGCGTCGCACGTTTTCAATTTTTTCAGTCCCTTTTATGCGCCACCCGGCGAGATACAGGACGCTAACCTGGTCGCGCCGGAACTTGAGATCGCGACCGAATATCAAAACACCTTCGTCACCAACTATATGTTTGGGCAAGTTTTCCGGTTGAATTCACTCAATCAGACTTTGCGGCCCGATGACGTGTTCATCAACTTCGAATCGGAGTTGCCAATCGCGGCGGACATCGATCAATTAATTGACTCGGTCGCGGGCAAACTTCTAGGCGGGGAGATCTCTACAACATTGCGAAATGAAATAGCCGGGATGCTTGCTCTTATACCTGAAGCAGATGCGGCGATTCGAGTTGCAGAAACTATCTACTTTATCGTTACGTCACCCGAGTACGCCTACCAGCGTTAGGCACGGCGATTCGCCGGGAGAAGAATTATGAAAAAGATCAATCGACGCGATTTTCTGGTCCAAAGCAGTGCGGCCGCCGCACTTGTCAGCGCTCCAGGTTTTGCCTATACACAAGGGTTTGGTGCGGCGGCGCCATTCAATGACTATCGTGCACTCGTTTGTGTGTTTCTGCACGGTGGCAATGATTCATTCAATATGTTGGTACCGAATACCGATGCGGAGTACAACGCATACGCAGCGTCAAGACAGAACCTGGCAATTCCCCGGGCTGACTTGATACCCATCAATCCTGTGTCGGAGACTCCTGGTTCGGAGGCTTTCGGCCTGCACCCGGCAATGGGTGGCTTGCAGACACTGTTTGAGTCCGGCAACGCAGCTCTTGTCGCAAACCTTGGTCCGCTCGTTGAACCAACGACAAAGACACAGTTTGAAAATCAGTCGGTCGTATTGCCGCCGCAACTATTTTCGCACAACGACCAGCAGTCGCAGTGGAACTCACTCAAGGGCGCCAACACAAGCAAGACAGGTTGGGCAGGACGCATGGCGGACCTGATTAGCGCAGAAGTCGCCAATCAAAGGATGGCAACCAACGCCTCCGTGTCCGGTACCAGTCTGTTCCAGTCTGCGGACAACACGATTGCATACGTCATGGGTCAGGACGGACCGCTGCAGTTCGAAGGATTTTCTACCGATCCAACCAGCATCCTTTTTGATCAGCGAGCGGCATTTCAAGGTGTGCTCGACGCGCAGTATGGCTCCATTTACGAGCGCGGGTTCGCCGAAATCCAAAGTCGTGCGGTGGCGGCAGCGGACACAGTCTCGGCGGCGATTATCAGTGCCGAAAATTCGGGAATCATCACAACCACGTTCCCGAGCACGCCGCTCGGCCGGCAGCTGTCGACGGTTGCGAAACTGATTGCATCGCGGGTCGAACTCGATATGCAACGGCAGGTATTTTTTGTCGGCATCGGTGGCTTTGATTCCCATGACAACCAGAATCAGGATCAACCGGGGCTCCTGGGCGGTGTCAGCGATGCATTGGCTGCATTCTACAGCGCAACTGTCGATATCGGTGTTGCTGGAGACGTTACCGCCTTCACACAGTCTGATTTCGGCCGTACGCTGACCTCCAATGGCGATGGTACCGATCACGCCTGGGCCGGAAATCAGGTCGTTCTTGGTGGCGCTGTTAATGGTCGGGATATTTACGGCGCCTACCCGACTCTCGAGATCGGCGGCCCCGAGGACGTCGGTGGCGGCCGTATGATTCCGTCGACTTCGGCCGATCAATACGCGGCAACTCTGGCGAAATGGTTCGGTATCCCGGATGTGGACCTTGATATCATTGCACCCAACCTTTCGAACTTTGCACAGCGTGACCTTGGGTTTATGATCGCCTGATTCCAAATCAGGGGTTCCCAAATGAGAAATCTTGCTGCAGCGACGCTCGCTGTCGTTTTCCTTGTTACCGCTTGCGGCGAAACACAGGATCAGGCGGCGCCTGTCGCGCCAGAAGTTAGCGCCAGCGATGCACTGCACGCGCTATTTGATGAGCATTTCGAGCGCAATCTGGAGTTGAATCCGATCAGCGCAACGTTTATCGGCGACTATCGCTACAACGATCGAATGGCGAACTCCAATAGTCCCGAATACATTGCTGCTGCGACGGCGTTGGACGAGGAATTCCTCGCCCAGCTTCTGGAGATTGATCGTGAGCAACTCAGTTATCAGGATCAACTGAGCTACGATTTGTTCAAGATCAGGAGAGAGCAATCCCTCGAAGGCAATCAGTTCCCGTTCCACCTGCAACCGATCAATCAGTTTTATTCGATGACGAATTTCTTTGTGCAACTGGGCAGCGGTACCGGTGCACACCCCTTCAATACGGTTAAAGACTATGAGGACTTCCTGAGTCGTGCTGATCAGTTCTCGATCAATATCGATCAGGTCATCAGCAACATGAAAGAAGGTATGCATCAGGGTGTAACTCAGCCTCGTATTCTGATGGAAAAACTGGTGCCGCAGGTCGACGCGCATATTGTCGATGACGTGAAAGACAGTAACTTCTACAAACCCGTTACCAATATTCCGGACGACTTTAGCGCCGAAGACCGCGCGAGGCTGACCGCGGCGTATGAAGACAAAATCCGTAACACAATTATTCCGGCCTACCAACGCATCAGTAATTTTCTGGGTGATGAGTACATAGGCGCGGCACGTGAAACGGTAGGCCTTTATGCACAGCCGAACGGCGCCGACTGGTACGCGTATATGGTTCGTCTGCGCACGACGACCGATATGTCGCCCGATGAAATTCACCAGATCGGACTAAATGAAGTTGCGCGTATTCACGAAGAGATGCGCGGCGTGTTGGAGGAGGTTGGTTTCGAAGGCAGCCTCAAAGAGTTCTTCGAGTTCGTTAATACGGATGACCAGTTCTTCTACGATGAAGCCGAGGAACTCATTCAGGGCTACCGTGATATGTCGGACCATATTGCAGAGCTGTCGAAGAATCTGTTTGATGTCATGCCGAAGACCGGTTTTGAGGTCCGCCGCGTTGAGCCGTTTCGTGAGGCGTCTGCTTCGAAGGGTTCTTACCAGGCGGGCACACCGGATGGTTCGCGCCCTGGAATCTTTTATGCCAACGCCTATGACATAAAAGCTCGCGGCAAATGGGCGATGGAATCGTTATTCCTGCACGAGGCTATTCCGGGTCACCACTTCCAGATCATGATTCAGCGCGAGAACGAAGATCTGCCCGGCTTCCGCCGCTTCGGTGGTTTCACGGCCTACTCGGAAGGGTGGGGACTGTACGCCGAATCGCTTGGCAAGGAGCTCGGTGTATACACGGATCCCTACCAGTACTTCGGTGGATTAAACGCAGAACTGTGGCGATCGATTCGATTGGTTGTCGACACCGGTATTCACGCCAAGCAGTGGTCACGCCAGGATGTACTTGATTATATGTATGCAAACTCGGCCGTAGCAGAAGTACGAGCCGTATCGGAGGCTGAGCGCTTCATGGCCATTCCGGGGCAGGCACTGGCGTACAAGGTCGGTCAGCTCAAGATTCGCGAAATACGCGACAAAGCTGAAGCGGCGCTGGGCGACAAGTTCAACGTCAAAGACTTTCACACAGAGGTACTAAAAGACGGCCCAATGCCCCTGTCGATGCTGGAGTCGAAGCTCGACCGCTGGGTAGCATCCCAACTGTAGGAGCGGCCCTTAGGCCGCGACTCCGTAATTGCGGTATCGTGATGATCTATGAAACTTGATCGATTCATTCGCGTCGCGATCGCGGTTGTCGTTACGCTCGCCTTTGTTGTAGCGACGGGAGCGTTGCTGTTCATCACTGAATCAGCGCTCAATGTCTGGGACCGCCTGCGGGCTGGCCCGCCAGCCATTATGTACGTTTACATCGCGGTCATGGTGTTGTTGGCCATGGCTGCCGTCTGGCTGGTCTGGCGGCTTGTCGTAAAGCAGAAGGTAGCGCCAGCCAAATTCTCAAAACCACTTTCCAGACGTGACATAAAAGAGCGGCTGCACCGGGCGGAGGCAGCCGGAGTCGACGTTAGCGATGCTCAGGCGGAACTGCAGGATTTGGCGGCTCGCCAAGCTACCGGAGCGATTCATCTGTGCTTTTTTGGCGAAATCAGTGCAGGGAAGAGTTCGCTGATTAAAGCGTTGGTGCCCGAAGCCAATGTTGTGATCGACGTCGTCGGGGGATCGACAGACGACGTACGGCACTACAGATGGCGAAATGAATCCGGCACTGAAATCCTGTTGACTGACGTACCTGGCACCGGTGGTCATGAAGACGGTCTGGATGAGATTGCGTCCGAGGAAGCCAAGCGGTCGCACCTCGTGCTGTTTGTTTGCGACAGCGATCTCACTCGGGCAGAGCTGGGTGCTATCAAATCACTACTGGCATTTGATAAACCGATCGTTCTGGTACTGAACAAGGCGGATCGATACTCCGCTGACGAACAAGCAACGCTCATGCAAAAACTGCTGCAGCGCATTGACGACCTGGGCGGCGAGGTCCAGCGCGACCATGTTGTTGCGGTCAGTGCAGGCGGCGAAAGGGAGGTTGTCGAACGTCGTGCCGATGGCAGCGAGGGAACGGCCCGGCGTGAAAGGGCTGCAGATATCGGCGTGTTGGTTGTCGCAATTAACCGGCTTCTCGGTGACGATACTCAGCCGCTCGATGCACGCAGAGAGCGAGCAGTGTTTCAAATCGCGGCGGAAAAACTTGAGGTTGCGGAGGGTGAATATCGACTGCAGCGCTCTGAACAAATTATCCGTAGCGCGACACGCAAAGCAGTGATCGGCGCGATGGCAGCGGTGAGCCCCGGCACCGATATCCTGGTGCAGGGCTATATCGGCACAACCATGACGCAGGAGCTTTGCAAAATTTACGGTGCCGCACCGCGCGATCTTGATGTCGAAGAGTTTCTCTCTCTGGGCCAGAGTCGCGTCGGACGAGCGCTTCCGTTATCAATGGCAGTGGCAGGTAACGGACTCAAGGCGTTTCCCGGCCTGGGGACTGTAGTAGGTGGGCTGGCACATGCGGTTGCATATGGTTTGATCTTCGACGCGCTTGGACGCAGCCTGGTGCTGACTCTGGAGCGACACGGTGAGCTGGTTCCGGCAACCGCGGCCAAAGAATTTGAGGAAGGTATTAGTGAGCATTTGGACGCGGGCGTTCGCCGCATTGCCAAAATGGCGCTGGACGAAAAAGCCGACTGAAAAGGTTGGAGACGATGGTGCGGGGCACCTGAGTCTTGCGCGCGAGAGTTTGCGCGATCTGATCGATGACGCTCGCCTGCCCGACGGCGTCCGCGAATCACTTGCGCATGACTACGATGCTGTTCAGTCCATGCTCGACAAGCTCGAACATGGTCACTTGCATTTGTCAGCATTCGGTCGCGTTAGCACAGGAAAATCGTCACTCCTGAACGCACTCATCGGCGAGGAACGGTTTTCTGTCAGCCCGGTGCACGGGGAAACCAAACATTCTGAAATACAGGCCTGGAATGAACTGGAGGTGGGCGGCGTCTTCCTGATCGATACACCCGGTCTGGATGAGGCCGGCGGTGAGGATCGCGAGTCTCTGGCGAAGGAAGTCGCTGGTCGATCCGACCTGGTGATCTTCGTCATCGACGGTGATATCACCGACACAGAGCTTGCCGCCCTCAAGGCTGCCATTGCAGAGGGTCGGCCGATTTTGCTCGCGTTAAACAAGTCAGACTTGTATACGAGCGCTGAGCGAGACGCGCTTCTGCAATCGGTACGCGACAAGACCGACGGAATTATCGATCCTGAGCACGTCATTACCGTCGCCGCACACCCGAGACCGCAGCTCGTGCTGGAGATCGACGAAGACGGTAATGAACGTGAATTACAGCGGCAACGTGATCCCGATATTGCCGCCCTACGACTAAAACTTTGGGAAATACTGGAAACCGAGGGCAAGACGCTGGCGGCGTTGAATGCCAGCTTGTTCGCAGCAGACTTGTCGGATCAGGTTGGTCGCCGAATACTGGCTGCCAGACGTGAGCTCGGCGAAAAAATGGTTCGCACTTACTGCGTTGCCAAAGGTATCGCTGTCGCTTTTAACCCGGTACCGGTCGCGGATCTGTTTGCGGCGGCCTTCATTGATGTTGGTATGGTCGTGCACCTGTCGAAAGTCTATGACCTGCCGTTGAATCAGAAGGAGGCCGGGTCCATCGTCAAAGTCATCATGGCCGAATCCGCTGCGTTGATGGGAACAGTGTGGGCACTGCATTTCGTGTCCAGTGCATTGAAGGTCGGCACAGTCGGTTTGTCGACGATACTGACTGCAGGTGCCCAGGGAGCGATCGCATACTACAGCACCTATCTCGTCGGTCAGGCGGCCGCCGAATATCTTGCGGCAGGAAAGTCGTGGGGTGATGGAGGACCGAAGCTTGTAGTGAAGCAGATATTGGACTCCCTGGATCGCGATACCGTGCTGCGCGATGCCAAGCGCGAGATTCAAGCGCGCCTGGGATTGAGCTGATATGCCACCGCTGGATCGTGAAACTCGCATGCGACGGATCTGGGAGACTATTCTGGACATTCCGAAAGGCTGCGTTGCGAATTATGGTCAGATCGCTGAAATCTCTGGTATTCCACGTGGTGCGAGACAGGTTGGTTATGCGTTGCGCCACACACCTGAAGAACTCGAATTACCCTGGCATCGCGTGATTACCTCGTCAGGCAAGAGCGCGTTTGATCCAAACAGCCGAAACTTCCGGACACAACGAGATCGGCTGGCCGAAGAAGGTGTACCGCTCATCAACGGCAAGGTGGATATGAATAAATATCGCTGGGAGCCCAACCTCGATGAGTTACTCTGGAAGCCGAGCTCGATGTGGGATGAAGCATGAATCTTGAGCGAAAATTTCGGTCGCTAATGCTGAATGTAATATTCAATCCAAATATGATCAGGGCGAAACGCTGGCTGGCGGAAAAGCGCAGACAGATCAGTGGCAAGCCCCATACTGTTTCGGTTTTCTTGCAGCTCGACGATCCTTATTCCTACATCTTGTCGCATTATTTGCCGAATCTGGCGGCAAATTACGATATAGAACTCCGCTTGTATCTCTCACAGGCGCGAGGAGACGAGTATCAGCCGGCGCCGGACATGCTGGCAGAGTACGCCGTAGCCGATTGTGCGCGTCTGGCAAGTGAGCTGGGAATTCCCTTCCTCGACAAAGGCAAGCTGCCACCGACCGAGCACCGCGTCGGCCTTTCGAACGCTGTTGCGTCATTGCTCGGTACAGATTCGTTCGACGAAGAGCTTCGTCACGCGCTCGCTATTTTTTGGCGCGGTGACAGTTCTGCTGCAGCAATTATGAGTAGCGTGGCGGACTCGGAGGGGGCAGCGAGCAAGGTAATTGCAGACTCGCAGCGGCTTCAGGAGAAACTCGGCCACTACAATACCGCGATGCTGCATTACGCTGGAGAGTGGTTTTGGGGCGTGGACCGCTTGCACTATCTGCTGGATCGCCTGAGTGAGTTGGGTGCGGCAAATAGCGATGCATTGGATCCCCTGCTGGCATCTGTCAAGCAGGCAATGAAAGTTTCCCTGCCGGTCAAGCCGCCAGCGGCGGCCAAAGACTTGCCGCCGATCGAGTATTTCCATTCGTTTCGCAGCCCGTATTCGTACATCGCGCTACAACAAACATACGAAATCGCAGATGCATTCGGTATTGAACTGAAGCTGCGACCAGTTCTGCCAATGGTAATGCGCGGCATGAAAGTGCCGCAGTCCAAGATTTTGTACATCGTAAAGGACTCACTTCGCGAAGCGGGTCGTCGAAATATTCCCTTTGGAAAGATCGCCGATCCGGTGGGCTCCGGCGCTGAACGCTGCCTCGCGGTGTTCCAGTACGCGGAGTCCGAGCACCGCGGGCGTGATTTCCTGCTAAACGCCGGCGCTGCCATTTGGGCCGAGGCCGTTGACGTTGCGACCGATGACGGCATGCGAAAAGTTACAGGTCGCACGGGATTGTTTTGGCCAGACGTTGAAGCGGCAATGCAAACCGATGACTGGAGAGAACCCACTGAGGCTAATCGCGAGTCGATGATGGAGTCGGGTTCGTGGGGTGTGCCGACGGTTCGTATGGGCGAGTTTTTGGTCTGGGGACAGGATCGTGACTGGCTGTTGGTGAGACATATCGAAGAACTTTGTGACACAGGAGACGGAATACTCGTATGACGACAGTAATTTTTTCGCACGGTCAGGAGAGCGGCCCCTGGGGCACCAAGATTCGGGCGATGTCCGAGCTCGCCAAAAGTCTGGGTTGCAAGGTTGACAGTATCGACTACCAGGGAACTGCCGATCCGACAGAACGAGTTCAAAAACTCGTGCGCGAATGTACCGACATAAGCGACCCGTTAATACTGGTTGGCTCAAGCATGGGTGGCCACGTCGCGACGGCGGCGGCCGAGGAATTGGGGGCTGCAGGCCTGTTTGTACTTGCTCCGGCGTACTATATGGAAGGTTACGAGGAACTGACACCGCTACCGCCGTCAATGCCGATTTGCATCGTGCACGGCTGGCATGATGATATTATTCCCGTTGAAAACAGTATTCGCTATACTCGGGAGTGTTCTGCGACGTTACATCTGGTGAACGGGGATCACCGTTTGACGGAGAATATTGACGAGATTAACGAGTACCTTAAACAATTCATAAGACGTATTGGTAACGTATAGATAAAGGGAGGAAAAGAATGAAACATTTATTAATCTTACTCGCGAGTCTGGCTTTGTTCGCATGCAGTGGTGGTGACTCGGGCGGAACGGCTGAAGAGGCGGCAGAAAATGCCGCAGATGCTGTTGAAGAAGCTGCGGGCGGCGCAATGGATGCTGCCGAAGAAGCTGTGGATGACGCGGCGGATGCTGCTGGCGACATGGCTGCTGATGCAGAAGACGCAGCGGCGAATGCCGTAGAGGCTGCCGAGGAGCAGCTCGACGAAGCGGCGGATGCGGCTGCAGAGGCATTAGATGGCGCGATGGAAGCGGCAGAAGAAGCCGTCGAAGAAGCGACCGACTAATCAAGCCCGGCAAAAGATAAGGTGGCAGTGACCTTAACTATCGAGTTAGGGTCACTGTCACCTTAATTCTGTTTAGAGAGCCAGTCGCATGCCTTCGCGTGCGAACCTGAAGCCACGGCGTTCCACT
>CAYWBZ010000001.1:10460-14421 GCA_964456535.1 uncultured Woeseiaceae bacterium | reverse complement strand
GCCATCTTTTGGGTAAACTTGTTCGCCATGAACATCGCAGGACTCATATCTCGCCCGCTCTATTGGGTGTTCGGAAAGGTGTTCTCTATCTGGGCGCGACCCGCGATCCAGCCCGAAAATCCCACCGAATACATCACCAGTAGTGATGCCGCAGTCTGTTATGTCCTCGAGACCGGCGGTCTCGCAGATGTACTGGCGCTGGAGCGAGCCTGCGCGCTTCAAGGTATGCCATCACCAACAGAGTCGTTTGAGTTTTGCGGTGTTCGCGAATCAAAGCGTTTCATCGTTATGCGACGCATGAAAGGATTCTGGCCGCGCCGCCCGAGCACAATCGGTTCCCGCAGACTCAAGCGCTTGGTCGAGGGCGCCGAAAATTGTGAGCAAGAGTTGTTATTGATCCCGGTCGCAATTTATTGGGGCCGGTCGCCTGAGAAAGAACATTCAGTTTTCAAATTGTTGCTGTCCGAGAACTGGGACATCATCGGCAGAACACGCAAGCTCTTCGTCACGCTATTGCATGGTCGAAATACACTGCTCCGCTTCAGTCATGCGCTGCCAATCCGGACGATGTGCGAGGGAGGCTGCGAACCGAAAATAGCCTTTCGGAAAGCATCTCGTATTCTGCGCGTACATTTTCGCAAACGCCGTACCGCGACGGTTGGCCCGGACCTGTCGCACCGTCGCACGCTGGTGAAACAGGTGCTACATGCACCGGAAGTACGCCGCGCTATTAATACAGAAGCAGGTGACGACTATCGCAAGCAGGAGGTTGCGCGACGCAAGGCCGAAAAATATGCGCTCGAAATTGCCGCTGACTTTTCGTATCCGACTATTCGTATCCTGGTGCGATTATTGAGATGGCTCTGGAATCGAATATACGACGGTGTTGAGGTCAATCACATGCAGCGCCTGCACGACGTTGCCAATGAAAAGGAAGTTATTTACGTACCGTGTCATCGCAGCCACATTGACTACCTGTTGCTGGGCTACGTCACCTATGAGAATGGGCTGCATCTGCCGCATGTTGCCGCCGGCATTAATCTGAACATGCCGGTTGTCGGTGGCATTCTTCGCCGTGGCGGTGCCTTCTTCCTGCGGCGCACGTTCAAAGGTAATCGCTTGTACGCGACGGTTTTCGACGCCTATATCAATCAGGTACTCGCGAAGGGCCATTCTATGGAGTACTTCGTAGAAGGTGGCCGTAGTCGAACCGGTCGCCTGTTGTCACCAAAAGGCGGGATGCTCGTGATGACAGTCAATTCCTTCATCAAGAATCCACGACGATCGATTGTTTTTGTGCCGATTTACTTCGGCTACGAAAAATTGATCGAAGGTGACTCATTCATTAATGAACTGGGTGGTGCCAAGAAGAAAAAAGAAACGGTTGGTGGCCTGATCCGTTCGGTTAAATCTCTGCGAGATCATTTCGGCAAGGTCTACGTCAATATTGCGGAGCCGATCGAACTTGAGCCCATACTCGATAGACTGTATCCCGAGTGGCGCAAGTATCAGGCCGAGAATGGCGAGCGCCCGCCCTGGTTGGCCGCGATTGTTGAAGAACTGGGCACACAAATCATGCAGGGGATTAACTCTGCTGCCGCAGTGACACCGATTAGCTTGCTGGCCTATGTTCTCCTCTCAACACCAAAACAAACGATCGGTCTGGGTGAACTTCGTCGGCAGCTCGAACTCAGTCTCAAGTTATTGCAGCGCTTCAAGTATTCGGACTCAGTCACGCTACCGGACTGGAGCGCGGATCAGATCATTGAGCATGGTGAAAAGCTGGAAGTGATCAGTCGCTCCGCGCACCCGATGGGTGAGGTCATCCACATGCCAGAGCGTACTGCAGTTTTGATGACCTACTTTCGCAACAACATTATTCATTTGCTTGCGGTGCCGGCGTCCGTCGCGTGCTGCTTCATTCAGGGTCGGCAACTCGAGCATTCGGAATTGCAACGCCTGATCCGCCTCATTTACCCGTTCATGAAGAAAGAGCTATGCATGAAGTGGGATCACGATGACATTGACGGCGTGACGTCGGAGGCGATCAAGTCGTTAATTGACATGAAAATTCTGACCTATGGCAGCCGCAAGAAAACACTGGTCAGGCCACCGTCAGGATCGGAGAAGGCATTTCAGCTCCTCATGCTGGGCCAGTCGATGGTGCCCATGCTGCAACGCTTCTACCTGGTTATAGCAGTCCTGATTCGCAATGGGTCCGGCGTACTTTCCCGGGGCCGCCTGGAAAGCATGTGCCAGCAAAGTGCCGAACGTTTGTCGATGATCTACGGACTTCACTCTCCGGACTTTTTTAACAAGTCGCTGTTTCATGACTTCATACGCACCCTGCAGGAGCTTGATGTTCTACGACGAGATGCCGACGGGCTCATCGAATTCGACGATGACCTGACGAGCATTGGTGCCGACGCACGCCTGGTGCTCGGCGAAGAAATTCGTCACAGCATTTTGTCACTTACCGTCACCGAAGCATAAGAAGCAATGAAAGTCGTATCGCTTTACCGGTTCCTTGATCTGAAGGATCCGGAGTCATTCCGGGATCAACTGAAAGCACTGTGTGATGAGCAGCGCCTGCTGGGCACCGTGCTGGTCGCGACAGAGGGATTTAACGGCACGCTGGCCGGCAGCGAGGAATCTGTTCGAACTGTCATGAACTGGATTCGTGAGCAACTCGGTATTACTGAAGAACTCGATGCACGCTGGACAGATTCCGTTGATGCCCCGTTTCGAAAAATGCGGGTGAAGGTAAAGACCGAGATCGTCACGCTGGGTCGGCCCGACATCCTCCCCCACAAAGGGACCGGCGAGCATGTGAACGCAGCACGCTGGAACGAATTGATATCCGACCCTGAAGTAGTGGTCATCGATACCCGCAATCACTACGAAGTGGAGGTTGGCACGTTTCCCGGTGCACTTGATCCGGGCAACGACAGTTTTCGCGAATTTACGGAGTTCGCGAAAGAACTGGCCGAGCAATCGACGGACCGACCACTGGCTATGTTCTGTACTGGCGGTATTCGCTGCGAGAAGGCGACGGCGCTCATGCTCGAACTCGGATTCGATGACGTTTACCACCTGCAGGGCGGGATTCTGAACTACCTTTCCGAGGTGGAAGAGGCAGAGAACCAATGGCACGGCGAGTGCTTTGTCTTTGACACGCGTGTGGCGGTCGACCGCGACCTGGCGGAAGGCGGCTATGTGCAATGTCACGCCTGCCGCAGGCCGTTGAGTACGGCGGACCTGCAGTCACCGGAGTATCGCGAGGGCGTGTCCTGTCCGCTCTGCATCAACGAGGTTGACGAAGACCGGCTGGCACGCCTTGAGGAGCGGCAGAGGCAGGTGATGCTGGCCACGGAGCGTGGTGAGACCCATATTGGGCCTAAAACCTGACCAAATTCCTTGCGTCCGGGCCGTTGAAGGACTAAAAAGGCTCCATGATTCAGCAATCTATACGTAGCAGCATGACTTCGGCGCCTCGCCGTATGCTCAGTGTGCTCGTTATTTGTTGGCTGAATCTGGCTATTACGCCTTGCGCAATGGCATTCGAAGTTGCCGACGACTGTCCGCATTGTCCGCCGGCGGCTGAGCAGCAAATGACCCATCACGGTCATGACGCTGCCGTAGAGGCCGACTGTGGGTCGATGCAGTCGGATTGCTGCGACCTTGAAGCCGCGGCTGTCGACCTTCGCGTTGGCAAGTTCGAGAACCAGGACGATGTGTCCGTTGTTGCGCTTCCAGTAGCCTGGCCGTCACTGCACACGCTGAGCATTGCACAGCCCGACACGCGACCGCCGGATCCCGGCAACCACTCCCCACCGCTGCACAAGCTTTTCTGCGTCTATCTGGATTAGCTAACTCCCCGCTGTAAGCCGCTTTTTCCCGGTTTTAACGCAGGAGTTTTTCTGATGTATTTCCCATTCGGGCCGATGCCCGAGCACAAAAA
>CAYWBZ010000001.1:4941-10360 GCA_964456535.1 uncultured Woeseiaceae bacterium | reverse complement strand
TGGCCAGTGAGATGAATGAGAATGCCGACGCGAGAGGGCGAAACGTCCTGACTGCCGCCCGCAGCGCGTGGCTGGATCTCTACTACTGGGAGCTTGCACACGGCCTGGTCCTGGAATCACGGCCGTTTTTTGACGATCTCGCAACCATCACGCGATCGCTTTACGCGGTTGGCCGCAAGAGCCAGCAGGACGTATTGCGCGCGGAACTTGAATTGAGCCGACTCGATGACCGGCTTATTGAGATGGAGCGGCAACGTGCGCGTGCAATAGCCGTGCTGGGCGAATGGATTGGTCAGGATGCGGCGCGACCGGTAGCCAGAAAACTTCCAAGCTGGGAGCAGATGCCGACGCTTGATTCGATGCAAACGATGCTGCAACAACATCCGGTGATGCGGGCTGCCGACTCACACATTGAGGCACGAGGTGCGGGCGTTGATCTCGCCAATGAGCGCTCCAAGCCCGGCTGGGCGCTGGATCTCGGCTATAGCTACCGGGACGGTTCTTTACCGTCCGGTGAACCGCGCGCTGATTTCATCACTGTAGGGGTGACGGTTGGCCTGCCATTTTTCCGCAAGAAATCAGTCGACAGTTCCTTGTCGGCGGCCTTGCAGGAACGGAGCGCAGCACATTCAAGTCGAGAGCAAACCCTGCGCGGCCTGCAAAGTCAGCTTAACGCGGAGTACGCGCTCTGGCAGGACCTGACGCGCAGGCTGGCACTTTACGATACGCGCATTCTCGATCAGACCAAGGACCACGCCGAAGCCTCGTTGCTTGGGTACCAGAGTGACCAGGGCGATTTCTCCGACGTAATGCGCGGCTATATCGACGACCTGAACACCCGTATTGACCACATTCGCCTGCAGGTGGAGCGCGCGCAAAGTTATGCCGTGCTTGCCAACCTGGGAGGGTTTCCACAATGAATAAGAATATATCTATGGCCGTTGCGGTCGTTGTTGCGATCGTAATCGGTATCTTTATCGGCCGATCCATGGACTCGCCAGCGGGTATGCCCGGAAATTCCGACAATAATGCCGAACGCGAAGTGCTGTATTGGGTTGCGCCTATGGACGCCAATTACCGCAGGGACGAGGCGGGCAAGTCACCGATGGGCATGGACCTCAGGCCAGTCTATGCGGATGAAGTCGATGGTCAGCCCGGGGTCGTCAAGATAGATCCGACGATCGTCAATAATCTGGGTGTGCGCACGGTGAAAGCCGAGCGCGGCGAACTTTCGCGCCGCATCGAAACGGTTGGCTATGTCGGCTATGACGAGGACACAGTGCAACACGTACATACCCGCGTCGAGGGCTGGATCGAAAAACTCGTGACTAAGGCAAGCGGAGACCCGGTCGAGAAGGGTCAATTGCTGTTCGAAATGTATTCGCCGACGCTTGTTAATGCGGAAGAGGAATATCTCGTGGCGTTACGCAGCAACAATAAGTTGCTCTTGAATGCCTCACGGGAGCGCCTCGCATCACTGGGTGTCACGAGCAACGAAATCGCACGGCTTGATAAGGAACGGAGTATTCGCCGGCTGATTCGAGTGTATGCGCAGACAGATGGTGTTATCGCGCACCTGGGCGTACGTGAAGGCATTTTCGTAACGCCGGCGACCGAGATCATGTCCGTAGCAAAACTCGACACTATCTGGGTGATTGCCGAAGTATTCGAACGCCAGGCCGCATGGGTCAAGGCCGGACAGCGCGCCAAGGTTGAACTCGACTATTTGCCGGGTGAAATATGGGATGGGACGGTCGACTATGTTTACCCGGAGCTCGACCCGAAAACCCGCACATTGAAAGTCCGTCTGCGTTTCGACAACCAGTCCGAAAGACTGCAGCCGAACATGTTTGCTCGCGTCACGATACTCGGTGAGGGTTTCGGCGATGTCGTCCATATACCGCGTGAGGCGCTGATTCGCGGTGGTTCCGTTAATCGTGTCGTACTGGCATTACCGGAAGGTCGGTTTCGGTCGCAGCCAGTAAAAATCGGTATTGAGTCAGGCGACCGGATTGCAATTCGAGAGGGCGTTTCGGAGGGTGATCTGATCGTTGCGTCCGGGCAGTTTCTGATCGACTCCGAGTCGAACATCGAAGCGGCGCTGGAGCGTATGGAGCCATCACCATGATTGCAGGACTGATTCGATGGTCGATCTCGAACCGCTTCCTGGTTCTGATCATGACGCTTTTCGTCACTGCGTGGGGACTGTATTCCGTGAGCCAAACGCCAGTGGACGCACTTCCCGATTTGTCCGACGTGCAGGTCATTATCAAGACCTCCTATCCCGGTCAGGCACCGCAAGTCGTCGAGGACCAGGTGACCTATCCGTTGACGACGGCGATGTTGTCAGTACCCAAAGCGACCAACGTGCGCGGTTACTCGTTCTTTGGCGACTCTTACGTCTACGTCATTTTCGAAGATGGCACCGATCTCTATTGGGCGCGATCACGCGTGCTGGAATATCTGAACCAGGTGTCCGGGCAGTTGCCAGGCAACGCGAAATCCGCGTTGGGGCCGGATGCAACGGGTGTGGGTTGGGTATTCGAGTATGCGCTTGTTGATCGCAGTGGCCAGCACGATCTCTCGCAGCTTCGCAGTCTGCAGGACTGGTTTCTCAAATACGAGTTACAGACTGTGCCGGGTGTCGCCGAGGTAGCCACCATTGGTGGCATGGTGCGGCAATACCAGGTGGTCGTCGATCCGGACAAACTGCGCGCCTTCGGCATACCGCTGTCCAAACTCAAAATGGCTATTCGTGAGGGTAATCAGGAATCCGGCGGCTCCGTTATTGAAATGGGCGAGGCGGAGTACATGGTGCGCGCAAGCGGTTATATTGAAGGTCTCGACGATCTCAGCGATATCCCGCTGGGCGTCAACGAACTGGGCACGCCACTGGTGTTGTCCGACGTAGCCGATATTCGGGTCGGCCCACAAATGCGGCGCGGCATTGCAGACCTGAACGGTGAAGGTGAAGTCGTTGGTGCCGTGGTCATCATGCGCTGGGGCGAGAACGCGCTGCAAACGATCGAGGCAGTCAAAGAGCGCCTATCGGAGCTTAAGCGCAGCCTCCCGGATGGTGTCGAAATAGTAACGACCTATGATCGCTCCGATTTGATCAACCGTGCAGTCGAAACGCTGCAAGGAAAGCTTGTTGAAGAGTTCCTGGTTGTAGCGCTGGTGTGCGCGCTGTTTCTGTTCCATCTGCGTTCGTCCGCCGTCATCATATTCAGTCTTCCGGTGGGTATTCTCGCGGCATTCATCGTTATGAGAATGCAGGGGATCAACGCTAATATCATGTCGCTCGGTGGTATCGCGATTGCGATCGGTGCAATGGTGGATGCCGCCATTGTCATGATCGAAAACATGCACAAGCACATCGAGAAGGAGCCACTCACAGACGAGAATCGCTGGCGCATCGTGGCAGAGGCGGCGACCGAGGTTGGTCCGCCCTTGTTCTTCTCGCTTTTGATCATCACGTTGAGCTTCCTGCCTGTGTTTACGCTTGAGGCTCAGGAGGGCCGCTTGTTCGCGCCGCTGGCGTATACGAAGACGTATGCGATGGCAGCAGCGGCATGCCTTTCCATCACCCTCGTGCCGGTGCTGATGGGCTACTTCATTCGCGGCACCGTGACGCCGGAACACAAGAATCCGATCAATTGTGTACTAACGAGTGCGTACCGCCCGGTTATCAACGCAGTCATTCGATTTCCGAAAGCAACGCTGGTAGCCGCGGCGGTCATTCTTGTCGTCGGGCTGTGGCCGGCGACGCAGTTAGGCTCGGAATTCATGCCGCCACTGGATGAAGGTGATCTCATGTACATGCCGACCACCTATCCCGGCGTGTCCATCGACAAGGCGAGAGAGATCTTGCAACACACCGACAAGATGATTTTTACGGTGCCGGAAGTGAAACGTGTATTCGGCAAAATAGGCCGCGCCGAGACAGCGACCGACCCGGCACCCCTGACGATGATCGAGACGGTCATCCAGTTCAAGCCACGCGAGGAGTGGCGAGAGGGCATGACCCCTGAGAGCCTGCGAGCCGAGCTTGATCGCGTCGTTCAATACACAGGGCTCACCAACGCGTGGGTCATGCCCATCAAGACCCGCATCGACATGCTGGCAACCGGCATCAAAACACCCGTTGGCATAAAAGTCGCCGGACCAGACCTCAAGGTCATTGAGCGCATCGGCATGGATCTCGAACGTGTGCTCGCCAATGTCGAGGGTACTGCGTCGGTGTATTCCGAGCGTGTCGCAGGCGGTCGTTACGTGGATGTCGATATTGATCGTAAACGCGCCTCGCGCTTCGGGCTGAACATAAACGACATTCAGGACGTTGTGCGCTCGGCAGTTGGCGGAATGAATGTCACGCAGACCGTTGAAGGACTGGAGCGTTATCCGGTGAACGTGCGTTACCCACAGCGGGTGCGTGACTCTGTTGAGCAGCTGAGATTGCTGCCGATCGTTACGCCACACGGTGCGCGCATCGCACTGGCGGATGTGGCTGACGTTAGAGTGGTCGATGGTCCGCCCGCCATCAAGAGCGAAAACGCGCGCTTGAACGGCTGGACCTATGTGGATATCAGCGGTCGGGATCTCGGCTCTTACGTGGGCGAAGCACAACAGGTTGTTGCGGATCTCATCGATCTGCCGGCTGGCTATTCCCTGGCCTGGTCCGGTCAGTATGAATATATGGTGCGCGCCAAGGAGCGGCTGACGGTCGTCGGTCCGGTGACGCTCGCGATTATTCTTTTGTTGTTGTATCTCAACTTCCGGCGTTTTGCTGAGGTTGCAATCATCATTGGCACGCTTCCAATGGCATTGATTGGCGGGCTGTGGCTCTTATATTTGCTGGACTACGATCTGTCAGTTGCAGTTGGTGTTGGCTTCATTGCACTGGCCGGTGTTGCGGTTGAGATTGGCGTGGTGATGCTGGTGTACCTCAACCAGGCTATGCGGCAACACATGTCGGAGGCGAAGTCTGAGGGTCGTGAACTCAGTATGAAAGATGTGCAGCAGGCTGTTATCGATGGCGCATTACTTCGTGTACGGCCGATCATGATGACGGTCGCAGCGATAATCGCTGGCTTGCTGCCCATCATGTTAGGTAGCGGTACAGGGTCGGAGGTGATGCGACGAATCGCCGCGCCGATGGTGGGTGGCATGGTTAGTGCCACCATCCTGACTTTAGTCGTAATTCCCGCGCTGTTTCTTTATTGGCGTGAGAGACAATTGAAATTGGATGAGAAAGTAACATGAGCGAAACAGCATTAGATCCTGTGTGCGGAATGACGGTTAAATTACCTTCAACGCACAACCATGATCACGATGGGGATGGTTACCATTTTTGCTCGGCGGGATGCAAAACGAAGTTTTCTGCAGACCCCGGGTACTACTTGCGTGGCGATCATCGAAA
>CAYWBZ010000001.1:0-4841 GCA_964456535.1 uncultured Woeseiaceae bacterium | reverse complement strand
ATGTTCACTTTGATTGCACTCGGTACCGGGGTTGCCTATGGCTACAGCATCGTGGCGACGTTGCTGCCGTCGATTTTCCCAGTATCGTTTCAGGATGTGCACGGTGAGGTGGCCGTGTACTTCGAAGCAGCCGCAGTCATCATTACGCTGGTCTTGCTGGGCCAGGTCATGGAGTTGCGTGCTCGACATCGAACTGGTTCGGCTATTCGTGCGTTGCTCGGATTGGCACCCAAGACCGCTCGCCGAATAGAGCCCGATGGCAGCGAGAGCGACGTACCGCTCGAAAACATTCAGGTAGGAAATCGTCTGCGGGTAAGGCCGGGCGAAAAATTGCCAGTCGACGGGGAGGTTATCGAGGGCAGAAGTGCGGTTGACGAATCCATGATTACGGGTGAGCCGATTCCGGTGGAGAAGGAAAGCGGCGACAAGGTGATTGGCGCGACGGTTAATGGTACGGGTGGGCTGGTCATCGAAGCACAGCGTGTCGGTAGCGACACAATGCTTTCGCAAATTGTGCAGATGGTTGCCGCGGCGCAGCGTAGCCGGGCACCGATCCAGAAGCTGGCCGACGTTGTAGCCGGTTATTTCGTGCCGGCCGTCGTACTGTCGTCCGTTGCCACCTTCGTGGTTTGGGCGGCCATTGGACCGGCACCAGCATTGGCCTATGCGCTGATCAACGCGGTTGCTGTCCTGATCATAGCCTGCCCCTGCGCGCTTGGACTGGCGACGCCAATGTCGATAATGACGGCGACAGGAAGAGGTGCCTCGCTCGGGGTCCTGTTCAAGGATGCCGAGGCGATTGAAGTCATGCGCCAGGTCGACACACTCGTCGTTGACAAAACCGGCACGCTGACAGAAGGCAGGCCGACGCTGGCGCTGGTCGAGGCGAATGGCGATGTCGATGACACGGAGCTGCTGCGACTGGCTGCAACGCTGGAAAAGGGCAGCGAACACCCACTGGCAGCTGCCATTGTCACCGGCGCAGCCGCGCGCGACCTCCAACTCGGCCGCGTGGAGCGATTCGAATCGATTACGGGCAAAGGTGTCATCGGTGATGTTGACGGAAAGCGGGTGGCGCTTGGCAACTTGCGACTGCTTGAGTCACTCGACATTGGCGTCGGTAGTCTGGCTGAACGTGCTGAGGCTTTACGCGCTGACGGACAAACTGTCATGTTCGTTGCGGTCGACGGTAATGCGGCAGGCCTTGTGAGTGTCTCTGATCCGATTAAGGAAACCACACCCGCGGCCATAAAGGCTCTGCATCAAGAAGGCGTTCGTATCGTCATGTTGACTGGCGACAGCGAGACCACAGCGCGTGCTGTCGCTGCCGCACTGCAGTTGGACGAGGTTGTGGCCGGCGTACTGCCGGATCAGAAGGCGGAGACTGTGAAGAAACTGCAGGACGCCGGCCAGATAGTGGGCATGGCTGGCGATGGCATCAACGATGCACCGGCACTTGCGCAGGCGCACGTTGGTATTGCCATGGGGACTGGAACGGATGTCGCGATGGAAAGCGCTGGAATTACGCTCGTGAAAGGGGACTTGCAGGGCATCATTCGCGCTCGTCGATTGTCACGCGCGACGATGAAAAACATTCGACAGAATCTGTTTTTCGCGTTCGTCTATAACTCGGTTGGTGTGCCCGTCGCGGCCGGTGTACTTTATCCCGTATTCGGGGTTTTGCTCAGCCCGATGATTGCGGCAGCTGCGATGAGTCTTAGTTCGGTGTCTGTAATCACGAACGCGTTGCGGCTGAACCGGGTAAAACTGTAGCAGCCGCGCAAAGATCCTCAGGCGTCAAGATCCGGAATCAATTCGCTTTCCAGATTCATGATCATGTCTTTCAGGAGCAGCTTGCGCTTCTTGAGGCGTCGTATGCGCAGTTGATCGACCATCGGGTCATGCTGCAGTCGGCCGATCAGGTAATCGAGGTCCCTGTGACTGACACGCAACTCCCTTAATCGCTCGAGCTCCTTAAACGATTCGGTATCGATATCACCAGTCATTCGACCATGCTACTCGCTGTCAGGCAGCAGCGCCAACCAGTCTCTGTCGGCCGCTCCGATAACAAAAAAGAACGGATTCAGGATGTCTGCTTTCGTATTGTATTTCATAGGCTTACCGTCAAGCGTGACAACGCTTCCGCCGGCTTGTTCGACGACAGCCTGAGCGGCGGCGGTGTCCCACTCTGAGGTAAGGCCCAGTCTCGGGTACAGGTCAGCGCCACCTTCCGCAATTACGCAAAACTTGAGCGAACTGCCCATGGGAATCATGTCGTACTCGCCCAGGTTATCAAGATAGGCATCAAGGCTCGCGCCGCGATGTGAGCGGCTGCCAACGACGCGAACGGGGTCCGAACTGGTGGCCGAAACATGGATTGACTCCACGCTACCGTCACTGTCCCGGCGTTCTGCACCAAAACCTTCACAGCCCCAATACGTTTTGTCTTGTACTGGCACGTGAACGACTCCGAAAACCGGTTTTTGCTTATCGATCAGCGCAATATTGACCGTGAATTCACCGTTCCGATTCACGAATTCCTTGGTGCCGTCCAGCGGGTCGATGATCCAGTAGCGATCCCATTGACTACGTTCCGCAAAGCTTGGCAGCTCGGATTCTTCCGAAATAATCGGTATATCCGGCGTCAGCGCCTCCAGGCCAGCCACGATGCAGTGATGTGAAGCGAGATCGGCCTGCGTCAGCGGTGAATCGTCGTCTTTGCTTTGCACCTCAAAGTCGGACGAGTAAACTTCCAGAATCTTACGGCCGGCATCGATGGCCATGGCAACGACGGGATCGATCAGGGACTTCATTCCAATTCCTGCAAGACATTCGGGGCGCGCAGTATAACAATGAAACTGGATCCACAATCAGCCTTGCGAGAGTCTTCGACTTTGATGCTCGATATGGACGGAACGCTCCTCGATCTCGCGTTTGATAACTATATGTGGAAGGAACTCGTGCCACGGCGCTACGCGGTGGCAAACGACATGTCGTTTGAAGATGCTCAAGTACTCCTGATGTCGAAATACGAAGCGGTGGAGGGCGATCTTGATTGGTATTGCCTGGACCACTGGTGCGAGCGCCTGGGAATTGATGTCATGCAGTTACATCACGATGTCAGCCATCGCATAGGTTATCTGCCCGGCGCCCTGGAGTTTCTTCGCACGGTTCACGAACAGGACGTTCGTGTTCTATTGGTAACTAACTCACACCCGGACACGCTGGCACTAAAAGAGGCGATGACAGGTTTGGGGGATTATTTTGATGGCCTTCACAGTTCGCACGACTACGGATATGCGAAGGAAAGTCAGAATTTCTGGAGCGCGCTGCAGGAGGACGTAGGCTTTGATCGCGAGACGACGCTGTTCGTCGATGACAGTCAGCCGGTCCTGCGAAGTGCGCATGAATATGGCATTGAGATGCTCGTGACAGTAACCCACCCGGATACGTCCGAACCGGTCAAAGAAGGCTCGGAATTCCGCGGTGTGAAACGTGTTGCCGATATGCTATCGACGGGGGCGGTGACCGCCTGATCTGTTCCCACCACCCGGCTTTCCACCACGGCGTTGTGACGGATTGCGCTTACGCGGTTTCGGTTTGATTAATTCCGGCAGAGTATCAGGATCATAATTTGCGAACGGAATCTTGTGGCCAATGTAATTTTCAATGTCGGGCAGTGACATAGCGTAGGTTTCACAAGCCATGCTCAAGGCATTACCGGAGGCACCAGCACGGGCAGTTCGACCGATGCGATGCACATAATCCTCTGCATCATGCGGCAGGTCGTAGTTGATAACGTATTCGACATCAGGAATGTGCAATCCGCGTGATGCCACATCGGTGCCGATCAGCACCGGCAATCTGCCTTCCTGAAAATCCGCCAGCATTCGCTGGCGTTTATTCTGCGGTACATCGCCGGAAATTGCTGCCGCGTGGACGCCATTGGCTTCCAGATAATCCTGGACCCTTTCGGCTTCACGTTTCATGTTCACAAAAATCATGATGCGAACGTCGCCGATTTCGCGGACCAGTCCGACAAGCAGCGGCATTTTGTCTTCGTTGGACGGGTAGAAGATCGCTTGGCGGACCCGGTCGACCGTCACTTTCTCAGGCTCGATTCGGATCAACTCCGGCTCGTTCATGTGTTCGTAGGCGAGCTCCAACACGCGCTGCGACAGCGTTGCTGAAAATAACATGTTCAGTCGTTTCTCGGGGCTTGGGAGGCGTCGCAGGAGGTAGCGAATGTCCTTAATAAAGCCGAGATCAAACATGCGATCGGCTTCATCGAGTATGGCGACCTGTACCTGATCCAGCTTGAATACGCCCTGCTTGAAGTAGTCGATGATCCGTCCCGGCGTGCCAATCAACAGGTCTACGCCGTCCTGGAGTATCTGGCGTTGTTTTTCATAATCTGTGCCGCCGTACGCCAGACCGACTTTCAGGCCGGTATGTTTGCCGAGTGCCTCCGCATCCTTGGCGATTTGCATGGCCAGCTCACGTGTTGGAGCCAGCGCAAATACACGTGGCTGGCGCTGTCCCTCGGGCGCCTCAGTCTGGTTGGTCAGCAGGCGTTGGTACGCCGCAATCAAAAAGGCCGCTGTTTTACCGGTGCCGGTCTGCGCCTGACCCGCGACATCACTGGGTTTCAGCGCGATAGGCAGGGTACTGGCCTGAATCGGTGTACAGAATTCAAAGCCGGCATCACGGATACCGGCCTGCACGCTCTCGTGGAGCGTCAAGGAATCGAATCTGAGGTCGCTCAGATGGTTTTCAGACATAAGAATAGAACCGGAAAATATGCGTTAAAAGCTTGCAAATTGGCTCGCGAAGCGGTCAAA